>NZ_JABDWV010000002.1:0-478910 GCF_019685435.1 Rhizobium sp. NLR10b | reverse complement strand
AACGGATGTAGCCTTCGATCTTGAGGCAAGTTTCGGTGCCGGGGATGTAGAAGTAGCCGGTGCCGTAAGCGTCGCAGACGCGAACATATTCAACCGGTTCCGGCTCGGCAGCAACAATAGCGTCAGCTGCAAGAACCGGCGTCGATGCAGCAAATGCTGCTGCTGATGCGAGCAAAACCATTCTGATGTTCATTTACCAATCCATTCCTTTGTCGATCGGGGCTGACGTCTCATCGGGTAGTCAATTCGAAGCCGGCCCAGTTTGAACAGCCATCTCGGCGTGCGGATCGATCGAACCGCCAAACCGTCATCACATAGAAGCCTCAATCAAGCAATTCGAGATACATGCGCGGTGGGTCGGCGCGAGCAACTTTCGCTACGGACGTGATTTTTATACAACAATTTCAAAAAATTACGCGAAAAAAAACGCACAAAGCGGCCCCGCGAGGGAACCTCCCTCGCAAGCCGCAAACGCTATGCGCCAATGTCAAATTCTCCACCGTTCGACCCCCGCCGAACACAATGGTGAAGCACATAAACTCTACCGCCGACTGTTCAACCTATACAAGGTAGCGGTGTAGAACATGGTGTCCTGATTTCGATACCAATGAGTCAAAATGATGACATGGCGCTTATTGATGCCACACATCATAGCCTTGCAATCGTTACCAGGCTATATGTTTCTCCACCACTTTGGTGAAACTGGAGCGTTTTTTCGCGGTTTTTCCGGCTTTTTTTTGCAGTGAGGGCCACATTCTTCCGAAAGCCGCTTCCGAGCGCCGCATTCCCGTGTGCGAGCGAATCGCGTCAAAGACCCGGATCCGGGGCGAGTACCACACGGCATATGCGACTGCCGGCCAGCGGCTCGTCGCAACCTATCGGCGATTTCAATCCTCGTTGGATTTGGCGTTCTCAAGAATCATGTAGTCGAGCGGCAGCTGCGTCGAATACTTGATCTGCTCCATCGCAAAGGCAGAGGAGACGTCGCGAATCTCGATCTTGGCGATCATCCGCTTATAGAAGGCGTCGTAGGCGGCGATATCGGGCACGACGACTCGCAGGAGATAGTCGACGTCACCGCTCATTCTGTAGAATTCGACCACCTCGGGAAATTCGGCAACCACCTCGGAAAAGCGGCGCAGCCACTCGATCGAATGCGTGGCGGTGCGAATCGATACGAAAACCGTGACCTTGGTATTGACCTTCTCCGGATCGAGAATGGCGACCCGACGCTTGATGACACCATCTTCCTCCATTTTCTGAATGCGCCGCCAGCATGGCGTCGTCGAAAGCCCCACCTTCTTGGCGAGGTCGGCAACGGCAAGGGTCGAATCTTCTTGCAGCAGACGCAGTATTTTTCGGTCGAGGCGGTCCATGCGCACGTCAGTCCTTTCGAATTATTTTCTTTGTATAACCCGATTCCGCACAACGAAAAGAATTTTTTTTCAGGAAAGCAGCGTTTTCACTCGCTCCCGCAGGACAGGAAGCAATTCTTGCTCGAACCAGAAATTGCGTTTCAGCCAGCCGCTGTTGCGCCAGCTCGGATGCGGCAACGGCAGCACCGCCGGCGACCGGCCAGACAGCAGACTGTCGCGCCACGCTCGCACCGTCTCGCTCATATTGCCTCGCCTGTCGTCAGCCATATGCCAGGACTGCGCATACTGGCCGATGACCAGCACCAGCTCGATCTGCGGCATTGCCGCAATCACCCTTTGCCGCCAGACCGGAGCGCATTCACGGCGTGGAGGCAGGTCCGCGCCTTTGTCGTCGTAGCCGGGAAAGCAGAAGCCCATCGGCACAATGGCGAACCGGGCGCGGTCGTAAAAGCTTGCTCTGTCAACGCCGAGCCATGATCGCAACCGGTCGCCCGATGCATCGTCGAACGGCAGACCGCTCTCATGCACCCGAAGGCCGGGCGCCTGCCCGGCGATCAGGATGCGCGCGCTCGAAGAGATCACCGCCACCGGTCTGGGTTCGTGCGGCAGCCGGTGCTCAGGACCTTTCGCCGGGGTATCGCGACAGATGCGACAGGCCGCAATTTCCCGCCGCAGAGTTTCCAGCTCGGCTTCGTCGGTCATCGCTTTACTCCCATCCGACGATCCGCCCGATGAAGCGCAGCGCGTCGCCGTAACCGGATTCGTGGCGGGCACGATCACGCACATCGCGCGGCCGCTCGAAAGTCCCGGCCCACAGCCCCGCTTTCGCCCGTTTCGCCTCGATCTCTTCCTTGCCGTAACCACCATAGGAAACAGCCATGCCTCGGCGCACCATGCCGGCATTGATGTCGCCGCCCGTCGCATTCCGACAGACGACAAGCAGCCTGTCGTAGCGGTCGCGCCGGTCGCCCTGGCAAAGCGTTCCCGATGCCAGCACCATCTCCTGCAGCGCGTCCCGCGCCACGCGCCCGCAAGCCCAGGCCTTTCCCGCCCGTTCGCAGCTCTGGCTAAGCTCGGGCGCGTCAATGCCTTCGAGGCGGAAGCGCTCTCCGCCCAATGTCAGACTGTCGCCATCGGCAGCATGAAAGGCGCCTGCACGCTTGATTGTTGCTCTGTCGTTGATCTTGGCAGCAATCAGCGCCAGGAGCACCAGCAAGGCAATAGCGGTCACGCCGTCACGAATCAGGCGCAGGCCACGTGTCACGCTTTCGCCTCCTTAAAAAACAAATCCTTGGCAAAGATGGCAAACATCTTCTTAAGAATTGCCGGTTAAGCTCTTATCCACCCAGGGGTGAAGTTTCAACGTGCACATGAGTACCGGCGTAAGCACATCGACCGACAAGATTATCGTCGACAGGTCGCGCAGCCACCGCAACAAGGCCGTTTCCAAGGCCGTGCGGCAAACGCGCGAACGCCTGCAGTCCGGTCATGCGTCCAATTCCGCCTTCGACCGTGACGTACTCAAGATGTATATAGCGTCGATGCTGCAGGGCGCGACGATCATGCCGCTCTTCGTCGTCATCATCACCGCCCTTGGCGTCTATTTCACTGAAGATACCCAATTGCTCTTCTGGGCGCTGCTGACGCTCAGCTGTCACACCGGCAACATCCTGCTCGCCCGGCGCGCGCGCCGACAGGAGATCACCTCCGAGAGCGCCCGCAAATGGCGCCGCCTGCTGCTCGCCGGCCAATTCCTGGTCGGCTGCTGCTGGGCCGTCTTCGCGCTGCAGGGCTGCGACGCCTGCGAGCCGTCGAGCTTCATTCTCTATAAGGGCGCAACTTTGCTGATTGCGCTTTCCGTCACGGCGATGTCGAACTTCATGCTGACGCCGGCCGTACTGGTCGCTTTCGCGCCAGTGGTCCTGGCGCTTGGCGCCAAGAGCGGCCTGTCGCGCGACCTCCTCGAAATCAGTCTGACCGGGCTTTTCACCACCACCCTCGTCTTCTTCAACTATATCAGTGACCGGCTCTTCAAATCGAACCTTAGGATCCTCTCCTACCAGTCGGAGAAGGACGACCTGATCGCCGAACTGGAAGTGGCGAAATCAATGTCAGATGAGGCGCGCCGCCGCGCCGAAGAGGCAAACCTCGCCAAGTCCCGCTTCCTTGCCTCCATGTCGCACGAGCTCAGGACTCCGCTCAATGCCATCCTCGGCTTCTCCGAGGTGATGTCGGCCGAAGTCATGGGACCACTCGCCAATCCGACCTACAAGGAATATGCCGGTGATATCCATCGCTCCGGCCAGCATCTGCTCGATCTCATCAACGAAATCCTCGACCTGTCGCGCATTGAGGCCGGCAAATACGAACTGAGCGAGGAAGCGATCTCGTTGCTCGATATCACCGAGGATTGCATCGGCATGGTCCAGCTGCGCGCCCGCGCCAAGAATATTGCCATTTCGGATCAATTCGAGCGGCAGTTGCCGGCTATCTGGGCCGACGAGAAGTCGATGCGCCAGGTGGTGCTCAACCTACTCTCCAATGCCGTCAAATTCACGCCGCAGGGCGGCGAAATCCACGTCAAGGTAGGCTGGACGGCCGGCGGCGGACAATACATCTCGATCAAGGACAACGGCCCCGGCATTCCCGAAGAAGAGATTCCCGTCGTCCTCTCGGCCTTCGGCCAGGGCTCGATCGCCATCAAGAGCGCCGAACAAGGCACCGGCCTCGGCCTGCCGATCGTTCAGGCGATCCTTGCCAAGCATGACGGACAGTTCCTGCTGAAATCGAGGCTGCGTGAAGGCACCGAGGTCATCGCCATCCTGCCCGCCAAGCGCGTGCTCCAGAGCCTGCCGGCCGTCGAAGAGGCTCAGGCTGTCACGCGCAAGCGCAAGAGTTTTGCCTAATGCATGTAGTCCGGAAGTTTTCGGCGGTTCCGGGATAACGACATGCATAAAACAAGGAGCTAAAGCGCGTCGCATGAATCAAGTTTCACGCGACGCGCTTTAGTTCAACTGAAAAACAGGTGCTTGCCGAGAACGAATCCGAGATAGAGGCAGCAGGCGGCGATCATGCAGGTCACCGCAAAGGAACCGAGATCCTTGGCATGTTTGCCGACGATCGAAATCTCCGGTGAAATCCGGTCGATCACTTCTTCGACGGCGGTATTCATCGCCTCCATCGAAAACAGCCCGAGGAACAGCAGCACCGCGACGACGATCTCACCGAAAGTGGCGCCCACCAGCACCAGTGCCGCCAGCGAAACGAGGAAGAAACCGAGCTCCTGGCGGAAGGCCGCCTCTTTCAGCACGCGCAGGAAACCTGCCCAGGAATAGCTGGCCGCGGCGATGAAATGTCGAAATCCGATCTGCTTCGTCACCGCGGGCTTTGTCAAGATTGATCCCCCAGAGCATGTCGCGCAGAAGTGTGCAGCGGTTTTGCGATAACGAGATGCGTAAAACAAGGATTTAAAGCGCGGGCCAAGCGAATCTGAAAGATCGCGACGCGCTTAATGCTTGTTGCTCACGCCTGCCTGGGCAAACGTCGCCATGCCGGAATGGCAGGCAGCGGCGGCCTTGACGATGCCGGCGGCAAGCGCCGCACCAGTGCCTTCGCCAAGCCGCATGCCGAGCGCCAGAAGCGGCGTCTTGCCGAGCATCTCGATTGCGCGCAGGTGGCCGGGCTCGCTGGAGACATGGCCGATCAGGCAATGATCGAGCGCGGAGGGGTTGGCGGCTCTCAGAATCGCCGCCGCGGCAGTCGCGACATAACCGTCGATCAGCACCGGGATGCGCTCCATCCGGGCGGCAAGGATGGCACCGGCCATCGCCGCGATCTCGCGGCCGCCAAGCCGGCGCATGATCTCCAGGGGATCGTCGAGATGTTCGCTATGCAGTTCCACCGCCTTTTCCACCGCCGCGATCTTGCGCACCAGCATCTCGCCTTCCGAACCGGTGCCGGGTCCGACCCAGTCGCGCGCCGACCCGCCGTAGAGCGCATAGTTGATCGCCGCCGCAATCGTCGTGTTGCCGATTCCCATCTCGCCGATGCAGAGCAGGTCGGTGCCGCCGGCGATCGCCTCCATGCCGAAGGCCATGGTCGCGGCGCAGTCGCGCTCGGAAAGCGCCGCCTCCTCGGTGATGTCGCCCGTGGGGTAATCGAGCGCGAGATCGAAAACTTTCAGCCCGAGATCATAGGCCACGCAGATCTGGTTGATCGCAGCTCCCCCTGCGGCAAAATTCTCGACCATCTGCTGCGTCACCGCGGGCGGAAAGGGTGTGATGCCCTGTCTGGTGACGCCGTGATTGCCGGCGAAGATCGCCACCAGCGGCCGGTTGACGGCAGGTTGACGACCTGTCCAGGCGGCAAGCCAGAAGGCAATCTCCTCGAGCCGTCCGAGCGCGCCCGGCGGCTTGGTCAGCTGCGCGTCGCGTTCGCGTGCGGTCACCAGTGCGCGGGCATCCGGCCCAGGCAGGTCCCGGAGCAGGGTACGGAAATCGTCGAAGGGCAGGCCTGAAACGCTCATCGGTGCGTATTCCTATGAATCGGCTATTCTTGTTTTTTTGACGCAAATCAGCTTCTTTGCGGTGGCTCTCTCTTAAAGCCGGCGGACGAAGCGAACAACATCAAAAGCGCCGCAGCCCCTCCGGCAGAACGAAACAGAATGAAGATCAAGGATTATGCGGTCGATACCGCCCGCGCCGTCGCCTTTCTGAGCCGCCTTCCGATGCCGCCAGCCCTGTTCAAAGGCTATGACGGCAGCCTCGGCCGCCTGGTGCGCGCCTTTCCCCTCGCGGGCCTGATCATTGGCTTCTTCCCGGCGCTCGCCCTCTTGCTTCTTTCAGGCTCGCGCGCCGACCCGCTGATGGCGGCGCTGCTCGCGCTTTCCGTCCAGGCTCTTGCCACCGGCGCGCTGCACGAAGACGGCTTGGCCGATACGGCCGACGGTATCGGCGGCGGCAGGAGCCGCGAACAGAGCCTCATCATCATGAAGGACAGCCGGATCGGCACCTATGGCGCGATAGCGCTGATTCTTTCCTTCGCGCTCCGTGCGGCCGCACTCGCCGCCGTTGTCCGCCAGTCCTCGCCACTCGCTGCAGCGCTTGCCGTTGCCGCCGTCGCAGCGCTCAGCCGTGGCGCTATCGCCTGGCATTGGCAACGGCTGCCGCCGGCAAAGGCCGATGGCGTGGCCGCCTCGACCGGCCAGCCGAATGAGGCGGCGATGCATTTTGCGCTCGTCTCGGCCGGTCTGCTTGCGGCACTTCTGATCTGGCCGGCATTCGGCCTGCGACCGCTCGTCGCCAGCTTGCTCGCCACCGGTTTCGCAGGATTCGCCTTCACCGCCATCATCCGCCGCAGGCTTGCCGGCCACACCGGCGATACGCTGGGCGCGACACAGCAGATTTGCGAAATAGCCATCCTTTGCGCCCTTGCCGCAGCTCTTTGAAACTCCGATATATCAGCCATGCAAACACCCTGCATTCACGTCTGCTCCATGGTTTCAGCCACCGGTTTCTGCGCCGGCTGCGGCCGCACTCTTCAGGAAATCGGTGGCTGGATGAACTATACCGATGCCGAACGACGGGGGATCATGGCGCAGCTGGTGGCAAGGCTTTCAGGCACCGTCCCGGCTTTGAACCGGGCGGGATCAAACGTCGCCGGCGGGCCGGAGCGGCCTTTATGATCCGTTTCATCCTCTTGCTCCTCGTCATCGTCATTGGCCTCGCCGTGCTGATCGTCAACAATGACAGCGGCCGCATCCTCGGCCTGCAGAGCGATGAATTCGGCCGCTTCATCTATCTCCTGCCGATCGCGCTGATGCTGTCGGCCGGCATTTGGGGTAGCCGACAAAATGTCGGTGAAACCATGCGCCAGTTGATGATCTGGTTCGTCATCATCCTGGCGCTCGCAACCGTCTACCTCTATCGCCAGGAAGCGCTCGGCGTCGGCAACCGGCTGCTTGCCGGCCTCATTCCCGGCCGTGCCGTGTTCGTCACGACGAGCCAAGGCGGCCAGGAAGTCATCCTGCACAAGCTGCTGAACGGCCATTTCGAAGCCGATGTCGGTGTGAATGGCCAGACCGTCGAAATGCTCGTCGATACCGGCGCCAGCATGGTGGCGCTCTCGCATGAAGATGCCGCAAGAATCGGTATCGACCTCTCCCGCCTCACCTATTCCATGACCGTCATGACCGCCAACGGTCGCAGCCGCGCCGCCCCCGTCACGCTCGACCAAGTGGCGATCGGTCCGATCGTCCGCAACAATGTCGCAGCCAGCGTCGCCGAGGACGGCCGGCTTGACCAGAGCCTGCTCGGCATGAGCTTCCTGGAAACGCTGGGCTCCTTGCAGATGCAGACGGACGAATTGCGCATGCGGGATTGATCCGGCAGAACAAGTCATGCCCCCGATCCGCTCTCGGCCGGCTCTCCATTGGGAATACCGACCGCAAGTCGCCGGTCGACAAAAGCTGTAAAAAACGCTGCCGATAAGGCAAGTGACGCCGATGTCAGCAACAACGCGAACAGTGTCGACACTGCGCCTGCCTCCCGGAGAAACAGCCCGGCGATCGAAGCGATCAGGGCGGCGCCGGCGATCGACATGGCTGCGGCAAGGCCCGCAGCGGTGCCGGCGAAATGGCCGCGAACCGACATCACGCCAAGATTGGCGGCCGGAAAGGTCAAGCCATTGCCGATGCCGATGAACATACAGGGTCCGAAAAATCCCAGGACATGCGTGATGCCCGAGATCGACAGGACCAGCCCCAGCAGCAGCCCCATGCACGTCGATAAACGCGCAATGACGAGCGTGGTGCTGAGCGATTTCCTCGTCAATCGGCCAGCGAGATAACTGCCCAGAATGAATCCCGCCGGAACCATTCCCATGAGGAAGCCCAGTTTCGCGCTCGATCCGCCGAGCGAGGAACTGACGGCCAGGGATGCGCCTCCAAGAAAGATATAGAGAGTGCCGGTGGAGCAGGCCATGCACAGCGTATAGGCCCAAAACCGCGCCGAACCGAGAAGCTGCCGGTAGGACGCAAGGTAATTGCCTTTCGGTCTCGACGCGAGCCCGGCTGTTTCTTTCAGTTCGCGCATGGATATGGCGAGGACGGCTGCGCCTATCAGCGCAAGAGCGACGAAGATCGCCCGCCATCCGAACGCTTCGTCCAGAATGCCGCCGACACTCGGGCCGAGCATCGGCGCAATAGCCCATCCCATGGCGGCGTAGCCGATCCTGTTGGCGGCCCCGCGCTCGCCAGCCGTCTCCTTGATGGCGACGAGAGCAACGCAGAAGCAGGCGGCGATCGACGCCTGCATCACACGAAACAACAGGAAGATGGCGATATCGGGCGCCAGCGCGCAGCCGATCGACGCGACGATGAAAATGGAAACGGCGATCAGCGCGACCGGCCGGCGCCCATAGCGATCGGACATCGTGCCGGCGACAATTTCCGTCAAGGCATTGATGATCGCATAGCCCGCGACCGAAAGATTGACGAGCGCGAAGTCGGCCTGGAACGTGGCGGCGATATCTGGCAGCGCCGGCAGACATATATTGATCGGCAATACCGAGAGCGCCGTCAGCAGGAGAAGGATCGCACGTCGGGGCGTCGCGGTCGAAATCGCAGCCGCTTCTTCGGTGAGGCGGCTACCGGAAGTCTGCGCAGAATTGTCGCGTGACATGGTCTTGTCCATGGTGTGAGGGAGATTGTGGGAATCTGACGAGGCGCAGCGCAAATTCAGGGCATAAAAAAAGCCCCGTCAGGAGCTTGATTTACCGCGCATGGGGCTGATCGCCGGATGGTTACACCATCCTGCCCATGCGCCCTATCACCACCGGAAGAACCATCGCGATCTTCATGGCCGTTACTGCTAGACAGAAATTTCAACATCGTCAACGTGCGGTTTCAATGCTCGTTGAAAATGCAAGCCGAAGAGCCCGCGCCGGCGCGATGCGGGCTTTTCACGCTCTTTGCTTATGGCGTCCCAGTCTCAAAACTCGCCCCGATCTGGAGCTGCGTGCTGGTGACGCTGGCGATCGGCGCAGTCTTTCTCGGCGAAGCCTCCGAGCTCAACATGGCGCGGTTCGCAGCCGGCACCGTTTTCATCCTGTCGGGCGCCCTGCTCGTCAGCAGTGCCTGACAGCAATTGCGGCTGGATCATCTTTATTGATATCCTGCCTTCGCGCAAATGCCGGAGCCCGACATGACCCCACGACAACTGAAGACTTTCCTTGCCGTGATGCGGCACGGAAACCTCACGCGCGCCGCCGCAGAGGTCAATCTCGCTCAGTCGAGCCTCAGTGATCAGATCCAGGCGCTCGAAGAGGAGATGGGCGTTGAACTCTTCCTCCGCTCCCGGCAGGGCGTCGCTCCCACACCGGCAGGCATGGCACTGAAGGCCTATGCGGAAGAGATCCTGGCACTGAACGACGAGGCGCAGACCGCCGTCCGCGTTGCCGCCGACATTTCCGAATCCTCTGTCACCCTGGGCACGCTCGAAACCATTGCCGCTGAAAGGCTGGCGCCCTGGCTCTCCCTCGTCCGCCGGCAAAATCCCGATCTCGGTCTCAAGCTCAAGGTCGGCGGCAGTGGCGAGTTGCATGCGAAATTACAGCACGGCTCTGTTGATATCGTCTTCACCTTCGATCGCGGCCAGCAGGACGAGCGCTTCGTGACACGCCGCATCGCCAGCGAGCCGCTGGTGCTGATTGCCGCCGGCAGATCGCAAACCCCGCCGCCGGAAAACCTCGCAGCCCTACGCAGCGCCCCGTTCATCGCAACCGCGGCCGGCTGCATCTATCGCCACCTGCTCGATACCGCCTTTGCCGAAGCGGGTTTAGGTGCGCCGGCCATTGTCGCAGAAGCCGACAGCATCGCAACGATCATCCGGCTCGTGGCATCAGGCGCCGGCCACGGCCTAGTCCCGAGCCTTGCGGTGGGGCCGTCCATTGCGCGCGGCGATGTCGTCGAACTGTCATGGCCCGGCCGACCGCTGGCAGCCTCGCTGGTGATGATGTGGCGACGCCGGCGCGTCCAGCCGCCGCAGATCTCTTTCCTTCTGCAATCGGCCAGCGAACATCTTTCGCCGATCAGACCAGCCGATGCCCGCCTTCGACATGCAGGGTAGTTCCCGTGGTGAAGCTATTGCCGATCAGGAAGCGGATCGCATCGGCGATATCTTCGGGCTGCCCAACCCGCCCAGCCGGCAGGCGCTGCGCCATCGCATCCAGCCGCGCCTGCTTGGCGTCACCGGCAACGAAGCTCCAGATCGGCGTGTCCACCCAGCCGGGCGAGACCGCATTGACGCGGATCGGCGCCAGTTCGACGGCAAGCGCCCTGACCAGGCCTTCGAGTGCCGCGTTGACGGCCGCGACCACCGATCCGCGCGCGAGCGGCCGATAGGCGGCAATACCTGAGGTGTAGGTGATCGAACCTGAGGACGGCAGTCGGGAGGCGCCATATTTCGCCAGCAGCAGCGGCCCGTAGAACTTGCTCTGGACCACCTTTTGCGCGGCCGTCAGCTCGAGCGACGACAGCAGCTGATAGGCTCCTTCGATTTCCGCCGCCGTGCTGACGATATGATCGACCGGTCCGCTCTCCCGAAACAGCGCCGCGACCTCCTCCTCCTGGCCCAGGTCGACGATATGCGTTCCGAGTTTCGGGTGGTCGCCGAGATGACGGCAAGCTGCCGCAAGTTTCTCCTGACCGCGCCCGGCAATCGTCACCGACGTCCCCTCATCGAGCAGACGCCGGGCAAGCGCAAGCCCCATGCCGGAACTGCCGCCGACAATTATCACCTTCTGACCTTCGATGTTCATAACAGCTGTCTCGCCTCTCCATTGGGATGAGACAGCAGATGCCTTCGCCGGACGCGAAAGAAAAACGGAAGAAGCCGATAGCACAATCGGCTTCTCCGATCATCGACGTTCAAGCGGTCAGTTGCGCAGTCGGTATCCGGTCTTGAAGATCCAGCCGAGCGTTGCCAGGCAGATTGCCAGGAACACGGTGATCATCGCCAAGCTGATCGCCGGGTTGACATCAGCGATGCCGTAAAAGCTCCAGCGGAAGCCGCTGACGAGGTAAAGCACCGGGTTGAAGTGGCTGACCGCCTGCCAGAAAGGCGGCAGCATGCTGACGGAATAGAAGCTGCCGCCGAGGAAGGTCAGCGGCGGCACCACGAGCATGGGAATGAGGTTCAGCTGCTCGAAATTGCCGGCCCAGATGCCGATCATGAAGCCGAACAGGCTGAAAGTGACCGCGGTCAGCAGGAAGAACAGGATCATCATGAAGGGATGTTGGATCCTGACGTCGACGAAGAGATTGGCGGTCAAGAGAATGATGACGCCGATGATGACGCCCTTGGTCGCCGCCGCCCCGACATAACCGAGCAGGATCTCCGTCATCGCCACGGGCGCCGACAGCACCTCATAGATCGTGCCGGTGAATTTCGGGAAGTAGATGCCGAAGGAGCCGTTGCTGATGCACTGGCCGAGCAGCGTCAGCATGATGAGGCCCGGCGTGATGAAAGCACCATAGGATACGCCCTCCACTTCCTGGATGCGCGAACCGACTGCCGCCCCGAAGACGATGAAATAAAGCGAGGTCGAGATGACAGGCGAGATGACGCTCTGCAGCAGCGTGCGGCGCGTGCGCGCCATCTCGAAGAAATAGATCGATTTGACCGCTTCGAAGTTCATTTGCTCGCTCCCACCAGCGCCACGAAGATATCTTCGAGCGAACTCTGCCGCGTCGAGAGATCCTTGAAATGGATATTGTTCTCGCCGAGCCGGGTCAGCAGCGTCGCGATGCTTTCCTGCTCGTTATCGGCGTCGAAATCATAAGTCAGGCGGCTTCCGTCCGCTTCGAGAGTGAGGCCATTGCCGGCAAAGCAGTCCGGCAGCCGGCTCAGCGGTTCCGCCAGATCGAGAATGAGCTGCTTGCGGCCGAGCTTGGCCATCAACGCCGCCTTTTCCTCGACGAGCAGCAACTCGCCGCCGTTGATGACGCCGACGCGGTCGGCGATTTCCTCGGCCTCTTCGATATAATGGGTCGTCAGGATGATGGTGACGCCCGAAGTCCGGAGTTCTTCGACGACGTGCCACATGTCCTTGCGCAGCGTCACGTCGACGCCGGCAGTCGGCTCGTCGAGGAAAAGAATATCCGGCTCATGCGAAAGCGCCTTGGCGATCAGCACCCGTCGTTTCATGCCGCCGGAGAGCTGACGCAGCATATTGTCCTTCTTGTCCCAAAGCGAAAGCGCCCGCAGCACCTTCTCGATATGCGCTGGATTGGCCTTCTTGCCATGCAACCCGCGAGAAAAGCTCACTGTGTTGAACACTGTCTCGAACTGATCGGTCGTCAGTTCCTGCGGCACCAGTCCGATCATCGAGCGGGTCGCGCGGAAATCCTTTACGACGTCCTGGCCGGCCACCAGCACGCGGCCGCCGCTCGGATTGGCGATGCCGCAGATGATTGAGATCAGGGTCGTCTTGCCGGCGCCGTTCGGCCCGAGCAGAGCCAGGATCTCGCCCTTCTCGACATCGAGGTTGATGCCCTTCAGGGCCTCGAACCCGTTGGCATAAGTCTTGGTCAGGTTCTGAACGGAAATAATGGGGGTCATGCAGGACTCTTGCGGATGCTCGAAAGTATTTCGGCCCGCTATATAGTCCCTCTGTGACGCTTTGACATCCTTCGGGAACATGAACACTGCATTCACGCCTCGCCAACACCGTCACTTTCGTCAAGCCGATCACCCATTGGTGACAAGCCTGGAATAGTCGGCTTCCGATAGCCATCGCACGCCGCCAATTCTCCCTGAAAGAAAGGCAGAGGTCTGCTCCGGATGTCATCATCCGGTGATATTCATGCCCGATAAGAGAGCCGAGGCAAGCACCGGCATCCGCCCCGCCGCCCATTCCTTTGCGGAGCCGTCTTACCGGCGTTCTCGTTGCGCCCTTTTCCGCTGCCTCGGCAGGTAATGAAAGTTATTGTTCAGTCACCAAGCGTTTGGAACCGGCCAGTATCCCTGTGCAGCCGCGTTCGTCTCAGCCGGCCTCTGCGCCGGCTTTCTTTTTGATGTGTCGTTGCAGCAGGTGGCCGACCTCGTCCTTCGAGGCCCTGCGGGGCACCAGGATCAGGTCGGAGAGAGGTCGCGGCCATGTCGCAAGACATAGCAGCGAGCTGGGCAAACGGATTGGCCCAAGTGAGCATTCCGATCTGGGCCCGCAGCGAGACGGCACAACGATCGGCCCTCATCGTGAGGTGCGTCGGCCAAAGGCCGAGGCCTCTAAGGACGAGGGCGGGTGGGAAGCAGTGGATGCTCCCCCTCACAACTCATCATAATTGAACCAATCAAAATCCGCCGTCTTCCCACGCCCCGACGTATCGAAGGCGAAGACGCCGGCAAAAGCACCGGTAAAGGAGCCGTGCTCACCGCGACCGCCCTCGTCGGAAATCACGCCGGCGTCCAGGAGAGGGCCGATCCGTTGCCATGCGCCCTTGCCTTCCGTCTGCCAGAAGAATTGCAGGTCATTTTCGCGGATTTCCATCGCAAGCTGGACACGGCCCTCGGCCGGGATCGTTACTCCGCTTTCGGCGGGAAAGCTGAGGCGGCCGTTCGGGTAGTCGCCGTTGCAGGAGAGGATGGTCACGCAGCGGCCGAGCGTTTCGTGCAGCGTCACGGCAATCGCGTGGAACTTGTGGCGATTGTAGTAATGCGTCAGCCCCGCCACCTGCTGATAGGTGTCGGGCGAAAATTCGATCACGGTCTCGGCGCGGAAACTATGATGTTCCTGCCGGCGCGCGACCAGCGACTGCTCGAACCAGGAGCCTATGCTTTCGCGACCGATCAGCCTGAGATGGCCGGGACGGTCCGTCAGATTGAAGATGCGCTGGGGTTCGGGCGTGCGCAGCCACTGGAAATCGGCCGGCAGCTTGTCCCCATCGAAACTGTACTCGCTGCGCATCGGCTTCTCCACCGGCACTGCGCCGAAGAGACCCTGCACATCGACATCGGGCACGCAGGTGCCGTTTTCCAGATAGAGCCAATCATCGTCGCGCCAGACGCATTTCTGCAGGGACGTTTCGCGCCCCAGCGTGCAGCGCCGTTTCGGCGGCAGCGGCCGGCCGCAGAGATGGGTGTGATAGGCTTCGCCGTCTGGCGTCTCGACATATTGGCCGTGCCCTGCTCGCTGCAGCACCGCGCCCGGATGATCCTTCGAGGTGATGAGATGCATGTTCGGATGCATCTCATAGGGCCCCTCGATGCGGCGCGAACGCGCCATGGTGACGGCGTGGTCATAGCCGGTGCCGCCCTCGGCGGTCGTCAGATAATACCAGCCGTTCTTCTTGAAGAGATGCGGCCCTTCCACGAGGCCGAGCGGGCTGCCGGCGAAGATGTTTTTGATCGGCCCCTTCAGCACCTTGGTCGCCGGATCCCATTCCTGCAGCAGGATGCCGTCGAAAGCCGGCGATTTCGGCGAGCCGCCGAAGCTCTGGGTTCGGTGGTTCCACTGCATGTTGACGAACCATTTGCGGCCGTCATCGTCGTGGAAAAGCGAGGGATCGAAGCCGGAGGAATTCACATAGACCGGCTCGGACCATTCGCCCTCGATCGAAGGCGACGTCACGATGTAATTATGTGCATCCTTGAAATTGCCGTCGAAGCGCTTGACGTCAGTATAAACAAGCCAGAACTGCCCGTCGGCATAGGAAAGACACGGCGCCCAGATGCCGCAACTATCGGGATTGCCGCGCATGTCGAGCTGCGAGGCACGCTCCAGCGGCCGGCGCACCAGCGTCCAGTTCACCAGGTCCCGCGAATGATGGATCTGCACACCCGGATACCATTCGAAGGTGGAGGTGGCGATGTAATAATCGTCGCCGACGCGGCAGATCGACGGATCGGGATTGAACCCGGGCAGGATGGGATTGCGGATCATGGACGGCCTCCTCCTAGATTATTGCGGTACGTACGTCAGAAGGTGCGGTTCAGCTCGCCTCCCCACCCTCATCTCTGTGCCCTTAGGGCTTTGCCCAAGGGATGTCACAGAAATCCGGCCGGCCTAAGTCCTTGGGCCGGAAAGACCCTTCTCACCGCGCAGACGCGCGGTGTCTGGATTCCTGTGACGAGCACAGGAATGAGGGAGCAACAAATGTGCTCCCTGCCTTCATTCCCGCTCCGCCGACTTCGCCCAGAGGTTGATATCGGCCTCCTTGGCATAGACATCGATCTCCTTCAGCTCCTCGGCCGAGAACTCGATATTATCCAGCGCTTTGACGCAATCGACGATCTGCGACGAGCGGCTGGCGCCGATCAGCGCCGAGGTCACGCGTCCGCCGCGCAGCACCCAGGCTATCGCCATCTGCGCCAGCGTCTGGCCACGCCTTTCGGCAATCTCGTTGAGCCTGCTGATATTGTCGATGATCGAGGGGCGGATGAAATCGCGCTTCAGGAAATGGTTCTGAGCTGCCCGGCTGTCGGCCGGAATACCGCCGAGATACTTCGTCGTCAGCATGCCCTGGGCGAGCGGCGAGAACACGATCGAACCCATGCCGATGTCATCGAGCGTATCGAGCAGCCTGTCATCCTCGACCCAGCGGTTGAGCATTGAATAACTCGGCTGATGGATCAGGCAGGGCGTGCCGAGGTCCTTGAGGATGGCGGTTGCTTCGCGGGTGCGCTGCGAATTATAGGAGGAGATCCCGACATAGAGCGCCCGGCCGGAGCGGACGATATGGTCGAGCGCGCCGCAGGTCTCTTCCAGCGGCGTTTCCGGGTCGAAGCGATGCGAATAGAAGATGTCGACATAGTCGAGGCCCATGCGCTTCAGGCTCTGGTCGCAGGAGGCGACCAGGTACTTGCGGCTGCCCCATTCGCCATAGGGACCAGGCCACATATCGTAGCCGGCCTTCGAGGAGATGATCAGCTCGTCGCGAAGCCCGGAGAATTCGGTGCGCAGGATCTCGCCGAAGGCGGCCTCTGCGCTGCCGGGAGGCGGGCCGTAATTGTTGGCGAGATCGAAATGGGTGATGCCGAGGTCGAAGGCCGTGCGGCACATGTCGATCTTCCGGTCATGCGGCGTATCACCGCCGAAATTGTGCCAGAGGCCGAGGGAGACGGCCGGAAGCTTCAGGCCGGAGCGGCCCGTGCGGTTATATTTCATTTTTGAATATCGGTCTGCTGCCGGTTGCCAGCTCATGGAAGTCTCCTTAATCGAATAACAGCGTCCTCATCATGCAACGTCTTCGGCTCACGAAAACGCCGACGCCTACCCCCTGTCTGCCTGCCGGCACCTTCTCCCCGCGAGCGGAGAGAAGGGAAATGCCACAGCCTGTCCTTCCCCACCACCTCTCACATGGCGCGTCCCTCACCCGTTTAGGCGGAAAGGGCTAGGGTGAGGGGCAACCATCGGCAAAAACCGGATCGTGAGGCCGACATGATGAAACAAATGGAGCAAGCGCGCCAATACGGCAAGCGCAGGCGCGCTTTCTCCGCTACCTCAACAGCGCCTGCGCCTCTTCGATGCCAAGCGCCGCTGGCTGGGTGCAAGTCGTCGTCAGCTCGATAAAACGATCCTCCTCGCCTGATTTCAGGATCGAGGTCATGACGTCGACGCCGTGCAGAGTGCGGTCAAGCGAGCAGCGCGCGTCGCGGCCTTCGATCAGCGACATTGCCATATCGGCAAGGCCAGCCGTGCGGTAATTGGCCCGCGAGCCGCTCGGACTTTCCTGGTTGATCTTGCCGAAGGGGTGCTCCCAGGGCTCGAGCGGCTTGATGTCCTTGTCGCGACCGCTGGCCTCTACGGTGCCGCCGAAGAAGTTCGGGTCCGGCACGTAGAGAGAGCCGTCGGTGCCGTAGAGTTCCATATTCGCATGGCGATGCGACCACACATCCCAGCTTGCCGACAGCGTCACCGTGGCGCCGCTGACGAATTCGAGCAGCGCCTGGATCGTCGTCGGCGTCTTGACCGGGATGATTTCGCCGTGGCGCGGCTGGCTGGTAATCGTCCGGGTCGCCGATGCCATCGAGGTCATGGCGCCGACGCGCTTCACTGGGCCGATCAGGTTGATCAGATTGGCGATGTAATAAGGACCGAGATCCAGGATCGGGCCGCCGCCCGGCAGGAAGAAGAAATCCGGGTTCGGATGCCACATCTCCATACCGGGGCTCATGACATAGCAGGCTCCCGAGGTCACCCGGCCGATGCCGCCATCGTCGATGAACTTGCGGGCGAGCTGATGGGCGCCGCCGAGGAAAGTGTCCGGCGCGCAGCCGACGGCAAGGTTCTTCGCCTTGGCGATGCGGCGAAGCTCTTCGCCCTGCTCCAGCGAAAGCACCAGCGGCTTTTCCGAATAGACGTGTTTGCCGGCTTCGAGGATCGCCTTCGACACCGGAAAATGCGCATCCGGGATCGTCAAGTTGACGACGACGTCGATCTCGTCATTGGCGAGAACCTCGTCGATCGTCTGTGCCTTGACGCCATATTCCTTGGCGCGGGCCTCGGCGGCCTGCACGTTGATATCGGCGCAGGCCAGCACCTTCAGCCCCTTGAAGAGCGGTGCCAGCGAGAAGTAGGTGGTGGAGATGTTGCCGCATCCGATGATGCCAACGCCAAGTTCCCTGGTCATGATTTGCCTCAATAAGTCTGGAAGGATGCAATCGAACGGCTGATGTTGCGGTCGATGTCTTTCGGATTGTCATGTTCGACGACGAAGTGCTTCGCCTTGGTGCCGCGCAGTGTGGCAATCAGCTTGGCCCATTCGACCTTGCCGTGGCCGACATCGGCCCAGCCGTCTTCATCCGTCGCTTCACCGGCCGGCGCGATGTCCTTGACGTGGACTGCGGTAATGCGCGAGCCGAGCGTGTCGATCCAGGCAAAGGGATCGGCGCCGCCCCGGATAACCCAGGCAATATCGGCTTCCCAGGAAATGTCGGGCGCGCCTTCGAAGATGCGCTCGATCGGCAGCGAGCCGTCAGCCAGCTTGACGAATTCGAAATCATGATTGTGCCAGCCGAACTCGTAGCCGGCATCCTTATAGGGCTTGCTCATTTCCTGTAGACGCTTGCCGAAGGCGAGCCAACCGGCTCCGTCCGAGGGGCGCTGGTCGGCCGCCAGATGCGGGGCATAGATCGAATCCATGCCGAGTATCCTAGCGATGTTGAGCGACTTCTGGACTTCCTTCTCCAGAAAGTCGGGACTGAAGTGTCCGCTCGCCATCACCAGGCCGTTCTTGTCGAGATCGGCGCGAAGGCTCTTCAGTCCCGCATCGTCGAGATCGGCATAGATGCCGCCGAACCCCTCGACCTCCGCATAGCCTGATTTGCCGAGCTTTTCGAAAATCACAGAATAGGGCTGGAAGTTGCGCGCACTGTAGAGCTGGTAGCTGAGTTTCGTCATCTTATTCTCCTTGGGCCTCGTGCCCATTTCTTGGAAGGATCAATCCGCCGATTGGCAGGAATGCAGGTCGTAGAAGCGGAATTCCGGCAGCTTGCCACGTTCGAGCTGATGTGCCGGGGTGAAGGTGATACGGCGGCTCTCGCCTGCTGCAAGGTCGAAGGCGTTGTCGGAATATTTGCCGTCCGTCTCGCTCTCGATCATCACGAAGAGTGCAAGTCCCCTGGCGGTGACGTTGATGTCGATCGCGCCGCTCTTCTCGACATATTCGTGGGTAACGGTCAGGCCCGAGGGTTCCAGCTCCAGCGCCTTATAGGTGCCGTTGACATGGTGCCCCCCGCCGCCCATGCCGTTCGACGCGGTGAAATGCCAGGCAAGCAGCGTTCCCGGGTCAATCTCGGACACGTCGATGGTCGCAGCCGTCACCGCCGCGTCCGGCGAACACAGGGCTTGCACGTCTTTCAGGTGCTTCCGCTCGCCCTTCATCGTCAGAAGCGAGATCGAAAGATCGACGCTGACATCGTTGAGCGTGTCATTGACCAGCGAGAAGCGGATCGTCTTGCCGTCGTCGGCGGGAATGGCCGCGACCGCCACCGGCTGGAAGAAGCGTTTCACCAGGTAATGCATCGCCTTCCAGCGCCCGCCATAGTCGAGGCTCGACCATGAGGCGACAGGCCAGGTATCGTTAAGCTGCCAGTAGATCGTGCCCATGCAATGGGGCTTCAGCGACCGCCAATATTCCACCGCGGTCTTGATCGCCAATCCCTGTTGAATCTGGCTGAGATAGACGAAGTTCGGGAAATCCTTGGGGAAGCGGAAATAGCGGAACATCGTGCCGGCGATGCGCTCGTTGCCCCCGGCATTCTTCTGATGCAGCTCCATGACGGGGGAAGCGACGTTCATGTCCTTCTCCTCGGCATAGGTTCTGATGACGGGCAGCGAGGTATAGGACTGGAAGCCGAATTCCGAGCAGAAGCGCGGCCGCACCGTACGGTAATTGTCGAACGATTTGTTCTCGTGCCAGACCGACCAGTAATGCATGTCGCCGGAGCCGTCGGCATGCCAGGCATCGCCGAAATCGAGATAGCCTGATGCCGGGCTCGACGGCCACCAGAGCGCCCCCGGCAGCGCCTTCTTCACCGCCTGTTCGATCGTCCGGTTGAGGCGGTCGTAGGAGACGAGGTAGCGGTCGCGGTCCTTCCGCGATTCCTCGAACCATGTCAGCGCGCCCACCAGTTCGTTATCGCCGCACCAGAGCGCGATCGAAGGATGCGAAGAGAGCCGGCGCACCTGGTAATCCACCTCGATCGCCACATTGCCAAGGAAGTCTTCGGTCGAGGGATAGAGGTTGCAGGCGAACATGAAGTCCTGCCAGACCATGAGGCCCAGCCGGTCGCAGAGATCGTAGAAATAGTCCTGCTCGTAGAAACCACCGCCCCAGACGCGGATCATGTTCATGTTGGCCGCTTTGGCCGATTGCAGTAGGTCCTCGGTCTTTTCGGGCGAAGACAGCGAGAACAGCGCATCGGCCGGAATCCAGTTGGCGCCCCGGCAGAAGACCTCGCGGCCGTTGACCTTGAAAGCGAAACGGCTGCCCGCCGCATCCGGCGTGGTGATCAGTTCGATGGTGCGAAGGCCGAGCTGCTTCGTCACCACCTCGTCGGACAATTCGACGGAGAGCGTATAGAGCGCCTGTTCGCCATTACCGGAGGGCCACCAGAGACGCGGATTGTCGATATGGAAGAGGTGGTGGACATCCGTCTCGCCCTTGACACCGACATCGAGACGGATGCGCTCGCCGTCAAGATCGAAATAGACCTGGGCGATGCCAGCATGCTTGGCAAACAGGCTCGCCGTCACCATGAGGTCGACCGAGCCGTCATTATTGTGGATCTGGCGGGTGACGACATGTTCGATGCGCGCCGTCTCGATCTTTTTCAGCGCGATCGTGCCGTAGAGCCCAAGCGGCGCGATGGCGATGTTCCAGTCCCAACCGAAATGGCATTGCGGCTTGCGCAGCATGTTGCCGTCGGGGATCGGCGAATTGCCGGTGCTGTAGGGAATGTAGAAGGGCTGCTTTTTCTGCCGTTCGGCACCGACGCCGGGATTAGAGGCAAAGACGATGCGGATCGAGTTGTCGCCCGCTTTCAGCATGCTGGAAACATCAGGCCGGTAGCGGCGGAAGCTGTTGTCGGCTTCGAGCACCAGAAAGCCATTGACATAGACGCTGGCGACCGTGTCGAGATAGTCGATATCGAGATACCAGTCGCCCTCGACCTCCTGCAGCGTGAAGCTGCGCTCTACCGTCCATTCACGCTGGGCAACCCACTGCACCTTCTCCTCGTTCCGGCCGAAATAGGGATCGGGGATCAGCCCTGCCCTATGCAGCGCCGTGTGCACGTCGCCGGGCAAGGTGATTGCGCTCTTGATCCCGCCATCAACAGATGTGAGCTGCCACGAACCGCAAAGGTCGATGCTGGAGAGGGTCGATTGTTGCGTCACGATATCATTTCCGATTTACGATTCTAGAAGAAGCGGCGCGTGCGCCGCTGCCCTGCCGCCTTGTCGTTCGCAAGGGGCGCTTCACCTCTCCTCCCTCATTCCTGTCCTCGGGCTTGACCCGAGGGATGTCACAGGAATCCAGTGCGCCCAAGTCTTTGGGCGCGGGAGACACTTCACTCGAAAGAGAGCCTGTGACATCCCTTGGGCGAAGCCGGAAGGCCACAGCAATGAGGGAGCATGGAGCACTGGTCGAACTCATACAAATAGCCTTGCAGCCAAACAGAAAGCAGACGGCACCATCTCCGACCCCGCCCGCGAAAATCTCCCTAAAGACGCAGCTCACTCTCGGCATCGAACACCGAAGCCAGCGCCATGTCGAAGCTCAGCTTTACCTTGGCCCCGACATCAAAGCGGCGTGCGCCGTTGACGCGGACCGACATCGTATGACCGGCATGTTTCAGCCACAGAAGATTGTCCGCCCCCATCGGTTCCTCGATATCGACGGTAGCGTCATGTTCTTCGCCGCCGGCATTCGCATTGACCTTGATGTGTTCGGGGCGGACGCCGAGCACCACCTTGCGGCCAGGCTGCAGCGTCTCGTTGGCGTCGTAGGCGGCGAGCGAGAAATTGACGCCGTTAGCGGTAAAGCCGATGCCGTCACCTGTTTTGACCAGTTCGCCGCGCAGGAAATTCATCGACGGCGAACCGATGAAGCCGGCGACGAAGAGATTGCGCGGCCGGTTGTAGATCGTCGTCGGATCGTCGAGCTGCTGGATGATGCCGCTCTTCATGATGGCGATGCGATCAGCCAGCGTCAGCGCCTCGATCTGGTCGTGCGTCACATAGATCATCGTATTCTGCAGCGACTGGTGCAGGCGCTTGATTTCGACGCGTAGTTCCGAACGCAGCTTGGCGTCGAGGTTGGACAGCGGCTCGTCGAACAGGAAGACGTCGACATCGCGCACCAGCGCCCGGCCGATTGCCACGCGCTGGCGCTGGCCGCCGGATAGTTCGGCCGGCTTGCGCTTCAAAAGCGGCTGGATCTGCAGGATCTCGGCCGCGCGCGCGACGCGCTTGTCGATCTCGGCCTGCGGCACCTTGGCGACGCGAAGGCCGAAGGAGAGGTTCTTCTCGACCGTCATCTGCGGATAGAGCGCGTAAGACTGGAAGACCATGCCGATGCCGCGGTCCTTCGGCTCTTCCCAGGTGACGTTCTTGCCCTTGATGAAGATCTGCCCTTCCGAAGCGTCGAGCAGGCCGGCGATGCAATTGAGCAAGGTCGACTTGCCGCAGCCGGACGATCCGAGCAGCACCAGGAATTCGCCATCGTTGATGTCGAGGTTCAGATCCTTCAGCACACTGACGGCGCCGAAATTCAGCGACAGATCCCTGATCGAGACGCTCGAATTGGAGACAGTTGAATTCATGTTCATGTGATCACCCCTTCACTGCGCCTGCGGCAATGCCGCGAACGAAAAGCCGTCCGGAGACGAAATAGACGATCAGCGGCACCAGGCCCGTGAGGATCGTCGCTGCCATGTTGACATTGTATTCCTTCACGCCCTGGACGGAATTGACGATGTTGTTGAGCTGCACGGTCATCGGATAGGTATCCGGCCGGGTGAAGACCACGCCGAACAGGAAGTCATTCCAGATGCCTGTGACCTGCAAGATCATGGCGACGACGAAGATCGGCAGCGACATCGGCATCATGATCTTGAGGAAGATCTGCCAGAAGCCCGCCCCGTCGACACGCGCCGCCTTGAACAGTTCCTCCGGCAGCGACACGAAGTAGTTGCGGAAGAGCAGTGTCAGGATCGGCATGCCGAAGATTGAATGCACGATGACGAGACCGGTCAGCGTGCCGTAGATGCCGATTTCACGCAGGATGATGACGATCGGATAGATCATCACCTGATAGGGAATGAAGGCCCCGATGATGAGGATCGAGAAGAATAGCTCGGAACCTTTGAACCGCCAGTTTGCCAGCGCATAGCCGTTCACCGAGGCGATCGCGATCGAGATGATCACCGACGGCACGGTGATGCGCACCGAATTCCAGAAACCGCGCGACAGGCCATCGCAGTTCAAGCCCGTGCAGGCCTCCGCCCAGGCCTTGACCCAGGGTTCGAAGGTGATCTCCATCGGCGGCGAGAAGATGTTGCCGAGACGAATTTCAGGCATACCCTTCAGTGACGTCACGACCATCACATAGAGCGGCAGCAGATAATAGAGCGCTGCAACTGTCAGCGTTCCATAGAGCATGATGTTGCGCGCTGACAGCGTCGGGCGCGGCTTCGGACCGCTCGGACCGTCGCCGAGCCTCTGTGAGACGGCGTCGAGGCCGGCAGCCGTGGTGTTGAGAGTTTCGATATCAGCCACGCTTGCGCCCTCCTCCGAACTCCAGATAGGCCCACGGAACGATGATGATCGCGACCGTGACCAGCATCATCGTCGATGCGGCGAAGCCCTGACCCAGATTCTGCGCCTGGAACATGTAATCGTAGACATATTTGGCTGGCACTTCCGATGAGATGCCGGGACCGCCCGAAGTCTGCGCCACCACGAGGTCGTAGACTTTGACGATGCCGGAGGCGATGATGACGATCGTCGTGATGAATACGGGCCGCATCATCGGAATGACGACGAGCAGGTAGGTCTTCCACATCGGGATGCCGTCGACGCGGGCCGCTTTCCAGATATCCTCGTCTATGCCGCGCAGGCCGGCAAGCATTAGACACATGACGAGGCCCGTTCCCTGCCAAAGCGCCGCAATCAGAATCCCGTAGATGACGATTTCGGGCGTATAGAGCGGATTGAAGGTGAAGCTTGTCCAGCCGAGCGATCGCACCACCGACTGGACGCCGAAGTCCGGGTTCAGAACCCACTGCCAGACGAGACCGGTCACGATGAAGGACAGCGCGAAGGGGTAGAGAAAAATGGTGCGAAAAGTGTTTTCGAAACGGATCTTCTGATCCATGAGCGCGGCGAGCACAAATCCGATGACCAGGCTGAAGATCAGCGAGAGGACGCCGTAGAGCGCCAGATTTTCGATTGCAGTAACCCAGCGGGGTGCCGCCCAGAGACGGTGATACTGGTCAAAGCCGACGAAGCTCAACCGCGGGAGGAGCTTGGAATTGGTGAAGGAATAAAAGACCGTCCAGAACGTGCCGCCGACAAAGATCACCAGCGCTGTCAGGATCATCGGAATGGACGCAATCTTGGCGTTCAGATTGCGCAGTAACTTGTTTGGCCGGCCTGCTTGCGCTTGACCCGTCATGAAACCTCTCCTCAAATCGCAGCTGCGGCCGGTAGCGGCCGCTCTCACCCCCGCCCGCGGGATCCGCCGGAATGGCCGGCAAGACCATCGAAACTTGCGGGAGGATCCGGCTCCGGGGAGCCGGATCGCACGGGCAGCGAACCTGCCGATCAGTCAGCCGAAGCGATGATCTCGGCGAAACGCTTCTGAGCGTCTTCCGGCGTCATCGACGGGTTGGCGAAGAATTCGGAGAAGAGATCTTCCTTCTGCTTCTGGCTGTCGGCCGAAAGCAGCTGGTCGGTGCCCTGAATCACGTTACCCTTCGCCAGGATGTCGAGGCCCTTCTTCATGCAGTCGTTGGCGGCGGCAAGATCGACGTCGCCGCGAACCGGCAGCGAGCCCTTCTTCAGGTTGAAGGCAACCTGGGTCTTGGGGTCGAGCAGGGTTTTGGCGAGCACGGCCTGTGCCTTGGACTTTTCCTCATCCTTCAACAGCGGGAAATAGAAGGCGTCACCACCCGTCGAGATGATTTCGTTGACGCCGAGACCCGGCAGGCAGGTATAGTCGGTGCCGGCCTTCTGACCGGCGAGCGCGAATTCGCCCTGCGCCCAGTCACCCATGATCTGACCGCCGGCCTTGCCCGTGATGACGAGGTTGGTCGCCTGGTTCCAATCCTGGACGTTACTGCCCTTGGACATGCGGCGGGCGTCGTCGGCAGCCTTGAAGACCTTGGCTATCTCGGGTCCGGCGGCGACCTCTGCATCCTTGTCCTTGAAGACCTTGTTGAACACGTCCTTGCCGGCGACCGCGACCATCAGCACGTCGAAGGCGCCTGTCGCCTGCCATGGCTGACCGCCGACAGCGAGCGGAATGATACCGGCCTTTTCGAGAGCCGGAGCGGCAGCGACGAATTCGTCCCAGTTCTTCGGAACCTCGACACCGGCCTTCTTGAATGCGGCGTTCGAAAGCCACAGCCACTGCCAGGAGTGGATGTTGACCGGAGCGCAGTAGATCTTGCCGTCGATCGTGCAGGAATCGAGCAGGCTCGACGGACGAATAATATCCTTCCAGTGCTCTGCGGTCGCGACATCGGTCAGGTCGCGCATCAGGCCAGCCTGAACCAGTTCCTCGGCCTGGCGGCCGTGGTTGAACTGGGTGGCGCCCATCGGGTCGCCGCCGGTGATGCGGCTGATCATGATCGGGCGCGCCGTGCCGCCGGAACCGGCGATAGCGCCGTCGACCCAGTGGTTGCCGGTGGCGTCGAATGCCTTTGCCAACTCGGCGACAGCAGCGGACTCACCGCCAGACGTCCACCAATGGGTGACTTCGAGATCGGTGGCGCTGGCGCTGATCGGAAGCGCAGCGGAAGCGGCAAGCATGGCCGCCATCATACGAATTTTCATGAGTTCTCCTCCCTCACTGAAACGTTGCCGGAAAAACTTAGATCAATCGATTTCCCCACGCAACTGCCCGCCCGTAAATTTTTCTTTAAAGATCAGGATTACCACTTCTGACTGTTTCGGAAGACCGCCCCACACCCGGTGAATCGGCAGTCGGGCAGACTTTTCCGCAGGCGCTTCCTCAGATTATTACGGTGAAATTTAACGATAATTTTTCAAATTGCAGTTTCGAACTCCGCATTACCTTTTTCGCACCTGCAGAAAAATCTCGTCGGAATAACCGATTCAACCTATGCGAATGATATTGCGACGCACACAAGAAAAACTGCTCGACATTTCTACTGTATCGTTACAGATTGAGTTCTTCAGGGAGGCGCGATTTTGGCAGGCGGCGGGCTTACGGCGCCTGAAAAAGCCTCTATAAGCGAGACCAATTCGCGCAAGGCGGCCTACAGGGATGGAAAACAAGGGAAATTTCGGACAGGCGACATCGACGGCGGTGACGCGCGAGCGCCCGACGTTGAAGACGATCGCCTTCATGACGGGCCTCGGCGTGACGACGGTATCGCGTGCGCTGAAGGACGCGCCGGATATCGGTGCCGAAACCAAGGAGCGGGTGCGCATGGTCGCCCGCCAGCTCGGCTACCAGCCGAACCGGGCGGGTGTGCGCCTGCGCACCGGCAAGACAAACGTTATCGCCCTCGTCCTCAGCATCGATGAAGAGATCATGGGCTTCTCCAGCCAGATGGTCTTCGGCATATCCGAAGTGCTGTCCGGCACGCCTTATCATATCGTCGTGACACCGCATTCCCACAGCAAGGATCCGATGCTGCCAGTGCGCTATATCCTCGAGACTGGCTCGGCCGACGGCGTCATCATCTCGCGTATCGAGCCGGACGACCCGCGCGTGCGGCTCTTGTCCGAACGCGGCATGCCCTTTGCCACGCATGGGCGCACCGATGCAGGTCTCATCCACCCCTTCCACGATTTCGACAACGAGGCCTTCGCCCATCAGGCGGTGGAACGCCTCGTCAAACGAGGTCGGCGCCGCATCGCCCTGCTGCAGCCGCCAAGCAAGCTCACCTATTACACCCATATCCGCATCGGCTTCCAGACCGGCCTGCACGATTACGGCGCCGAAGAAGTGCCGCTGCGCGTCAATACCGACGCGCCGCTCGCCGATATCCGCGACATCATCGAAGTGATGATGCGCTCGGCCAACGCGCCTGACGGGATCGTCTGCTCGGCCGGCAGCGCCGCGATCGCCGTCAATGCCGGCATCGAGGCCGCCGGCAAGGCGCTCGGCCGCGATCTCGACATGGTCTCCAAGCAGTCGGTGCCGATCCTCAACTGGATCCGTCCCGAAATCATCACCGTCCAGGAAGACGTGCGCCAGGCCGGGCGCGAAATGGCCAAGGCCGTCATCGCCCGGATCGACGGCGTCGAACCCGAACTGCTCCAGAGCATCAGCCAGCCGATCTGGCCGGAGGGTGACAGATAGGGCAGTGGCGAGCGGGACGACAACTAGCGAAACAATGCCAACATCGAAAACATACATGATGTAGCGCCCGCCCTATCCCTAAGCGCGGCATTCCCCAACATCCCTCATCCCGAAGGCGCGCAGGCCGAATGCCGAAGCCTCGAAGGGCACACCGCAGCGCTCCTCCTTCTATCAATGTTCCCGCCATGCCGAGCACCCGCCCCGTCCTTCGAGGCCCCTACGGGGCGCCTCAGAGTCTGTGAATCTTTTGGATTTTCGTCCGTTTTGCGAGAATTAGGTCATTGATTTAACTAGCTAAAAATCGCAAAATCATAGATTCACAGGCTCTCAGGATGAGGCTTTCTTGGGTGCCCGCGCAATAGCCGGACGGAACCGGCTGTTCCACGTCACCATTGAGGATATGCTATCATCCCATCCTTATTTTAGTGGCCCGAAGAAAAACGAGCCCTACCCTCGGATTCGCAAGTGGGCATCGGCTCGAAAAAAGCCAAGATTGGCCGCCATCTCACGAAACGTACCGCGGAGATGTCGACAGGATGCAGCAGAGCAGCGTGCCTTATTTCAGCCAATGGGAAACGCCCGGCATGACGCTGCCGGTGCTTGCCGAGGGTTCGCAGGCGCTGCTCAGGGATCCGCTCTGGCGCCAGTCGGGAGCCGCGACCATCGAAGAATATGCGCGCTGGGCGGTGAATGTCTGCGGCATGGCCTGCCTGAAGATGATCCTGGCCGCGCGCGGCGAGATCCATCCTACTCTCGAGCTTGCCCGCGCCTGCACTAGATATGGCGGTTATGTCGTCAACGAGATCGATGCCTCGATCAAGGGGTTGATCTACGCCCCGTTCGTCCGTTTCGCCGCCGAGCGTTTCGGTCTCAGCGCCGAGGCAATGACCAACGTCGAAACTTCAGCCATCCCGGAACTTCTGTCGAAACGCCGGTTCCTCGGTGCATTCGGCCATCCGCTGGCCGGAGCGCGAGCCGCCGGCAAAGGGCGGTCATCTCGTGCTGGTGACATCAGCCTCGCAGGAGACGATCCATTTCCACAATCCGTCCGGCCATGACGCGGCAATCCAAGCCGATGTCACGCTGCCACTTGCCGTCTTCGATCGTTTCTTTGCCAATCGCGGCATATCGGTCGAGGCCTGATCTTTCCGACATCCCATCGCTTCGGAGGCTTTCATGACCCCTTCCCCCAACAGGCTGCGCATCGCCGTGCTCTTCGGCGGCCGTTCGGCCGAGCACGAGGTTTCCATCCTCTCGGCGACCAACGTGATGGCTGCCCTGGAATCCGAGAAATACGATGCCCTTCCCGTCTTCGTCACCCGCGAGGGACAATGGCTGCTGAGCAGCTTCGAGGACGGCCGGCTGGCGACACCCTCGTCAGGCACGGAAATCTGCCTCGTGCCGGGCGGTCGCGGGCGCATGCTGGCCATGTCAGCCCATGGCGCGCCGCATGAATTGCCAAGGATCGACATCCTGTTTCCCGTGCTGCACGGCCCTCATGGTGAGGACGGATCGGTGCAGGGCGCAGCTGAAGTGGCGCGCGTGCCGCTCGCCGGCTGCGGCATCCTCGGTTCAGCCGCAGCCCTCGACAAGGATATCGCCAAGCGTCTGCTGCGGGCCTCGGGCCTGCCGGTGGCGCGCGCCGTGACGATCCACGAGGGTGCGGCCCCTTCACTCTCCGCACTCGAAGCCGAACTCGGCCTGCCGCTCTTCATCAAACCGGCACGACAGGGATCGTCGGTCGGCGTCGCCAAGGTCCATGCCAGCCAGGAATTCGCCGCAGCGCTCGAGCAGGCCTTCCGTCATGACAGCGTCCTGCTTGCCGAGGAATTCGTCGCCGGCCGCGAGATCGAATTCAGCGTGCTGGAAGATAGCGACGGCAAGCTCTTCGTCTCCCGCCCGGGCGAGATCGTGCCGGCGGAAAGCCACGGCTTCTACAATTACAACGCCAAATATATCGATGAGAACGGCGCTGCCTTGAAAGTCCCGGCCGACCTGCCGGCGGAGATCGAGGCCGCCATGCGCGACACGGCCGCAAGGGCTTTCCGGGCCGTCGGCTGTGACGGCATGGCGCGCGTCGATTTCTTCCTGACATCGGACATGCGCTTCGTTATCAATGAGCTCAACACCATTCCCGGCTTCACCGATATCAGCATGTATTCCAAGGCTATGGCGGCAAGCGGCGTCAGCTATGCCGAGATCATCGACCGTCTCGTGGCGCACGGCATGGCGCGCGCCAGCCGCGCGGCCTGAAGGCAGAGCGTTCAGCGCCGCCTAAAGATACACCACTGGAAAGACTGCCGGCCGCCGCCGGGGGTCGTGTGCTCTTCGCGCCAGTCGCGCTCCAGCGTGAAGGCCGTCGAGAACTCCGCCTCCAGCGCGGCCGCGTCGTAACGCTGGACCGGCAAGCCGCTGCACCGTTCCGGCCCGTCCGGCGCGAAAGTCGCGAAGATCACGACGCTGCCCGGCGCCGTGCCGGCTTCGAGCGCATGGCGATAGGCAAGCCGCTGCTCCGGCGCGGTGAGAAAGTGAAAGACGGCGCGGTCGTGCCATACGTCGTAGTAGCGCCCGGATCTCCATACGGTGACATCGGCCACCAACCAGGTGACCCGCATGGCGTCGTCGCCCAGCCGCACCTTCGCGACGTCGAGTGCCGGTGCGGCGATATCGAGAACGGTAAGGTCTGACCACCCGCGTTCGATGAGACGATCGACGAGGCTCGACGCGCCGCCGCCGACATCGATCAGCGAAGCCGTAGCCGGCAGCTGCAGTGCATCAATCGCCTTGAGGGAAGGTTCCGGCGTCGGCTGATACCAACTGACGCTGTCGGCTGCCTTCGTGCGATAGACTTCGTCCCAGTGCTCACGTGTGCCGTTCGTCATCCTACATCCATTTTGGCAGCGTCCGATCCTGATCCATCAACATATAGGGATTGAGACGTCGTCCCCAACCGCCCCACACGCGCAACCATATGCGCGCTTCAGGAAGGAATGTGGCGGTAAACAAGATCGCTGGGCTCGTTCCGGGGCGCTATGGGATTGAGACGCGCCCCAGCCGCTCGGCAACGGCCACGGATGCCGCATTGCCGGGAGCGATATAGCTCACAAGCGACGGCAGCTTGGGTGTCTCAAAAGCCCAGCCGCGCAACGCAAAGGCTGCCTCGGTCGCATAGCCCCTGCCTTCATGCCCTCCATAAACGAACCATCCAGGTTCCTTTTCCGGAAAGAGTGGCCCGTGGTTGATCCCCACCTGGCCGATACATTCGCCGGTTTCAACGAGATCGATCATCAGCGCTCCGTGCCCGAAAAGCCGCCACAGAGCCACGTCGTGCAGAACATCCCCCATGCCGCGCGCGCGTCGAAGGGCCGCCCATTCCGGTGGACCGCGGCGAAGCCATCAGCCGCGCATAGGCGGCGAAGTCATCGATCTCAGGCATATGGAGCCTAAGGCGTGCGGTTCGGAGGGTGATCGCGCCCATTCCGGACATGTCATTGCCTTTCTGCTGAAGATCTAGTTTTCGAACGCCGGAGCGAACCGGAGCGTGCCGCTCGGCGCCGGCCCGCGAAGGACAATGCGCTGGACGAGCCGCTTGTCGAGATCATGATAGCTGAGTTTCCCGTCGCTGCTGAAACCAGCGCCGCGATAGACATCGGGATTGCCGATCAGCGCGCATCCGCTGGCGCCCATCTCCTCCAGCAAAGCGAGCCCCTTTGCAATCAGCGCCTTGCCGATGCCTTGCCGCTGTCTCCCCGGCTTGACTGATATCGGACCCAGTCCGAACCAGCCGCGATGCGCACCGTTGATCGCCACCGGCGAAAACGCGACATGCCCCAGGATCTCGCCTTTTTCCTCGAGGACCAGCGAGATCGTGAGATCGCCGCTCGCGCGAAGCCTCTGGATGATCTCCGCCTCAATACCTTCGCTGTAGGGCATGGCCGCAAAGGCGATCGACGTCAAATCGTGGATCGCATCGATATCTGCGGGCGTCTCATATCGGATTAGCATCCCTACAATCCTCAGGAGCAATGTTCCGCAGATGCTATGAAGGGAAAGTCGAAAATCAGCAAGTCATACTACCCCACCGGGAGCTGCGCTACGGCGCCACGTCGGCCGGCGCAGCGCGCCATGCACCTAACGAAAAAGCCCGGCACGATGGTCGGGCTTCCTGATTGCTTCTACGCAAACCTCAGAAGGTCGCCGCACCGCTGCCCCAGGGACCGTGGTGGAAATCCTTGCCGTCCAGGCGGTCGAAGCCGTGGGCGCCGAAGAAGTCGCGCTGGGCTTGGATGAGGTTGGCGGTGCCCCGGCCCTGGCGGTAGGCGTCGAAATAGGTGAGCGCGGAGGTCAGCGCCGGCACCGGAAGGCCGGCGGCGAGAGCGGCGGTCACGACGCGGCGAAGCGCTGGGATCGATTCCTTGACCATGGACGAGAAGGCCGGCGTGACGATGAGGTTCGCCGCATCGGGCGCATCGGTAAAAGCCTTGGTGATCTCGTCGAGGAACTGTGAGCGGATGATGCATCCGGCGCGCCAGATCTTTGCGATAACAGGCATCGGCAGCGACCAGTTGAACTCCTTGGAAGCTTCCGCCATCACGGCGAATCCCTGCGCATAGGCGCCGATCTTGGCGGCAAACAGCGCCAGTTCCAGATCCTTGTTGAGCTCGGGGCCGTAGGCGATCGGGAAGGAGACGGCCTGCGTGCCGAAGATCTTTTCGGCGGCTTCGCGCTGCGACTTCATTGAGGAGAGGCTACGAGCGGCGACCGCGGCTTCGATCGCCGTTGCCGGAATGCCCATGTTCTGCGCCTCGATCGCCGACCACTTGCCGGTGCCCTTCTGGCCTGCCTTGTCGAGGATCATGTCGACCATCGGCCCGCCGGAAACCGGATCGGTCGCCGCAAGCACCTTCTCGGAGATCTCGATCAGGTAGGAGTTCAGCCGGCCCTTGTTCCATTCGCCGAAGATGCCGGAGATTTCGGAGGCGCTCTTGCCGAGACCGTCGCGCAGGATGCCGTAGATTTCGGCGATCATCTGCATGTCGGCATATTCGATGCCGTTATGGATGGTCTTGACGAAATGGCCGGCGCCGTCATTGCCGAGCCAGGCGACGCAGGGCTCGTCATTGTAACGGGCGGCAATCGACGTCAGCACCTTCTCGACACGCTTCCAGGATTCTTCCGTGCCGCCGACCATGATCGACGGGCCGTGGCGCGCACCTTCTTCGCCGCCGGAAACCCCCATGCCGATGAAGGTCAGCTCCGTATCCTTGAGGCGGTCGAAGCGGGCGACGGTGTCGCGGAAATTGGCGTTGCCGGCATCGATCATGATGTCGCCCTTAGTGAGATGCGGGCGCAGCGCCTCCATCTGCTGATCGACGGCGTCGCCGGCCTTGATCATGATGATGATCGGACGCGGCGGCCGGATCGCATCGACGAACTCTTCGATGGTCTTGCAGGGAACGATCTGCTTCTTCAGATCGCCGGCGCTTTCATAGAATTCATCGGTTTTCTCGGGCGTGCGGTTGAAGACCGCGATTTTATTGCCTTTCTCCGCGATGTTGAGCGCCAGGTTGGAACCCATGACCGCAAGGCCGATCAGTCCGATTTCTGCCTTTTCCACGACAAACCTCCGATGTGTCATTTGGACCGGTGTTGTGGCACTGTCTCGCTCAAACGGCAAGTCTCGCGAGGGTCTAATCGGTTCGCAAAAGCCAACGAAATGCGGCTTTGATCGCCTGACTTGTCCGACAACCTCTCATCTGCGGCCGATCCGGAAGCCGCAAATTTTCGCGATCGCCCGTGCCGCCCTATCTCATGTTATCATGCGGACCTCGGGAGATAGCGTTTGGTTTCGAAAAGACGAAAAGACATGGCGCTGCTTGCGGCCCGCGCCGGCCGCTACCGCGAATATGCGCCGCCGCCCGCCTTGTGGCGCCATTTCAGCCGCCTCTGGTCGCATACGCTGAACGATGGACCGCCGGCGAGGGTGGCGATCGTGCCGGATGGTTATTGTGATCTCCTCTGGATTAACGGAAGGCTTGAGGTCGCCGGGCCCGACAGGACGGCAGCCTTCCCTGTCATAAGGCCAGACGCGACCGTTATCGGCGCGCGCTTTGCTCCGGGCGCCGCAGCATCCTGGCTGAAGACGCCGCTCTCGGCGCTGGTCGGCCTCTCGGTGCCGCTTACCGACATCGGCCGGAAGGACACAAGCGACTTCGAGGCGCGGCTGCAAGATTGCCCGGAACCCGAGGCCGCCGCGACGCTGTTCGGCCGTCTGCTTGAAGAGGCCACGCGCGACGAGGAGGAGCCCGCCCGCGACGCCGCCATGATCTTCGCCGCCGCCGACAGCAACCGCCCGGTCTCCGGCCTGCCGGACCGGCTCGGCATAAGCGAAAGGCAGCTGCGCCGCCGCTGCCACCATCATTTCGGCTATGGCGCCAAGACTCTGGAACGCATCCGCCGGTTCCAACGTTTCCTCGACCTCTGCCGCAGGGCGGGTGCGACGCCACTAGCCGGCCTCGCGCTGGAAGCAGGCTTTGCCGACCAGGCCCATATGACCCGCGAGGTCCAAGAACTCTCGACGCTGACCCCCGCGATCATCCTCGACCAACTCGGCGGGCGGAAAAGGTCGGGCTGACCGTTTTGTTCAAGACACCGCCAGCCGGCCTTATTATTTTAGGGAAACCAAAATACAAGGACCTGCACCATGGCGACAATGCCTGCAAAAATCATCCACCAGTCGATCGAGCGCGACTGGCGGGATGTCTACGACTTCGTCGGCAAGCCGGAAAACATGCCGCTCTGGGCCTCCGGGCTTGCCACCGGCTTCGAGCCCGACGGCGCCGACTGGATCGCCCACGGTCCCCTCGGCGTCATCAAGGTGAGCTTGGTTCCCGCCAATGAATTCGGCGTGATCGACCATACGGTGACGATCGAATCCGGACTCAGGGTTTATAATGCCCTGCGCATCGTCCCGAACGGCGATGGCTGCGAGGTCATGTTCACGCTGCTGCGCCTGCCCGGCATGACAGACGCGCAATTTGCCGCCGATGCCGCGCATATCGAGAAGGATCTCGTCATGCTGAAAGCCCTGATGGAGAGATAGATGGCTCAAAACTCCGAACACAACGATCGCCGCATCGATTATGTCGAATTCAACGTCTCCGACATCGCCGCCGCCAAAGCCTTTTACGGCTCGGCCTTCGGCTGGCGCTTCACCGATTACGGCCCGAATTACTGCGAATTTGATGATGGCCGGCTGAAGGGCGGCTTCACCGATTTCGGCCCCGTTCGGCCGGGCGGCCCGCTGGTCGTTGTCTACGCCAGGGATCTGGAAGAGGTGCTGACCTCGGTCGAACGCGCCGGCGGCACGATCTGCCGGCCGATCACCGATTTCCCCGGCGGCCGCCGCTTTCATTTCCTCGACCGCGACGGCTACGAGCTCGCCGTCTGGGCGACGGCGTAAGTTAGAGCAATTCCAGCAACAGTGTGCAGCGGTTTTGCGTCCGGAATTGCGTGAAAACCAAGCGATAGAACAATTCCGTGATTCGAAGAAAAACAGAATTGCTCTAAACTACCGATCCATCACGATCAGAGCGCCGATCACCGTCGCGCCCGCGTCGCGCAGCGGCGACATGCGACAGCGTATCTGCCGCGATGCGCCGCCGCCAGCCTGGCGCTCATAGGTGTAGTCGATCTCCTCGCCGGCAAAACACGCGTCCAGCCTGTGCTTGGCGCATTCGGCGAAGCGCTCCTCGCCGATGAATTCGGAAAGGTGACGCCCGATCAGTTCCATTGGCTTCCTGTCGAGATGGACGCTGTTGGCCGCGTTGGAATAGAGGTAGCGGTAGTCCCTGGTCAGCACCGCGACACGGCCCGGCAGGCTTTCGAGGATCGCCGCGTTGAGGAATTGGCCGTTGTCGGTGTCGGGCACATAGGCTGCCGGCGGCTCGATGCGCACATCCTGCGGCGAAGGCACCCGCCAGTCCGGCGCATACGTGCCGAAATAGCAGTCGAGCAGATGGGAAAGCACCGCCGCATGTTCTCTGACGCTGGCGCTGTCGTCCGCGTCCCGAGCGACAAGATGGCTGACGAACTGTAGCTGCATATAGACCTCGAGCAGATTGGCCGCCCGGCAGGCCAGGATAGCCTCGACCAGCGGCTCGACGTGACGGTCGAGCAACATGACGCGTTGATCATCGCCCAGACGTATGGCTTCCTCTATTTGCGCGCAGCGCAAGGAAAAGGCTCGAAAAAGCTCCAGCAAGACGCCTCCCACTCCCATTGTCCCAAGTGGCGTGTCCAAATTGTGTGGCAGCACTTTCCCAAATGCGCCCTAAGGTGGCTGTTATTCGCGCCTTGGTGGTGACGGCTAACATGAAGTTTACTCGGTTTCAATCCGAGAGCACCTGCCGCTTTTCACCGCTGATAAATCAGGGTTTGATTTTCAAGGCGCGAGCGTCTTCTTGATCTGCCAGCGGTCGTGATACCAGAGCCATTGTTCCGGATATTCCCGCACCCAGCTCTCCACCTTGTCGTTGAGTAGCTGGGCGGCCGCCGGCAGGTCGAGATAACCTTTAGCGTCGCGCGGCATCTCCAGCCGCGGCTCGATTTCCAGCCGATAGCGATTACCTGGCAGGCGGATGCAGCGTGCCGGATAGACCTCGCAATCGAACTGGCGCACCAGCTTCGGCAGCAGCGGATTGGTCTTCACGTCTAGCCCGAAGAAGGTGCCCTTCAGCCCCTTGCCGAATTTCTGGTCGACGAGCACGCCCACCCCCTGGCCCGCCTCCAACTGGCGTGCGAGCGCGAAGGAGGAGCCGGCATGCGAAGGCACCAGCTTGCCCATGCGGGCGCTGCGGAAGTCGAATACCTTCTTTGCGACATAGGGATTGTTCGGCGGCCGGAAAAGCACGGTGACTGTGAGCCCGAAGGCCGCGCCCGCCACCGGCAGCAGCTCGAAATTGGCAGTATGGCCGGTAAAGACGATGAAGGGGCGCGGATTGTCACGCAGGTCGAGGAAAATGGGGATGCCCGACACCTCCACTCTGCCCGGCTCCGGCCGTTCGGGGTCGTAGTCGAAGAGCTGGTCGAGAAAGACGTATTCGGCCGCGAGCCGACCCATATTTCCCCAGCTGCCGAGCGCGATCTCTTCGATCTCGGCCTCGCTCTTCTCAGGGAAAGCGTTGCGCAGATTGACGAGCATCAGCTTATGGCGGCGGGTCCGCCGGCCGAGGCGGCGCATCATCCGGTCGGCGAACCGAATCGCGCCATCGGCCGGAAACAGCTTCAGCACGTTCAGGAAGCCGAACATCGCCTGCGCCACCAGCCATTGCTGGAAATTTCTGAGCGCCAGAACGACCCGGGTAATGAACAGCTTCACGTGAGGTCAGTCCATCTTCAGAATGATCTTGCCGAAGATCTGGCGGCTTTCCATCCGCTCCAGCGCCCGGTCGATATCGTCGAAGCCGACTTCGGTGTCGATGACCGGATGGACGAGCCCGCGGCCCATCTTCTGCATTGCATCGGCCATGTTCTCCATGCGGCAGCCGAACGAGCCGAAGAGCTTCAGCTGCTGCTGGAACAGCATCATCAGGTTCATCTCTGTGGAAACGCCGGAGGTCGAGCCGCAGGTGACGAGACGCCCGCCGCGCTTCATGCAGAGCATCGAACCCGCCCAGGTGTCTTTGCCGACGTGTTCGAAGACGACGTCCACACCCTTCTTCTTGGTGAGCTTGCGCACCACGCCTTCGAAGCGGTCGGTGCGGTAGTTGATGACGTGATCGGCGCCGAGAGCTTTGGCCTTGTCGATCTTGTCATCGGAACCGACCGTGGTAATCACGGTACAGCCGATCTTCTTGGCCAGTTGAATTGCCGCCGTGCCGATGCCGGAGCCGCCGGCATGGACGAGGATCGTTTCGCCGGGCTCGAGCTTGGCGTTGTCGAACAGCATGTGCTCGACCGTGCCGAAGGTGACGGGAGCGAGTGCGGCGCCGATCGCATCCACACCGGGAGGTGCGGGAACGAGCAGACGCGCCGGCAGGTTCACCTTCTCCTGCGCGAAACCATCGAGATGGAAACCATGCACGCCGGAAACATGCTCGCAGAGATTGTCTCGGCCTTCGCGGCAGGGCCGGCAGAGGCCGCAGGTGCGCGCGCCATAGATCGAAACCAGCTGGCCCGGCAGCACATTGGCGACCCCGGGACCGATCGCTTCGATGACGCCGGAGGCTTCCGCGCCGATGACGAGCGGCATCTTGCGCTTGGCGAAAGCCATGCCGCGCCAGCCCCAGACGTCGATATGGTTCAGCGCCACCGCCTTGACGCGCAGCGTCACCTCGCCGGCGGCAGGTGCCTCCGGTTCCGGCAGGTCGGTGATCTCAAGCTTGCGGTCGTCGATCAGTTGCAAAGCGCGCATGGCAAAATCCCTCGCCTCGGAGGCGTTCGTCTCGTCTTGAAATTGTCGGGAACCGCTTAAGCCGGTTCGAGCGCCATGACAAGGCTGGCATTCTGCCCGCCGAAGCCGAAGGAGTTTGAAAGCACGGCCGAAACCTGGCCCTCCCGCTTCCTGTTCGGCACGACATCGAGCACGATCGACGGGTCGGGATTGGCGTAGTTGATCGTTGGCGGCAGCGTGCCCGTCAGCATCGTCTGCAGCGAGAACACCGCCTCGACCGCGCCCGCCGCCGTCAGCGTATGGCCGATCATCGATTTGTTCGACGACACCGGAATGGCGACGAGCCGTTCGCCAAAGACGGCCGACATGGCGCCATATTCCATCTTGTCGTTCTCGGGTGTCGAGGTGCCGTGCGCATTGATGTAGCCGATGCCGCTCTCGTCGATGCCTGCGTCGGCAAGGGCCGCGCGGATCGTCGCGATCGCCGGACCGCCGTCGGGCGAAGACCGGGTGCGGTGGAAGCTGTCGGCCTTGTCGCCGGCGCCCTTCATGATGCCGAGCACCTTGGCGCCGCGGGCGACCGCCGCTTCCAGCGATTCCAGCACCAGCGTCGCCGCACCCTCGGCGATGACGAAGCCGTCGCGATCCTTGCTGAACGGCTTGGAGGCCTTGGTCGGCGGATCGTTTTGCGTCGAAAGAGCCGACAGAAGCGAAAAGCGGATCAGCGCCTCGGCGCTGAGCGACCCGTCGGTCGCAACCGTCAGTGCGCGATCGGTACGGCCCTGGCGGATCGCCTCGATGCCGAGCTGAATCGCAGTGACACCGGAGGCGCAGGCCGTCGACAAGGTCACGGGAAGGCCGCGCGTGCCGAACCGGTCGGCAAGGCGCTCGGAAATCGCGCCGAACAAGGCCGCCTCGTGGAAGGCCGGGTCCGGGCGCTGGCGCAGCGCCGTCAGGAAGCGCTCATAGGCATCGCCCGGATGATCGGCGGCCGGCGAGCGGTCTGCAAGTTCGAAACGGGCGCTCCATTCGGGTTCGATCGGCGGCGCGGCAAGGAACAGCGGGCCGTTGAAATCGCCTGACAGACCGGCATCGGCTAGTGCCTCGATGGTCGTCTCGCGCGCAAAGGCATAGGAACGCTCGACGGCATTCGGCACCGGAATGTCTATGAAATCGACAGTGCCGGCAATCCGTGTCGAGAGACCCTCTGTGGGAAAGCGATTGATCGCATGGATGCCCGAGGTGCCGGAGGAAAGAGCTGCCCAATTGTCCTTCAGCCCCTGGCCGAGCGAAGTGATGATGCCCATGCCGGTCACTGCGACGATCGGCCGACCGAGGTGATCCCTGTAAGCGGAAGCTGTCATATCTCTCTCCTCACGCCTCTGCGGAAAGAACGGCGACGCCCTCGCCGCGCTGGTGTCCGACCGTCGTTACGACGGCCGCCTTGGTGCCCGCCTTCATCGGCGCTTCATGGGCAGCGTCGAAGGGTGGAACCTTTGCGTTGGCATCGATGGCCAGGGCTGCGAGCGCCAGCCCCAGCGGGAATTGCGCCTCGATCGTGTGACCGGAAACGCCGCCGAAGCCGCGGATCGCCGCACCCGGAAGCTGATGTTCCAGCACCGCCTTTTCGCGGGCGGCGATCTCGTGCATGCCGGTCGAACCGGAGAAGATCGCCATGCTCTCTGCCGGCAGCTCGGCGGCAGGCTTCAGCAGCCGTTCCATCCGCACTTCGAAATTGCCGGCAGCGCGATTGCCGCGATCGCCCTCAACGGCGCTGATCGTCGCATAAATATGCGCGCCGCGTTCTTGCGCATGCTTGCGCGATTCCAGCACCAGGAAGGCGCCGGCGGAACCGGTGATCATGCCGCCGCCCTCGAGGCCGGAGCGCGACCAGAGTGGCGCCCATTCGCCGCGCGTGTGCGCGCCGATCGCTTCGGTAAGCAGGATCATATCCGGGCGCTCGGCAGCAAAGGCGCCGCCAACCAGCGCATGGGTGGATTCGCCGGAGTGAATGCGCCAGAACGCCGTCTCGACGGCGGAAACGCCCGACGCTTCTTCGCCCATGAAGGTCCGCGAGGAGCCGGTGACCTTGTGAACGATGGAAATATTGCCGGCAAGCAGATTGGAAAGCTGCGCCAGGAATAGCGTCGGCCTGAGTTCCGTCGTCAGCTTCTCATTGAGCAGCAGTTCGCGGTCGTTGCGCTTCAAGCCCTCGTCGACGATCAGCGTGTCGACGTTGATGTCGCGCTCGCCGCCGCCGGCCGCCACGATCATGTCCATCGTGCCGCAGGCCTCAATATTGTCCTTGAAGCCGGCATCGTCGAGCGCAAGACCCGCGGCGAAGACGCCGATGCGCTGCCAGTTCTCCATCTGGCGCTGGTCGCCGCGCTTGGGGATCTGCTGCGACCAGTCGATCTCAGGCAGCGGATGCACCGGATAGGGTTTGAATTTCTCTGTCTCGACGATCGCCTTCGGCGCGCTCTCCGCCGAAAGCAGCGCGATATGCGCCTCCTTGCCGACGCCCTGACAGGTAACGATGCCGACGCCTGAAATGACGACGTCGTTTGCAGCCTTGCTCATCCAACCACTCCCTGCGCTGCGATCGCTTTGAGAAGCCCGACCTCGCCGGCGCGTTTTTTAACGATATCGCCGAGCGGAACTTCGCTGAAGGGCATGGTGCGCAGTTTCAGCTGCGCATCGCAGACCTTCTTGCCGCCGCTGGTGATCTTGGCCTTGGTGACCGCGAAACCCGACCCGTCATGCTCCAGCACCGCCTCGATATCGAGCACGGCTTCCGGCTCGACGAAGGTGCGCATCTTGGCACCGTCGACCGACATCAGGAAGGGCATGGCGGCAAAGTCGGTCACGGCAAGCACCAGCATGCCGGAAGCCTGCGCCATGGTCTCGATCAGGAGCACGCCGGGAACGAGCGGCATACCGGGAAAATGGCCCTCGAAGACGGGGCTCTTGGCCGGTACGACGGAACGCGCCGCAAGCGTCCCCTTCTTCAGGTCCACCGCTTCGACGCGGTCAATCATCTGGAAATATTCCAGCAGCATTCGGATCCTCCGGCCCGGCAGGCCAAATCCGCCCGCTGGTGACGCCTAATTAGGAACGAAACCGCCCGGCCGCCATACTCAGGGCGGCAGGGCGTACAAAAAAGACTGGTGTGTCGCTCAGGCCTTGGCCGCTTTGAGCTCGTCGATTTTGGCGCAGAGGTTCTTCAGCACGAAATATTCTTCCGTAGAAACCTTGCCTTCATTGACCTCCTGCGTCCACTTTTCGAGCGGAATCTTGATGCCGAATTCCTTGTCGATCGCAAAGACGATGTCGAGGAAATCGAGGCTGTCGATACCGAGGTCGTCGATCGTATGGCTCTCCGGCGTGATCGTGGCGCGATCGATCTCGCTGGTTTCTGCAATAATGTCGGCAACTTTATCGAATGTAGCGGTCACGCGCTGTACCTCATGAAATGACGATTTAAACCCCCTCATAGGCAAATCCTTTTCAAAAGCCAATGCTTTCGTCCGGGCGTTACGGCAAATTGACACTAAGGTGTTGCCTAAACAGCAATGGAACACCGGTGAGTGCAGGCGCCGAAAACAGGATGCGGCTGTCCAACATCCGCACCGGTCTTTGATCTGAATCAAATTATGCGCGCTGGCATTTGATAATCATCAAGCCGCGCTGGAAGGAATTGCGATTGCGTTCCACGTGTCCGGCTTTTTGAAGGATCCCGACGATGGACGTTGCCAGCAGCGAGATTTTCGAGACACGCACGCCCGTCGCATGTCGTTCCTGTCAGGCGCGGCACGGCGTCGTCTGCGGCGCCCTGTCGAACGCTCAGTTGAAGGAGCTCAACCGCCACTCCCTGCGCCGCAAGATCGAGGCCGGCTCGGAGATCATTGCGCAAGGATCGGAAAGTTCGTTTTATTCGAACATCATGCGCGGCGTGGTGAAGCTCTGCAAGATGATGCCGGACGGACGCCAGCAAATCGTCGGCCTGCAGTTCGCTCCCGATTTCGTCGGCAGACCCTTCATGCGCGAAAGCACACTGTCGGCGGAGGCGGCAACCGACGCCGAAATTTGTGTCTTCCCGCGCAACCTGCTCGACCGCATGATCGCGGAGACGCCGGAGCTGCAGCGCAGGCTGCACGATCAGGCGCTCAACGAGCTCGACGCCGCGCGCGAATGGATGCTGACGCTCGGCCGCCGCACGGCGGAAGAGAAGGTTGCAAGCCTGCTCAACCTCATCGCGACCCATGCCGAGCCGCAAACCGCGATCAGCACCGCCTTCGATCTGCCGTTATCGCGCGCCGAGATCGCCGATTTTCTCGGGCTGACGATCGAAACCGTCAGCCGGCAGATGACCAGGCTGCGCAAGCGGGGTGTTATCCTGATCGAGAACTCCAGACATATCGTCGTTCCCGATCTGGATGAACTGGAAAGAATCAGCGCGTAACAGGATCAGACGTCGCATTCGGAGTCAGGCGCTGATCCGGGATCAGCGCGTGATGACGACGCGGGTATTGGCAAGACCCGCCTGCCGCGTCAATGAGAAGAACTCGGCCGCATTGTCAGGATGCAGGCGAACGCAGCCATGCGAGGCCGGTGTGCCGAGACGCTTCAGATCGAAGGTGGCGTGAACGGCGTAACCGCCGTTGAAAAATACGGCGTAAGGCATCGGCGCATTGTCGTACTTGCGCGAGCGATGATCGCGCGACAGCCATTTGGCGCTCCAGGAGCCGGTGGGCGTGACATAACCATTGCGCGCGGTGGAAACCTTCCAGCGATATTTGACGAAGCCGTTCTCGGTGACGGTCATCGTCTGCTTGCCGATGCTGATATTGGCAACCAGCGCTGCTGCCTCAGCCGCAGCCGGAGAAAACTGCAGTAATAAGCTTGCCGCCGCGGCGGCAAAAATCGTCTTCATGATAATCCCTCTTCGCGCCCGCGCATTTGATTGCGCCCTCACGACAGAGAGACTACGACGATACTTGATTACATAGCTTTAACCCGAATGGTAATCACAATTCTAACAGGGCAATGACCGGTTTAAGCGCCGCAGGACGGCCGCTCCCCTCACTGAAGCTTGCGCCCCGCCGGCCTCTGCTTGAGTTGCTGATAGGCCTTGTTCATCCTTTCACGGATGGAGGCCATGGTGCCGAGATTATGGCCGCAGGCCGCGCAGCTTATGATGTCCGTCTCCCGGATCTCGGGACGCTCGAATTTCATTTTGGTGCTTTTGCACTTCGGGCACGGTAGTTCAACCTGAACTGTCATCGCTCTGCTTCCGGTCTGATGGATTTGAGGCGTTTCGCATAAACGTTTGCGGCGTGACTGTCCACCGGGGGGTGAGCTATGGCGCAAGCCCCTCACAGGAAGCACAAAAACAATCCGAACGTGATGCCGGCAAGCACCATGCAACTCGCCTGATAAACGGAGACACCGTCCTCGATGTCGCCGGATGTCGCGACATCGCGCCCGGGATTGTTGATCATCGGTTCGGTAACGAGCACGCCGCCGTAGATGCGCGGTCCGGCAAGCTGGACATTCAGCGCACCCGCCATTGCCGCTTCCGGACGGCCGGAATTCGGCGAACGGTGCAAGCCGCCGTCGCGCATCGCTACCCGGATCGCCTCGCGGCAGGCGCTGGTGCCGCGCCGGATCCAGGCGCCTGCAGCAATCAGCAGGATGGAGAGGCGCGCGGCCGGCCAGTTGGCGACATCGTCGAGCCGAGCGGCCGCCCAGCCGAAATCGATGTATTTTTCCGATCTATGGCCGATCATCGAATCGGCCGTGTTCAGCATCTTGTAGGCGAAAAGCCCTGGCAGGCCGAAAATGGCATACCAAATCGCCGGCGCGACGACGCCATCGGAGAAGTTCTCGGCAAGGCTTTCGATCGCCGCGCGGCAGACGGCCGGCTCATCCAGCGTCTCGGGATCGCGCCCGACAATGCGGGCAACGGCCGCCCGTCCACCGACAAGCCCCTCCTCACGCAGGGCGACGGCAACGGCGGCGACATGGTCGGCAAGGCTCTTCTGCGCCAGGAAGATCGCCACCAATCCGGTCTCCAACAGGATGCCGGCGAGGCCGAACAGCGCGAAAAACCGGTTGAACACGAAGCCTGCCGCCAGGGCCAGCAACAGCAGCGCTACGATGGCGGCGACGCCGTTCATCCGCCGTTGATGGCCCGTGAGGCTTGAAGGATTGAGCTGCTGGTCGGCATAGGAGATCACCGCTCCGAAAATCGCAACGGGATGCGGCACGCGCGACCAGAGCCATTGCGGATCGCCGACGATCCGGTCGAGCAGCAGCGCCAGAAGCAGCACGAGAAGGTTTAGGTCGATCGTCATCGCTCAAATCTCTGAAGGACTTCGCCAAGCCTCCGGTCCGCCGCCGGATCAGGCGTCAGCCCGAAACGCAGCCATCCGGGCGCATAGTCGAACTTGCGGACGAGAATATGATGCCGGCAGAGATGCGTGTAAATGTCGCTCGCTCTGGCATCGTCGACAAGGGAAAACAACGCCGTTCCCCCTGCGATCTGCAGCCCGAGCCCGGTCAGCACCGCATGAAGCCCGACGCCGCGTTCATCGATGAGCTGGCGGATGGGGGAAACGTCCGAACGCAGCAGCGAGCCTGCTATCGAAAGCGCCGGCCCGGACACGGCCCAGGGTCCGAGCCATCCCTCGAAACGCTGGAGAATATCATCACGCGCAATCGCAAAGCCGAGCCGAAGGCCGGCGAGCCCGAAAAACTTGCCGAAGGAGCGGAAGATCACCAGATTTGAGAGCCGCTGCGCGTGGCCGGCGAGACTGAGTGCCGGATCGGCGTCGCCGAAGGCTTCATCGACAACCAGAAGTCCATTGACCGCCTTCATCCTGTCATGCAGGCCAATCAGCGTTTCCACGGGCCATGTCAGCCCATCGGGATTGTTCGGATTGACAACGACCGCAAGCCGATGCTCAACTCCGATCGCAGCGACATGACCGACGGTATCGACGGCAAAACCGGCTGAATTAAAAGCGCGCGCATACTCGCCATAGGTCGGCGCCACGACGGCGACCCTGGCGCCCTCATCCTTTGTCAGCAACCGCGGCAGAAGTTGGATCACCGATTGCGTGCCGGGCACCGGCAGCGGCAGGATCTCGCCGCTCCCATAGTAATCGCGCGCCGCCCACCTTGCCTCTTCGGCCAGATGGCTGTCCGGCAGGCGGTGCCAAGCCCTTGCAGGGATTTCCGGCAGGGCAGCCGGGCACGGATTGATCCCGGTGGAAAGGTCGAGCCAGTCCTCCGGCCTGCCGCCAAAGGCGGCAGCAGCGGCAGTGACTCCGCCACCATGGACGATCGGCGCGCTCACGCGGCAATCCCGGCAAGATCGATCAGATGCATGTAGGAACCCGCCACCTGCCCGCGCCGGAGCCCCGCCGGGCCAAGATCGGTTCCGAGCGCATCTCGGACCTGAAACAGCCGTTCGCCCTCGCCTTCGGAGATGAGGGTGGAATAGTGGAATTCATGCGCCGTCATCGCTCGTTGAAAGATCGCGCCGTCGAGCGGCATGACGCGGCGATAACCGAGATGGCGTTTTCGCGCGGCATAGCTGGTGACAACGGGCAGCAGACCGAGCATCTCGTGACGGATGCCCTCTGCGTCGATCAGCCCGTCGCCGAGCACCATGTAGCCGCCGCACTCGCCATAGATCCGGATGCCGCGCGCCGCCGCATCGAGAAGGCCTGCGCGAAAATTCGACGCCTGGGAGAGCGTTCCGGCATGCAGTTCGGGATAACCGCCAGGCAGATAGATCGCATCAGCATCGGCAGCGGGCGCCTCGTCGGCGAGCGGCGAGAAGAAGGAAATCGCACCCCCCCGCCGCCGCCAGCCAAGCAGCATATGCTCATAGGAAAAGGCGAAAGCGATATCACGGGCCACCGCAATGCGACTGCCGAGTGGCGGCAGGCGATCGATATTGGCAGCCGACGGCCGGTTGAGGCCCTGCCTGGCGATGCGCAGCAGAAACTCGAAATTGCATTCCTCGGAGACGGCATCCGCCGCATGCTCGATGAAACCTTCGAGGCTTGCATGCTCACCGGCCTGAACAAGGCCGAGATGGCGATTCGGCAGGACAAGCGCCTTGTCGGCGCCGATCACGGCGATCACCGGCATCCGAATCGCCTCGAGCGCCTGACGCAGCATCGCCTCGTGGCGTTCGCTGCCGACCTTGTTGAGGATGACGCCGGCAACGCGAACATCCGCGCGGAAGCCGGCAAAACCCGCCACCAGCGGCGCGACCGATTGCGACATGCGCGAAGCGTCGATGACCAGCACCACGGAAAGGCCGAGCTGGGCGGCCAGATCCGCTGCCGTCCCCTTCCCGTCGGCCGCTCCGTCGAACAGCCCCATCATCGCCTCAACGACGAGAATGCGGTCGCCGGAGCGGTGCAGCGTCGCATTGGCCGAGATCAGCTCCGGCCGCATCGCCCAGGGGTCGAAGTTCAGGCAGGGCGTGCCGCTTGCCGCCGCATGGAAGGCGGGATCGATATAGTCGGGGCCGGCCTTGCCGGGCGCGATCGCGATGCCGCGCCGACGCAAGGCTCTGAGCAGGCCGAGCGTCACCGTCGTCTTGCCGACGCCGGAAGAAGGAGCTGCGATCAGGAGGCCGCTCATGCCAGCACCTGGCCGGACTGGCGGAACGGATCCGGCTGCAGCCGTCGTCCGGCGAGAGCGCCGAGCCAATCGAGCGAGGCTCGGAGCCGCACCACCTCGCCGATGACGACCACCGCCGGCGGCTCGAGCCGGGAGGCGGTAACAGCCTCGGTCGCTTGCCCGAGCGTCGTCTCCAGCACCTGCTGCGCGCCGGTCGCCGCATTGCAGACGAAAGCCACGGGCTCGGATGGCGAGCGGCCCGAAGCAATGAGTTTGGCGCTGATCTGGGCGATGTGCTTCATCGCCATGTACATGACGATCACCGGCGAACCCTTGCCGATCGCTTCCCAGTCGATCCTGTCCGGCACGATGCCGGAGGAATCATGGCCGGTCAGAAACGTCACCGCATGATTGATCTCGCGATGCGTCACCGGAATGCCGGCATAGGCAAGCCCGCCGATACCGGCAGTGATGCCCGGCACGATGCGGAACGGAATATTGTGCTCGACCAGCGTCAGCGCCTCCTCGCCGCCGCGCCCGAAGACGAAGGGATCGCCCCCCTTCAGCCGCAGCACCCGCTTGCCGGCGCGCGCCAGTTCCACCAGGCGCAACGAAATATCCCGCTGCTTGGCCGAGGGTTTGCCGCCGCGTTTGCCGGCATATTCGAGTTCGGCGCCGGGGTGCGCGAGCCTCAGGCAGTCCTCATTGACCAACGCGTCGTGGACGATCACATCAGCCTCGGCGAGCCCCCTGGCGGCCAAGAGCGTCAGCAGGCCCGGATCACCCGGACCGGCCCCGACGAGCCAGACGCTGCCCGGCTCCAACGCCGGCAAATGGGAGAATAAACTATTCCACATTTTGTTGATCTAGGCCCAGCGAGAGCCAAGGTCAACGCCGCCTGCGCCACCTCACTTGAAGTTGCTGAGATGACAATGACTCACTTTGCAAACGAGCGGATTCGATATCGCAGGAAAGCGATGCAGCAATATGAATACACTATGATATTACCCTCGCGACCGGCCGCGCATGGAGTCGGTCAACTCCGCTTTCTTCCTCGCCAAAAAAGAACTACGATAGTTTTTCAATTGCCGTTTGACGCTGCTTCAATGCAACCGTCTAACTATGAGCGCGAGTAAGGGGACAATGCTCAGAATATTCTCGTTACGGGGCAGGCTTGGTCGTCTTCGCTATTTCCTGTTCAACGTGGCAGTCATTGCTGTCGCCGCGGCCGTGGTATTCGCTCTCACTCACTTACTGACGCTGGTCGGAACTCGGGAAGCGATTTCAAGGGTTAAGGAGTTAATCGCCCTAACCTATGCGCTGGCGCTCATCACCTGCCTTTGCCTAATGGTGATGCGACTGCATGATTTCGATCAGAGCGGCTGGTGGACCGCTTCAGTCTTCATGCTTCACCTGCTCTACGGCTATTACGAAGCAGTTGGCTCCCTGACCGCAGTAATTCTCATGAGCATCTTTCTGCTGGCGGTCCATCCTGCAATCATCCTAACTCCTGGCTCGAAGGACCCCAACAGGTTTGGCGAAGTGCCCGGCTCCGCCGGCGCCCGCTTAGGTTTGCTCGGCGGATAATGGCCCGCCGCGAGAGGTTGCGGAGATCCGGGCGTATCGCTGTGGCCTGTGCCGAGGATGACGCCAGGCGACGCCTGCTGTGGTGAAATACATTCCAATCGGCGTTGAAGACACTCAGCCGCGAAGCAGCGTATCGCGGATCAGCGTCAGGACCTTTTCCGACTCGATCCCTGTGGTGACGATCTGGCTCGGCCGATCATCCCAATCGCCGGGCGGGAACCGGCGATTGTCCGGCTTGACGATCGTCTGGCCGTCGGCAATGCCGCCGCAGACGACGCGCACCGCACCTGAGATGGACGAGAACAGCTCCGGCGCCACGACGTAGACTGCGGCGCAGCTGTCATGCACCATCATGCCGTCCTCGACCGCATGCTTGTAGAAGTCGATGTAGGATTGCGAGAGTGCGTCGAGCAGTTTCACGGCACCATCTCCCTCGGCCGCCATCCTGCCGAGATAACTGCGGCTCATGGTGGTGATCGAGGTGACGTCAAGGCCGATGACTGCGACCTTCCAGGGCGCGGTCATGACGATGTCGGCGGCCTCGGGATCGCCATGAATATTGGCCTCGGCGACCGGCGAGACATTGCCGGGCACATAGAAATTGCCACCCATGATGACGACGTCCTTGACCAGGGTCGCAATCTCCGGGTCTTCCTTCAACGCCCGCGCCAGATTGGTCATTCGCCCGACCGCGACCAGGCGCACCTCGCCGGGATGGGCACGCACGGTGTCGATAATGAAGCGGTGCGCCGGGCGCGGATCGAGCGGCAGGTCGATCGACGCTGGCACCTCGATATCGCCGAGGCCGTTGTCGCCATGCACCATGGAAGGCCACTCCCGCTCCGCGCGCGAGGCATCGATGGTGACGCTGGCGCCTTTGGCGACGGGTGCAGGAATATTCCATTCACGCTTGAGGAAGAGCGCATTGCGCGTCGTCGTCTCGACCGAGGCATTGCCGAACACGGTGGTGATGCCGATCAGGTCGATTTCGGGATGCCGATGCAGGAAGAGAAGCGCCATGGCGTCGTCAACGCCCGGGTCAGTGTCATAAATGACCTTGTGCATGATTTTTCCTCTAGATGTGAATCGCGAGGCTGCCGGGTGGCGCCGCGAATTGCCGCCACCATAGCGACCATCAGGCTTTCTGCAACCCGCCACGGGCAACTGCCGCCGTTGCATGCGCCGATTTGATTTTGCCAAGCATCAGTTCGGCATTATCACCGGTCGCCGCAAGCGCTGCCGATTCCGCCACCCCATGGCAGCCGACCCGAGCAAAGACGACGGCCGACGGATTTTTGAGCCGCGGCGTTTCCCGCTCCAGCCGCGGCGCGTCGAAGAATACGGCCGGCACGCCAAAATGCCTGGCGACCGCGAGGATAGCCGCCTCCTTACGGCGGCTGTCGATAGAAGCAATAGCGGCGAGTTCCTCCGCACCGATACCGGCCGCCGCCAGGGCCGCAACGGCCAGCGCCTGCACCTCGGCGACCGGCGTCCCGCGCTCGCAGCCGAGCCCGAGCACATGGCGCCTTGTCGCATCGAAAGAAATGTCGCTCATGGAGGCAGCCGAATGTACCCCTGCTGTGTCCTTGCAGCCATTGCAGCTTGGAGGGGGAAATGCAACAAGACCCGTGAAAGATCCTTCTGGAATAGCATCTTGCCTGACATCGCCCTTGATCTGCTTCTGCTGCTCTGCGCGGCCGCCTTCTTCGCCGGTTTCGTCGATGCCATTGCCGGCGGCGGCGGTCTGATTACGGTTCCTGCCATGCTGATCGCCGGCATCCCGCCGCTGCAGACGCTCGGAACCAACAAGGTGCAATCGATCTTCGGCGCCGCTTCCGCGACGCTCGCCTACGCCCGCAAGGGCCATGTGGAGCTTTCCGAACAGCTGCCGATGGCGCTGATGTCCGTCATGGGCGGGGCACTCGGCGCCGCTCTTGCGACGATCGTACCAGGACAGGTGCTTCAAGCGATCATGCCTGTGCTGCTGCTGGCAATCGCGATCTTCTTTGCTGTCAAACCGAATCTCAACGACCTCGACAAACACCGTCTCATCACGCCCTTCGCCTTCGGCCTGACGCTGGTGCCGGCCATCGGCTTCTACGACGGCGTCTTCGGCCCCGGCACCGGCTCCTTCTTCATGCTCGCCTTCGTCACCCTCGCCGGCTTCGGCGTGCTTAAGGCCACCGCGCACACCAAACTTCTGAATTTCGGCTCGAACCTCGGTGCGCTGATCGTCTTCGCAAGCTTCGGCGCAATCCTCTGGAAGATCGGCCTGTTGATGGGCGTCTGCCAGTTCCTCGGCGCACAATTGGGCTCACGGCTCGCCATGCGCATCGGCGCAAAGCTCATCAAGCCGCTGCTCGTCATCGTCTGCGTCGCCCTTGCGGTGAAGCTGCTCGCCGATCCGGCAAATCCGCTGCGTGTCTGGCTTGGCATCTGAGCCAGCGCCCATTACCTCAGGCGTAATTGATAGGGTGCGCCACCTTCCCGCATGATCGTGCTGCCTGGAACTGACGGGCGATCAAAAGGAGATGACCTGATGAACGACGCAAAGACCAAAGCCGAGCGCTACCTCGCCGTCTGGAACGAGACGGATGGCGCTCGCCGCCGCGCTCTCATCGCCGAGAGCTGGGCGGAAGCGGCCACCTATGTCGATCCGCTGATGCGCGGCGAAGGTCACGAGCAGATCAATGCGCTGGTCGAGGCCGTGCAAAGCCGTTTCCCCGGCTTCCGCTTCGAACTGATCGGCGCGGCCGACGGCTATGGCGACAACCTGCGCTTTTCCTGGAGGCTCGGGCCCGAAAACGGCGAAGCGCTGATCAAGGGCACGGATTTCGCCGAACTCGACGGCGGCAAGCTGAAATCCGTGCGCGGCTTCATCGACCAACTGCCGGCAGCCACCTGATGACGCCGGCCGCCCGCTCCCTCGGAGATCACCTGCGCGAGTGGCGCCAGCGCCGCCGCATGAGCCAACTCGACCTGGCGCTGGAGGCGGAGATCTCGCAGCGGCATCTGAGCTTCATCGAGAGCGGGCGCGCGACACCGAGCCGCGAGATGCTGCTGCATCTTGCCGAACGCCTCGGCGTGCCCCTGCGCGACCGCAACCCGCTGCTGCTGGCGGCGGGTTTCGCCCCAATCTTTGCCGAACGCAAGCTTGATGATCCTGCCCTTGAGGCGGCGCGACGCGCCGTCGACATGGTGCTGAAAGGGCACGAGCCCTTCCCGGCACTGGCGGTCGACCGCCACTGGACCCTGGTCGCCGCCAACGCTGCGATCGCTCCCTTGCTGTCAGGCGTTGCCGATCAGTCGCTGCTCGCGCCGCCCGTCAACGTGCTGCGCCTCAGCCTGCATCCGCAGGGGTTGGCGCCGCATATCGTCAATCACGGTGAGTGGCGCGGCCACCTCCTCGACAGGCTGCGTCAGCAGATATCGGCCTCAGGTGATCCTGTTCTGGAAAAGCTGTTGAAGGAGCTCCGGTCCTATCCGGCGTCGGACCGGCCCGGCGAAAACCACGCCGACTATGCCGGTATCGCCGTTCCCCTCCGGCTTGCGAACAAAGCGGGCTTGCTGTCGCTGATCTCGACAACGACGGTCTTCGGCACGCCTGTCGATATCACCCTGTCGGAGCTCGCGGTCGAATCCTTCTTTCCGGCGGATGAGGAAACGGCTGCCATCCTGCGCAGCCTGGCACTCAACTGAGTGGCTCAGAACTCCACGCCGGGCTGGCCCTTGATGCCCGACCGGAACGGATGTTTGACGAGTTCCATCTCGGTGACCAGATCGGCGATCTCGATCAGTTCTTCCTTGGCGTTGCGCCCCGTCAGCACGACATGGGTCATAGGGGGCTTCTCGCTCTTCAGGAAGGCGACGACCTCGTTGATGTCGAGATAGTCGTAGCGCAGCGCGATGTTGATCTCGTCGAGCAGCACCATGGAATTGCGCTCATCGCGGATCAGTTCCTTGGCCTTTTCCCAGGCCGCCGAGGCGGCGGCGATGTCGCGGGCCCGGTCCTGCGTTTCCCAGGTGAAGCCCTCGCCCATCGTGTGGAACTGGCAGAGATCGGAAAAATGCTTCTCGATCAGGTCGCGCTCGCCGGTCCACATCGCTCCCTTGATGAACTGCACGACGGCTGACGGCTTGCTGTGGGCGATGTGGCGGAAGATCATCCCGAAGGCGGCTGACGACTTACCCTTGCCCTTGCCGGTATGGACGATGATCAGGCCCTTGCCGTCCGTCTTGGTCGCCATGATCTTGTCGCGCGCAGCCTTCTTCTTCGCCATCCTCTCGGCGTGGCGGGCATCGTCCTTGGTCGATTCGTTTTCTGGGATCTCGTCACTCATCAGTGCACCTCATTCAGTTTCGTAGCAGCCAGGTCGAACCGGGCCGAATTGCTGCGCGGCGTCCAGAGCCCGCGATCGATTGCCTCGCGCAGCCGCTCCTTCATCTCGTCGAATGCCGCCGGGTTTTTCTCGATCATGAAACCGCGCAGGTCCGGATCGGCGACGAAGGCCTGATAGACCGCCTCGAAATGATGCGCGCCGACCGCGCCCGTCGTCGCAGCGAAGGCGAAGAGATAATCGACGGTGGCGGCGATCTCGGCGGCTCCCTTGTAACCATGGCGCATGACGCCCGATATCCATTTCGGATTGACCACGCGCCCGCGCACGACGCGGCCGATTTCCTCCTCGAGCGAGCGGATCAAAGGTCGTTCGGGCCTGGAATGATCGTTATGATAGATCGCTGGACGTGTACCGGCGAGCTGCTCGGCCGCAGCCGCCATGCCGCCCTCGAACTGGTAATAGTCATCACTATCGAGCAGGTCATGCTCGCGATTGTCCTGGTTCTGAATGACGGCCTGCACCGAGCGCAGCCTCTCCTCGAACAGGCCGCGTTCGGCCCTGCCCTCCTCGCCGGCGCCATAGGCATAACTTCCCCAGACGAGATAGGCTTCGGCAAGATCGGCACGCCGCTCCCAGCCCTTTTCATCGATCAGTGCCTGCAGTCCCGCGCCGTAGGCGCCGGGTTTAGAGCCGAAGACGCGGTAACCCGCCCGCTTCACCGCCGCCTTCTCATCGAGCCCGGCAGCGGCCAGCCGAGCCGCCTCGCCGCGCATGCGCCCGGCAATCGGGTTGTCGGCAGCATCCTCATCCAGTGCCCCGACGGCGCGGATCGCCATGTCGAACAGGGCGATCTGCTCGGGAAAGGCGTCGCGGAAGAAGCCGGAAATCCGGAGCGTCACATCAACGCGCGGCCGCCCGAGCACTGTTTGCGATATGATCTCATAGCCGGTGACGCGGCGCGAACTCATGTCCCAGAGCGGCTTGACACCGATCAGCGCCAAAGCTTGGGCGATATCGTCACCACCCGTGCGCATGTTCGACGTGCCCCAGGCCGTCAGCCCGAAGGAGACCGGCCACTCGCCATGATCCTGAACATAGCGGCGCACCAGCAGTTCCGCGGATTTTCTGCCGAGCTCGTAGGCGGCCGGCGTTGGCACGGCGCGGCTGTCGACGGAGTAAAAATTCCGCCCCGTCGGCAGCACATCCGGCCGCCCGCGCGTCGGCGCGCCGGAGGGGCCTGGGGCGACGAACCGGCCGTCGAGGCCGCGCAGAAGGCCGGAGATCTCCGCCGGGCCGCAGGCGAGAATGGAAGGCTTGAGCCGGGATTCGATCTCGTCGAGCACCGTTCTGGTTTGGGACCAGAGGGTTGGGCACCCCATGTCACCGGAAACGAGCTTGGCGGCGAGCAGTTCGATGCGCTCGACGGTGTCGCCGTTGCTGCGCCAGGGGGCGTCGAGGACATCTGCGAGAATAGCCGGACGCGGGCCCGTCCAAAGAGTCGCCATGTCGCAGTCGAGTGGGTCAAAAGGACGCTGAAGCGCGCGGCTCACCTTCTCCCCGGCGGGGAGAAGGGGGGCCGAAGGGTCAGATGAGGCGGCCGCAGACTCGGCCTCGCTTGCGCTCAGCCGCCCGCTCCTGCCGTCGCTCGCCCCCTCATCTGTCCTGGCGGACATCCTCTCCGCGCTGGGGAGAAGGGGGAAACTCAACCTAGCATCCGCAGCAATCGCTCGCTGCAAACTCGCATCACAGCCCTCTCCCAGCCCGCGCGGGACCCGCGCCAACGCCACGGTCAAGTCCGTCAGCAGCCGCCCCTCCGGCGACACGCCGAACACATGCAGCCCGTCACGGATCTGCATCTCCTTCAGATCGCAGAGATAGGCATCAAGCTTCTTCAGCGCCTCACTTTCGCTCTCGCCTTTCGCAATCCCCGCATCCCGATCCAGCCCGATATCGGCGACGAGATCGAGGATCTGGCGGCTGAGCAGCCGGATGCGGCGGGGATCGCCACCCGAAGCTTCGTAATATTCATCGACCAGCGCCTCCAGATCCTTGAGCGGTCCATAGCTTTCGGCCCGCGTCAACGGCGGCGTCAGGTGGTCGATGATGACGGCGGCGGTGCGGCGCTTCGCCTGCGTGCCCTCGCCGGGATCGTTGACGATAAAGGGATAAAGGTGCGGCAGCGGCCCGAGGATCGCTTCCGGGTAACATGTCTCAGACAGCGCCAGCGCCTTGCCCGGCAGCCATTCGAGATTGCCATGCTTTCCCATGTGGATGACGGCGTCGGCGCCAAATTCGCGCCGCAGGAAAGCATAGAAGGCAATATAGCCATGCGGCGGCACGAGATCCGGCGAATGATAGCTCTCCTTCGGATCGATATTGTAGCCGCGCGCCGGCTGGATGCCGACCAGGACGCCGCCGAAGCGGGCGAAAGGCAGGGCGAAGACGCCGTCGCGAAAATGGGGGTCGTTCTCTGGCTCGCCCCAGCGCGCCCTCACCTCATCCTGAATCTTTTTGGGAAGAGATTCCAGGAAGTTTTTGTAGCGACTGAGCGAAAGAGCCTCGCGGATGACCCGGCCGTCATGCCGGGAATTGGTCGGCCCCTCCATAAGATGCCAGATCAGCGCGTCGCCATCGGCCGGAACATCGGCGACCGGGTAACCCGTACCCGCCATCGCCCGAAGCACCTCGATGCTGCCGGCCGGCGTGTCGAGTCCGACGCCGTTGCCGAGTCGGCCGTCGCGGTTCGGATAATTCGCCATGATGAGGGCGATGCGCCTCCTATTGGCGGGCGTCCGGCGCAGCCGCACCCAACTGGCGGCGAGCTCCGCCGTATAGCGGAGCCGGCCGGCGTCGGGCAGGCTTGCCACGATGTTCGCCTCGACAGCCGCGTCGTAACGCGCCGCCGTCTTGAAGGACACCGCCCGCGCCAATACCCGCCCGTCGACTTCGGGCAGCGCCACATTCATGCCGAGGTCGCGCGCCGACAGACCCTGCGACGAGGTCACCCAGGCCTCCCGCGACGAAGCCGACAGGATTGCCTGCAGTACGACTGCGCCATCCGTCTCCAGCACAGTCGGTTGCCGGTCCGCGCCCGGCGCGGAGACCGCAAAGCCCGTTGTGTTGATGACGACATCCGGTTTCAACGCCGAAAACACGCTCTCGAGAATGCCTGTCGAAACGGGATCCTTTAGGCTGTAGGCAAAGACCGGCAGCGGCCGCAGGCCAAGTGCGGCCAGGGCCTCGACCAGCGCCTCGACCGGCCCGGTCTCGCCGCTCTGGACGAGGGCACGGTAGAAGCTGATGGCGACGATGGGGGACGTGGGTTCGAATTCCACCTCTTCTGTCGAGCTTGGTGTACCCCCCTCTGTCCTGCCGGACATCTCCCCCACAAGGGGGGAGATCGGGGATGCGAGGCTTCGCTCCATCTCTTCAGCCGAAAGTGCGGCATTCTCACGCATTTTTTTTGTTGGAAGTCCGAGCGACTTGCTGATCTCCCCCCTTGTGGGGGAGATGTCCGGCGAGACAAAGGGGGGGGCCCCACGCTTGACGGACGACGTTGGCGCGACATGCGAACCGACGACCCGCCGCCACTCTTCGACCCCGATCGCCCCTCGCCCCGGCCACCAGATCCCCGCCTTCATCAAAGGCACTGCCAGCGCCGGCTTCTCCGCGCCCGATAGCATCGCCGAGGCATAAGCAAGGAAGCTCCGCGTATTGGCGTCGCCGCCCTCGATCAGATAGACCCAGAGCGCGTTGAGATCGTCGAGGTCAACATTGGAGAAAGGAACCAGCCCCGCATCTGGCTTGGCATCGCCAGGCAATACTGCAATCAGTGCGCCGTTGCGGGCGGCAACGGCGTGCAGCGCCTCCAGCGCATAATGGAAATAGCTGGCGCCGCCGAGCGCACGCACGACGATCAGCTTGGCGTGCCGGGCCGTTCGCTCGACATAGGTATCGACTGACATCGGATGCTTGAGGCTCATCAGATTCGCGAGCCTCAGCGAATGCGGCATTCCCTCGCAGCCGCGATAGGCGGTAGCGACCGCGGCAAGTTCGGTGTCGGCAGCCGAAAGGAACAGCATATCGCCCGGCGACTGGCCGAGGTCGATTGCCTCTTCGCCGTCGCTGATCGTTCCCTGCTGGGCCAGAAGCAGATGCATCGATTATCCTTGAACGAGCGCTTCAATCGCCTTGCGCACCGCGCCCTGGTTCATTTCGTGCAAGCCGATGACGACGAGGCGCGTGCGGCGCGCCTCGCCCGCTGCCCAGGCGCGGTCGAAATACTGGTCGATGCGGCTGCCGACGGCCTGCAGTTGCAGGCGCATGGGCTTGCCCGAGACGTCGATGAAGCCCTTGAGGCGCAGCACATCATGCTCGGCGATGATGCCCTTCAGCTTCTCGACAAAGCCTGTCGGATCGGAAACAGCGCCGAGTTCGACAACGAAGCTGTCGAACTCGTCGTGGTCGTGTGGCGCCCCATCCTCGTGCTCCAGCTCGTGATGGGATTTGCGGTTGGCGATATCGTCTTCCGCGCCGATGCCGAGGCCGAGCAACACGCCTGCCGGCACCTCGCCATTCCTGGCCTCGATCATGACCGGCTTGCGGGCGATGCGGGAGGCGACTTCGTTCTTCACGCGGCCCAGGCCATCCCCATCGATCAGGTCGGTCTTGTTGAGGACGATGAGATCGGCGCATGTGAGCTGGTCTTCGAACAGCTCCTCGATCGGGCTCTCGTGATCGAGCGAGTCGTCCTCGACGCGCGCCGCCTCGACAGCAGCATGGTCATCGGCGAAACGGCCGGCGGCAACGGCCGCACTGTCGACAACCGTAATGACGCCGTCGACGGTCACCTGGGTGCGGATATCAGGCCAGTTGAAGGCGGAGACCAGCGGCTGCGGCAGGGCGAGGCCGGAGGTTTCGATGACGATATGGTCAGGCCGCTGTTCGCGCTCCAGGAGCTTCGTCATCGTTGGAATGAAATCGTCGGCGACGGTGCAGCAGATGCAGCCATTGGTGAGCTCGATAATGTCGTCCTCGCTGCAATTCTCCGCGCCGCAGCCCTTCAGCACCTCGCCATCGACACCGAGATCGCCGAATTCGTTGATGATAAGCGCAATCTTTTTGCCGCCGGCATTGGTGAGCAGGTTGCGGATCATCGTCGTCTTGCCGGCGCCAAGGAAGCCGGTGATGACGGTTGCGGGGATTTTCTGCTGGATCATGGAACTTCAACCCTTCATTTTCAGCGGCAGACCGGCCGCGATGAAATAGACTTCGTCGGCCTGCGCCGCGATTATTTGGTGCAGCCGTCCGGCATGATCGCGAAAATCGCGCGCCATCCGATTGTCAGGCACGATGCCGAGGCCAACCTCGTTGGAAACGAAGACCAGCCGCGCCTTGGCGCCAGGCAGGAAATCAGCGAGCGCGGCAAATTCCACAGCCATCTCGCGCTCCGCCATCATCAGGTTGGTCACCCAGAGAGTCAGGCAATCGACAAGCACAATGCGCCCCTCGCCGTCGATCGCGGCAAGCACGCCGAGAAGATCGAGCGGCTCCTCATGCGTCGTCCAGGAAGGGCCGCGATCGGCCTTGTGCTGGGCAATACGCGTCTGCATCTCCTCGTCCCAGGCACGGCCGGTGGCGAGGTAGTGGCGCTCGTCGCCGCTTGCCATAACGAGATTTTCGGCAAAACGGGATTTGCCGGAACGGGCGCCGCCGAGGATGAGGGTGTGGGAGGGGGCAGCCGTCATGCCCAGACAGTCCTATGACCGGATGCGGTACCCCGCCCCACCTCATTCCTGTGCTTGTCATAGGAATCCAGCCACGGCGCGTCGGCGCCGTGAATAATTCTATGCTGCCGTGAAGGGATTCTCCTGTGCCCAAGGACTTGGGCCCGCTGGATTCCTGTGACAAGCACAGGAATGAGGGAGGAAAGGAAACTCCTTCCCAGCGGCCCCGTGCCGGACGGCGGCGGCATCTGCAAGTCAACTTCCAAGCGCACCACCAGAGGCGGCGCTGAATTCAATCGTTCAGCCAAAACAACCTCCGTGCTGGCAGCGGGTCTCTTGCCCAGGGTTGGGCTTTTCGCCCGGCACGGAAGGCAGGTCTCCTGGCTCGCGGTTATCGGCGGCGATCGGGGCGAACCGGAAGTCCGGTCGCCCCTGATCGTGCCAGCGGATCTGCCTCGCCTTCCCGGCTGCCTCGGTGAAAAGGTGGACGATTCGTAGAGATAGAGGCGTCCGACCCCGGTTGATCACCATGCATTTCCAGTGGCTTTTCCGGCATGCCGCCCATCCCGCCCGCCTGCACGATTGCAGCCCGCCGGCCGAAAGGGTTCGATGCCGGATGGAAGACCCTGACCGCTCTACAGTCGCGCGGTCGGCTGTGATGAATGCGCCCGATGTGGGTCCGCCCCGTCACATTCCCTTTTCATCCGGAAGGCGAAATGCCGATCCGGAACCATCCGTTATCCCTGGGATGGTTAGGCAAGCCGGGGGGTGAAGTCAACCGACCTTCGAAACCGCTCCAGCTCCAGACTGCGCAAAAGATCGGCCAACACCACTGACCCTACCGGAAATATCGTCTATTATCAGCGGCTTACGTCATAAATATTTGACCCGACCGTCGGCTTTTCGCCGCAATTGCGTTGCAAGGCGACTGCACCTCCGCCCTTGACCCGGCCTCTCATCGCCTAGTTGTCTAGCCATGCTTATGAAATTGGATCGGCGCCGCCTGCGCACGCTGCGTGTTTTCTTCGATCCGGGCCGGCTGCGCGCCCTGACGCGCCGCAGCGAAGTTGGCTTGTCGCTGGCAGGCGCCATCGTCGGCATCGCCTCGGGTCTTGCCGTGACCGGCATGAGCTATGTCTCCAACGAGTTGCACCAGCTAGTTTTCGGCATCGCCGACAGCGAAAGGTTGAGCGCGTCGGTCATCGAGGACAAGATGCTGCTGCTTACCGCCCCGGTCATCGGCGGTACCCTGCTCGGCCTGCTGCTTCTGGTCCTCGCCAAACGGCGCAAGAAACCGATGGTCGACCCGATCGAGGCGAATGCGCTGCATGGCGGCCGCCTCTCGTTGACCGACAGCATCATCGTTGCCGTACAGAACCTGATCTCCAACGGCTTCGGCGCCTCCGTCGGTCTGGAGGCCGGCTATACCCAGCTCGCCGCCGGCATTGCCTCCAAATTCGGCCTCAAGCTGCAGCTGCGCCGCTCGGACCTGCGCATACTCGTCGGTTGCGGCGCGGCCGGCGCCATCGCCGCCGCTTTCAACGCGCCGCTGACGGGCGCCTTCTACGCCTTCGAGCTGATCATCGGCACCTACACCATCGTGTCGTTGACCCCGGTCGTCGTCTCCGCCCTCGTTTCAACCCTCATCGCAAGGTTGCTTGCCGAGGGCGATTTCACCATCGATATCGGCAGCTTCGGCTCGGTCGTGCCGGCCGATTATATCCCGGCGCTGCTGCTCGGCGTCTTCTGCGCCGGCGTTGGCATTCTCCTCATGCAGGGCGTGGCCTTCGTCGAGGAGGTGGCGCGCAAAAGCTCGATTGCCCCGCCCTTTCGCCCGGCGCTCGGCGGCATTATCGTCGGGCTTCTGGCGATGATTTCGCCGCAGGTGCTCTCGGCTGGCCACGGCGCGCTGCATCTGAACCTCTCCCGCGACGTGGCAATCCCGGCGCTGATCGGTCTCTTCCTCCTGAAATCCCTTGCCTCGGCGATCTCGATCGGCTCCGGTTTCAGAGGCGGGCTGTTCTTCGCCTCGCTGTTCATGGGCGCCCTGCTCGGCAAGCTCTTTGCTTATTGCGGCCCCTATTTCGCCGATGCGACATTGACGCCGGTCATTTATGCCGTGGTCGGGATGAGTTCCCTGGCGGTCGCCGTCATTGGCGGGCCATTGACGATGACCTTTCTGGCGCTCGAAATCACTGGCGATTTCCCGATCACGGCACTGGTTCTTGCCGCCGTCATCACCTCCTCGCTCGTCGTGCGCTCGACCTTCGGCTACTCCTTCGCCACATGGCGCTTCCACCTGCGCGGCGAAAGCATCCGCAGCGCCCACGACGTTGGCTGGATCCGCAATCTGACGGTGAACAAGCTGATGCGCGCCGACGTGAAGACGGCAAAGGCCGATATCTCGCTGGAAGACTTCAAGAAGGCCTTCCCGATCGGCTCAACCCAACGCGTCATTCTCACAGAGGAGAACGAAAAATATGCTGGCCTCGTGCTCGTGCCCGAGATCTACGCCAATCCGACCGACGCCCAGGACGAGAGCCAGAGGCTTGCCGATTTCGTCCGCTACCGCAATGATTTCCTGCAGCCGCAGATGAATGCAAAGCAGGCGGCGGCGATCTTCGACAGGAGCGAAAGCGAAGCGCTCGCCGTCGTCAACAATCTGATCGAGCGCAAGGTGGTGGGACAGCTCAGCGAAAGCCACACGCTGCGCCGCTACAGCGAAGAACTCGACCGGCGCCGCCGCGAGGTGTCGGGCGAGATTTGAGCGAGCCTAAGAAGCGGCGCGGGCAAGCCTGTAAACGTCGGCTCTCTTCGAAACGCCGCGCAGATCGAAAGCGCCGAGATAGTCGCAGGGCACGGCGCAGGTCGCTGCGAAGCTTTCTGACAACAGCAGGGGCTGCTCAAGCGTTCCGCACAGCTTTTCAAGCCGCGACGCCTCGTTGACGGCCCTGCCGATCACGGTGAAGTCCAGCCGGCCCTGGGCGCCGACATTTCCGTAAAAAACCTCGCCGAGATGCAAGACGACATCAATACCGATATCGGGGCCACCATCCAGCGTCCGTTCGCGATTGAGCTCCTCGTTTGCCCTCAGCAGGTTCTGCGCCGAAGCCAATGCGGCCTTGCAAGCCCTTTGCGGATCCTCGGCGTCCGTCGGAAAGATTGCCAACACGCTATCGCCCATGAACTTGAGGATCTCGCCGGAATTTTCCTCGACGTGCCGGTCGATCAGTTCGAAGTGCTCGTTGAGAAAGCCGACGATCTCCCCCGGCTGATAGGCCTCGGTCAGCGCCGTGAAGTTGCGGAGGTCGGCAAGCAGGATGGCAGCATCGATGGAGCCGCCCATTCCCCTGCGGGTTTCACCGGCAAGGATGCGCGCGCTCGTCCTGGCGCCGGTATAGACGGCGAGGATATCGGTCGCGGTCTTGGAAACCGCGACACGGTAAGCGGCAAGCCCCAGCGCTGGGAACAGTTCATCGATGATCGCCAGCTGATCATCTGAAAATCCGCCCGGAGAATCGCTCGTCAGAGAGAAACCGAGCCCGCGCAGCGCGACTTCCTTCGGGAACTCGAAAAGATTGACCACATGGTCCGTGCCACCGGCAAGCGCAAATTCGTGGAGCTCGCCATAGTGGAGACCCTCGCCTTTCGCCAGGTTCCATCGCCCCGTCTTCTCACCGCGGTTCAGAAGATAGAATATCGGCGTCTTCTCGAAGTTGCGCTCGGTCTCGCTGCCGTGCTCCGCATTCTCGAGAACAGTCTCACCGCCCCGCATGAAATTGGCCGCGACGCCGCGATACATCGGATGCAGGGACGGCATGCGGATGCTTGCCCGCCAGATCGGAAACCCGTCCGCAATCAGCCGTTCACACAGGCCGGCGACGAGATCACCAATATGCTCGCTGGTGATTCCCTGCTCTATAACCCACTGGATATGATCTTTAATTTCCAAGCCTCCGCGTGAGGATCAACAACCTTTTATTAGCCTGCTTCGCATCGCGATTCTACTCTTGAGCGAATTAAGTAATGCAGCACGACCGAAGATGCGCCTATCCTCTGAGACTCCGACCTCCGGCCAACGTGTTTTCGAGCGGGCCTCTCTCGGCCTTTCTGATTGGCAGCGAAATCCGGTACTCTCAAATGGCCCCTTGCGCGACCTTCTTCAACGCGCCGCACCCTGAGACGCGAAACCGCAGGCGCGGCCTTGATGGGTGGCGGCTAATCAATCAGCCCGGCCAGCCAGTGTGGGTCGAGGCAACGTTGCAATTCCCCGGCGATCTCATCGAGCGCCTGCTCCACGCCTTGACGATAATTCGTCCGCCCGCCCGATAACCCAAAGCTTTCCAGCAGTCGGGTGCGGTAGGCGTCACTGCCGAAGAGCCCGTGCAGGTAGGTGCCCATGATCCGGCCGTCGGCCGAAAGCGCCCCGTCGGGCGCACCGTCGATGATCGCCGAAGGCCTGATACAATCCGGGCCGCCGGTGACGCCGAGATGGATCTGGTAGCCGGCAAGCGGCACGTCATATTCGGTCGAGCGGGCCTGGCTGTTGCGCACGGTCTTCTCCGACGCCATCTCGGTCTCGACGTCGAGCAGCGCCAGCCCCGGCGCCTCGGAGGTTCCGCCCTCGATTGCCAGCGGATCGCGGACCGTGCGTCCGAGCATCTGGTAGCCGCCGCAGATGCCGATCACCCGGCCGCCGCGCCGGACATGCGCCGCAAGATCGCGGTCCCAGCCTTTAATTCTGAGATCGGCGAGGTCCGCTATCGTCGATTTCGAGCCCGGAAGAATGACGAGGCTCGCATCGGCAGGCAGCCGCTCGCCTGAGCGCACGAATACCAACTCGACATCCGCCTCCGCCTTCAGCGGATCGAGATCATCGAAATTGGAAATGCGCGGCAGCATCGGCACGGCAATCTTCAGCGCTCCGGCACCGCCCCTCGCCAGTCGTTCGAGGACGACCGAATCCTCGGCCGGCAGGCGCGCGGCAGCCTGCAGCCACGGCACGACGCCGAAGCAGGGCCAACCGGTGAAACATTCGATGGCGCGGATGCCGTCGTCGAAGAGCGAGACGTCGCCGCGGAACTTGTTGATGAGATAGCCCGCGATCATCGCTCTATCGCCCTCGTCGAGGATCGCCTGCGTACCGACCAGCGAGGCGATGACGCCGCCGCGATCAATATCGCCGACGAGCACGACGGGCACGCCCGCTTTCGTCGCAAAGCCCATATTGGCGATGTCGCCGGCTCTGAGATTGATTTCTGCCGGCGAGCCGGCACCCTCGACGACGACGAGATCGGCGCCGGCAGACACCTTTTCGAAGCTTTCGAGCACGGCGCCGAGCAGTTGCGGCTTCAGCCGCTGATAATCCCGCCCCTTCGCCTGCCCGAACACCCTGCCCTGCACGATGATCTGGCTGCCGCTTTCCGATTGCGGTTTGAGCAGCACCGGGTTCATATGCACCGAAGGCGGCGTGCGGGCGGCGAGCGACTGCAGCCATTGCGCCCGGCCGATCTCGCCGCCGTCATCGGCGACCGCCGCGTTGTTCGACATATTCTGCGGCTTGAATGGCCGCACGGTGAGCCCGGCATTGGCCGCCAGCCGACAGAGACCCGCCACCAACACCGTCTTGCCGACATCCGAGCCGGTTCCCTGCAGCATGATCGCTCTTGCCATGGCGGCCGCCTTTCCCTAGGGCACCGCGCTTCCGAAAATCGATTCAGATTTTTTCGGGCCGATGCACTAGCCGGAGGCCTACAATGGCCGCCGATCCCGGGTCAAGACTTCGGATATTCTCGCGAAAGCGCGAAAACCGCGCAGGCCTTGGCTCTGCGCGGTTTGCCGAAAACTCAGGCGCCTTCGCCCCTACACGGCGAAGCTCGCTTTCTCCGGTACGCACTACCTGAACCGGAGAAGCAGCGGTCGTTGCCGCTACATCCCAACTGATAACGGCACATTCTTACCGGAGAGTTATTGAAGGCTTACGCAAATGTTAATTTTGACTTTTTTTGATCTGCACGGCGGAATTTCCGCCGCCACTGCGCCGGCGTTCCCAGACGGCGTCAATTTTCGATCTGGGGAAATATTAGCTGCGAACTATATTCTTCGAATTCAATAATTTAGTTCCGCAACCACGAGCAGAAGACGGTTGATTTCTCCGAGCGAACGCGTAGGCTTCGACAAAATAAGCCATTGCTAAACATGGTCTGCGACGAGTTGCCGGAGCCGGTGGGACGGCGCCCGTGAACGGGAAACGCCTGTTGCGGGATCGCCCCAGGTGAATCCCGGCAGCACGTTGTCTAAGAAGAATTCGGGGAAGACGATGAAGACGCTTTTGATTTCGGCCGTCTTTGCCGCGGCTCTTTTGAGCGCGATCGTGCCGGCCGAAGCCGCCGAATGCGGCAAAGTATCGATCGCCGAGATGAAATGGGCCTCGGCCGGCATTGCCGCAAACTTCGACAAGTTTATCCTGGAAAACGGCTACGGCTGTTCCGTCACCATCGTCGACGGCGACACCCTTCCGACCTTCGCCTCGATGAATGAGAAAGGCACCCCCGATATCGCATCGGAATACTGGATCAACTCCGTCAGGGCTCTGCTCGATCAGGCCGTCAATACCGGCCGGCTGGTGCAGGGCGCCGAGATACTCGCCGATGGCGCGGTCGAGGGTTGGTTTATCCCAAAATTCATTGCCGACGCCAATCCCGATATTCGCTCGGTCGAGGACGCGCTGAAGCACCCAGAGCTCTTTCCTGCCGAGGATGATCCGTCGAAAGGCGCGGTTTACAACTGTCCCGCCGACTGGAGCTGCCAGATATCGACCACCAACCTCTTCAAGGCCCTGGCCGCCGACAAAAAGGGCTTCGAACTTGTCGAGACCGGCAGTCCCCAGCGGCTCGATGCCTCGATCGCCCGGGCTTTCGACAATAAGATCGGCTGGCTCGGTTATTACTGGGCGCCGACCGCCATCCTCGGCAAGTACGACATGACGCGGCTGAGCTTCGGCGTCAGTCACAACAAGGCCGAATGGGATCGCTGCACTGCGGTTGCCGGCTGCATCAGGCCTGAGCTCAATTCCTATCCGGTCTCGCGCGCCTTCACGCTGATGACCAGGTCTTTCGCCAGCCGCGCCGGACCTGTCACGACCTATCTCAAGACCCGCAAATGGGACAATGAGACGATCAACCAGGTGCTCGCCTGGCAGGATGAAAATCGCGAAAGCAATGAGGATGCCGCTATCTATTTCCTGCGCAATTACGAGAACTTGTGGGTGAAATGGGTGCCCGCCGATGTAGCCGAAAAAGTCAAAGCGAGCCTATAACGGCAGATGGCACCTACCATCGGACGATTCGAATGACAGGCAACGTTCCCTTTCCCGACCGCGATACCGTTGCGGAAAAGCTCGCCGCGCTATCGGAAGCCGATAAATCATATCTGGCTTTGCTCATGGAAAATGCCGCCCAGGACGACAACCTGCTCGACGGCCTGCGGCGCCATCTCGACCTTGCGGCGAAGTCGCATTTCCTGAACTCGCTGAAGCTTGAAAACCTTGGATCATGGCTCGGGACCCAGGCGCCGGATCGCCTGCAGATACGACTGATGGAAACCGCTCGCTCGAGCCAGCATCCCGCCTACCAAGCCTTCCGGACCGGTCTCAGCCGATCCGGCGGCCTCGAAAAGGCATATCCTCCGGTGCCTTGATCCGGCCGCGGATGGCCCGTTCAGCCCGGCAAAGCTGCCGGCCGATTACTTCCTCGCAGCCCTGTCGACCGAGCGACCGGCGTCCTGTGTGGCGTTGACGGCGTTCGCCGTATCTTTCCCCATGCCGCGGATCGTGTTGCCGCAGGAGGAAAGAGCAAGAAGAACCATGAAGGCTGCGGCAATTTTGGCCGTTGTCGTCATTTCGAATATCCTTGTTTGAAATCAACCCCGAACGGCACTCGTGCCATCCGCGCCGATAACGCACAAAGGAACAAAAGGTTCAGCGGGAGAAAGACGTCCTCAGGCGGCGACCGCCTTCGCTCTCTCGGCGAAAGCACTGCGGATGCTGTCGGCCACCGTCTCGATCGGTCCAGACATCTGCGAGGCGGTCAGCAGCCGGATATCGAAGGAGCCGAGCTCCGGCAGCCCTTCCTGCAGCCCGAGGATCGACATGTCCTCGCTGACATAGGAGAGCGGCAGCGGCGCGATGGCGAGATCGGAAAGCACGGCGGCGCGTTGCGCCATCGTGTGGCCGCTGAGATAGGCGACGCGATACGGCCGCTTGTTGCGTTCGAGCTGCGATAGCGCCTCCTGGCGCCAGATGCAGCCGTCCTCCCAGATCGAAATCGGCAGGGGATCGCGCCGATGCGCCGAACCGCACCTTGCGCCGGCCCAGACCAGCCGCTCGCGAAACACCACTTCGCCACCGGTCGGAAACGGCCGCGTCGCGCAGTTGATCAGCGCCAGGTCGAGCCGCTGCTCCTCCATGCGCTTCTTCAGCCCGACGCTCATGTCGATCGTCACGTCGACCATGATGCCGGGATAGCTTTCGGCAAAACTCTTGAGGATCCTCGGCAGCAGCCGCTCGCCGATATCTTCAGGCGCGCCGAGCCTGACGACACCGGTGAGCTCCGGCATGATGAAGCGCGACACCGCCTCGTTCGACAGGGCGAGGATGTTGCGGGCGTAGGAAAGCAGCATCTCGCCGTGGCGTGTCAGCGTCACCGAGCGGGCGTCGCGCAAAAACAGGGTCGCGCCGAGCTGTTCCTCGAGCTTCTTGATCTGCATCGACACTGCTGACGGCGTGCGGAACACCGCTTCGGCGGCAGTGGAAAAATTGCCCGTCTCGGCGATGGCGACGAAGGTACGCAGCACATCGTTGTCAAGCAAAGGAATGGGACGGCGAAAGGGAAGGCTCATCGTCGCATCTTTCAATTTTTCTGATCTTTAACCGCATATCATTTTGTTTGATTGAATGTCAATCGCTCCCCATAGTCAGCGTGTCGCCAACTAGCGCAGCAAAGGAGGCTCGACATGGCGCAATCAAGCACCTGGAATATCCTACAAGCCCTTTCAGCATTCAAGTCGCATCGGCGCAGGGATGCGAACCACGAACATGCGCTGCGGGAGTTGAAGCGATTTCCGTCGCACCTGCTGGCTGATTGCCAGCGTGAAATGGAATTGCCGCCCCTCAACTCGGTCGCTCGACCGAAGCGGGTTCTGAGGATCGTGGAATCGCGTGCATAATGCCGATCTCTGGATGGGATCAGGACACTCAGGTCTTCGGACGACATTGCCGTCGAACTCGGCAACACGGGCCCGGGCCGATGGCCTCACGGCGATCGGCTCATATCCCACCTATCAGCTTGAAAGCTATAATCCACATCGTCGCCGCGACGAGCGTCTCGAGCATCCGCCAGGAGGCTGGCCTGGAGAAGATTGGCCGCAGCCACATTGCGCCATATCCGAGCGCAAAGAAAAACAGGAAGGAGCCGGTCACGGCGCCTGCGGCAAACGAAGCCTGCTGCCCCGGATACCGCGTCGATATCGTACCGAGCAGCACCACCGTGTCGAGGTAGACATGCGGATTGAGCCAGGTCAGCGCGAGGCAGGTCGCAAGCGTACGGCAAAAGCCTGTCGTTTCGGCTTCCGCCGCTGTCAGCACAGCGGACGACCGTAAGGCGGAATAGAGGCTCTTGGCTCCGTACCAGGCCAGAAACGCGGCTCCCCCGTACCGCATGACCGGATCGAGCCAGGGCACGAAGCCGACGATCTGCTGGAGGCTGGTGACGCCGAGCATGATCAGTGCCGCGTCGGATAAGGCGCAGGTGAGGCAGACGGCGAAGACATGTTCATGGCGCAGGCCCTGGCGAAGGATGAAGGCGTTCTGCGCGCCGATCGCCACGATCAGGCTGAGCCCCATCATCAGGCCTGTAACATAAATCGAAAAATTCATCGTTTCAGCAACACGTCTCAGCTTCGATGAAGTTGCGGTATCGCCTGAAATTGGCTTAGTCTAATTAATCTGTCTTATCCCAATTAAGAGAAATTAATCCATGCTCGACTATCCCGCTCTTCGCGCCGTTGCAACCGTCGCCCAGACCGGCAGCTTCGAAAGGGCGGCGACCCTGTTGAACGTGACGCCTTCGGCGGTCTCGCAGCGGGTCAAGCAGCTCGAAGAACGCCTCGGCGTCATCCTGATCGCCAGAGGCACCCCCTGTACCGCAACCGAAAAGGGTGAATGGCTCTGTCGCCACATCGAGAATGTCGGCATGCTCGAGGCCGAGCTTTTCGGGCAGCTGCCGGCTCTTGTCGATCCCGACGAGCCACGCCAAAGGGTCACGCTTCAGATCGCGACCAACGCCGACAGCCTCGGCACATGGTTCGTGGAGGCCATGTCGAATTTCTCCAAAACCTCGTCCTATCTGTTGAATGTCGCCGTCGACGACCAGGATCACACCGCCGAATGGCTGCAGCGAGGACGGGTGATCGCAGCCGTCACCAGCCTGGAGAAGCCGATCCGGGGATGCCGGCGTTTCGCGCTTGGAACTCTCCGTTACAACGCCACCGCGACACCCGATTTTGTCGCCCGCCACTTCCCGGACGGCGTGACGTCGGAGGCGATCCGCAACGCTCCGGCCCTGACCTTCAACCAGAAGGACAGGCTTCAAAGCAACTGGGTAAGGCAGACTTTCGGCCAAGATCTGGACTACCCCACACATTGGCTGCCCTCGCCGCAAAGCTTCGTCGAGGCCACCCTTTCCGGCATGGGATGGGGAATGAATCCGACCCAGCTCACCCGCGAACATTTCGCATCAGGACGGCTGGTCGAGCTTGTTGCCGACACGCCGCTGGACGTCCCACTCTACTGGCAGATAAACCGCCTCGCCGCCGACCGCCTGGCGGAGTTGACGCGCGAAGTCGTCGCCGTGGCGAAGCGCTGTCTTTAATTCCGTCAGGCATGCCTCTTCTTCAGGCTCCACCGCGGCAGAGATACTCTTCGATTGGAGCGATCACACGTAGGCCGTGCGGCTGCCGAGGTTCGACGAAATTCTTAGTACCGATCCGCTCGCTTTGACGAGCTTCTCTAGGAGATGGCGATGATCTCCAGCTCCTGGCCGCTTGTCTCCATCACATCGCCGACAGCCCTCCCCATCAGCAGCTGCGCCACCGGAGAGACGTAGGAAATCGATCCGGCCTTGGGATCTGCTTCGTCTTCGCCGACGAGCCGATATGTCTGCACGCGTCCGTCGTCGCGGCTGAAAGTGACCGTACTGCCGAAGGCAACCACGTCGGCTGACGTTGGGTCAGGCATGAGTTGGGCCGTGCGAAGTCTGGCCGATAAGTATCGGAGATCACGCAAAGGATTGGCAGCTTGGCGCCGCCGTTCGTTTACGTCTTCGATGGCGCTCGTCGCATCATAGGCCGTGCGCGCCTGTTGAAACTGCAGTTCGAGAGCCTTCAACCCGGCTTGCGTGACGAGGTTCGGATGCAGCGAAATTGCCCGGTCCGGCAACAGGGTTTCCGAAGCGGTTTCGAAACTCTCTTCCTTGGTGAAGGCAACAGCCAATCAATGACTCCATTTTAGACGCTACGCGCTCTTATGGTTAGTGTGGATGGTCCCACTCCGGAACCATACACCGATGGCCGACAAACCGCCAATCTTGCCCTGTTGCAAACGTCTACGGCCCAGAGGCGCCCCGGGAACGTCCGGGCCGACACCGCGTTTATCTCAACCGGATGCACTGTAGCGCAGGAGGAACGAATGCCCGGCCAGCAGCGAAAGAGCGGCGACACAGTCAGGATCAGACCATGCCTTCATTCCTGACGGAAGCGATGCCGCTGACGCCAAGCTGGTGGGAGATCGCCTTGCGGATCATACTGACGGTGATCGCGGGCGGACTGATTGGCCTCGATCGCGAGCGCGGCGGTCACCCGGCGGGCTTCAGGACTACTATCCTGGTGGCTCTTGCCGCCTGCCTGGCGATGATCCAGGCAAACCTCCTTCTATCGACCTACGGAAAAACCTTTAGTTATTTCACGCAGATGGACGTCCTGCGCTTTCCCCTCGGCGTGCTGACGGGCGTCGGCTTCATCGGCGGCGGCGCGATTCTGAGACGTGGCGACACGATGACCGGCGTCACCACGGCCGCTACCATGTGGTTCATGACCGTCGTCGGTCTCTGCTTCGGCGGTGGCCAGATCCTGACCGGGACGGTGGCGACCGCCGTCGCCTTCATCGTCTTGTCGCCAATGAAGCAGCTGGATATGTGGCTGCGTTGCGAACAGAAGGCAACACTCGTCATTCACAGCTCCGAAGCCGACTTGCCGGAATTATCGGAGGTGCTTGGACCGCTAGGTTGCGTTGCGCTGTTCGTTTCTTTTGGACAGACCAGCGAGGGCCGCCCTGGCGTCACGTTCGAACTGCGATGGATGTCCAAAAACCGCGACGCCTCCGCCCGCGCGATTTTCGATGCTGTTTCAGAGTCCTATCATGTCGCAGGATTTTCCATGCATTCGACTTCGACGTAACGAACTCGCAGGCTGTCGCACGATCATTTGGAAACATGCTGGGGTTTGCCCTTTGTCTTGGTCGATGCGAATTCCTCGAGCTGTTTTTCGCTCATGCTTTTTTCCATCTGCTTCGAAGCACCCTTGAGTTCTTTCTTGGGCGTCTCTCCGCGTTTGGCTGAAAGTGCGGCGCCCGCCGCCTTTTGCTGGGCCTTGGATTTGGCTGGCATTTCAATCTCCTCTCGTCCAGACGAGGCATGCCGACATCAATGTTTCCTGAGTTCCTCAGACTTGTGAGCGGCGCACTTCCCCGATTTATCGCTCTCGAACGATATATCGCGGGCTTTCCGCCGACGCCTTCACCATATGGCACTTGATCTTCGTCTGGCTGGTCTGTTTACTGGTCACTCTGTCCTCGGTGCTTCCCTGGCTGGTATCCCAGCTCACTTTGTCGCCCTTCTGCAATTGTCGCGTCATGGCGGCTCCTTGGAGAGGAAGCTGCGACCTGAGCCGCAGCCTGCCACTCCTCAATTGATGGTTGCCCACTGGCTGCGGACATCTCTGGCGTTCTTCGACAGGTGGACATGGGCATCGACGTGATCGACCCAGTCAATCGGGATCAGATGGTGTTTGCCGTCCTCCGAGTCGGACTTCGTCAACTTGATGCGGGTCGGACCATCAAGATGATCCACCGTCCCGACGTGGGTGCCGTCAGCCGTCAGAACTTCCATATGTTCACGGATCTGGTCTGCGGAAATCATCATTTCCTCCTTTGCGTCACTGGCAGTTACCTGTCGCAACGATGGGGAACGGAGTTGGTTCCAAGCCATATCGCCGCATACCGAAGGTGCAGTTGAATGCTTCATCCCCCGTGACAACGAGTGCGGCGACCGGCGAGATAGCAGATCGCGCCGGGAAAATTCCAGTTGGCTGTGGTTCGGCATGTCAGCTCAGTTTGGCTCATTGGAGTGAGGGGCAAGGCTGAGCGCTGCGCTAACCGTTTTCCCGCGGCTACCTGGGGCACTCTTCATTACACGATCGACAATTGCTTCTCGGCCTTACCCCAGGAGGACGACGCCAAGATCCTACGTCCCAAACATGGAATAGACGCTCGGCGATGCCTACACCGAGCCGGCCACCGATGTCCGCGGTTACATCAGCGACGTGAAGGCGCAAGATTGGGCGCGTCCCCGCCCACGACCGCGGTCACAGCACAGGTTCATTGGACGAGAAGCACGATGCCGGTCGCGCTCAGCGCCACGGTCCAGAGGCGATCAAAGTTGATCCATGCCGAGCGGAGTGCCGCAAGGCCGAGCCATTCGAAGACGGCGATCGCCACCACCGCGACGACGGCCAGCATTGCCGCGCCATGTACGGCAACGGCGGCAAGCGCGATCGGCAGCGAACTCGCGGTTGCAAGATCTCCCGCTCGATCCGCCACGCATAGGCTGAGTACCGCGGGAACCAGCATCAAGCCCGCCCCGTGGCTCGTTGCCATCAGGAAGGACCAGAGGCCAAGGCCTGCCATGCCGGCGCGCATGCCGACCCTCACCCGGGGGCGGTGCCCGTAAAGCACGCCGTAGGCAGCGACGCTGAGAATGAGCAGTGCCGCGACGAGCCTGAAATGGTGCGGCTCTAATACCGCGCCGAATGTGACGACCACCACCAGTGTGAGAGCGGCGGAGATGGCATGACCCACGGCAATTGGAGCAAGCGACAACCAGACGATCCGGCGGCTCTGGCGGTGAAGCCCCAGGGCGACCGCAAAGAGCCAGCCCATCGCCGGATTAATGCCGTGAAAGGCGCCGAGACCGACAATCGAAAGCCATGGCCAGACGGTCGTCATTCGCCCTGAGAAGACCGCACTGTCGCCTCCTCCTCCCTATGGATAACAATAGGAATCGGACGAGCAGTCGCCGCCTTCGAGGCGGACCTGATGCGGGCGGTGGCCCTTCGGCCAGTCGACGAAAAAGTTCTCGTCGAAGGCGATGCCGCCACCGTCGCCGACATCGAGTTTGACCATCCATCCGTCGATGCCGTCAGGGTAGAATTGCGGATCGATGGCGCCATAGAGCGAATTGGTGAAATAGATCCGCTTGCCGTCGCGGCTGATCTCCACCATCTGTGGCCCACCGTTCAGCGCTCCGTTTACAGCCTTCGGATGGGAGGTACGCGAAACGATCCCGCCGATCCGCACTCGGCCCGTTTCTTTCGGCGCGAAGGGATCGGAAACGTCATACTGGATCATATCGCCGGTGCCCCAACACGAGACGTAGAGAAAACGGTCGTCCATCGACAGGTCGATGTCAGTAACGAGCGGCGCCACGGCGCTGAACCCCTTGAGTACGGGAGGTAGCAAATCCGGGTCCGCCGGCTCCGCCGGAATCTCGATCACTTTCCTCACAGCCCACCGGTCTCCATCGCGATACCATGTCCAGATCGAGGCCGAGAGGTCCTTGAGGCTGATGACACAGCCGACAAAACCATAGGCCTTGGTCGGATCATGAGCCGGGCGCAGCTCGAAGACGAGCTGGTGCTCCTCGCCGAAATCGATCTCTTGCAGGTGCTTGCGCTTGTGCAGATCCCAGAAATGCAATCGGCGGCCATATTTCGAGCCGAGCAACACCTCGGGAACCAGCCCGTTCTCGAATGTATCCGGCGTGCCCCATTCGCTGGTGATCATCGTATCGTGACCGAGATGCCACCAGAAATCATAGGCAAGCTTCTGCGGCCCACGATCCATTTCCCACTGCCCGAGCACGTCGAAACTCTGGTGATCCAAGAGGAAGATGCCGCCTGGCGCCTTGCCGTCGCGATCGGCGAGCGCATTGATGTAAATTCCCTCGGGTCCGCAGTGGGTCGTGTGCAACCGGGAATAGTTCGCCTTCTCGGCAATCTCCGAAGGCTCGATCACGCGAATGATCTTGGGATTGCGCGGATCCGGCTTGGTGTCGATGATGTGCAGACGCGAGGACCGCAAGCCCGGCACCACCAGATACCGCCGCTCGACATGCGGATGCGGCGCATTGGGGCAAAGACAGGACGAGCAGGCATTCCAGCCGAAATGGTGAAGCTCGTCGCCAAGGTTTGGCATCTCGACCTGTCCGACAATCTGCGAATAGCTTGAAGACGCCGGGTCGACGTCGACGACGGCGATTGCATCCGGTCGCCTTCGCTCTGGGTCGAACGCTGCAACATAGGCGAGCGTTTCCTTTGGAGCCTTGGCCGCCATGCGCGGTGATGGATAGAAGGAAGGATCGGGTCGCCACGTCGCCATCTCCATTCTCCCTGCTGGTATTCCCCATGCGTGGATCCTGATGCAGGCTCTGTTGATGCGGCAAAAACGCGTCGGAAATACGGCCTATCGGCCTTATTTCTTCGATTGAACGCTTGAAGCGCCTTACCGCCAAAATTGGATATACACGACGATCGTAGCGAGCGCGCTCAGGCCCGAACCGATCGATCGTGCCGCAGTCACGACGTTCCCTCATACGCTGTATGTGGGGAGAGCGCGCGACAGGGATTCGAACTGTTGCGAGCAATCCGCGCAAGGAAATGCTCGCAAGCTGATCTCATCGGCGAAACTATCCACCAGAGCGGCGATCTGCCGATAGCTCGACCCGGCACGCCTCGCCGAATTCGAGTAGAACGTTCAATGCGCCTGATCTAGCCATACCCTTGATCTCAGAGAGGGAGCGGTTGGGAGCCAGATAAGTCTCGACAATCCTCTCCATCACCAACTCGGCCGCGTCTACAACCGGGCGCGTGGAAAAGAGCCGCATCTGGGCCACTAACGCGTAACAGAAGACGAGATCGGAGACGTCGTCCTTCTGGTGGCTGATTGCGTCACCATAGAGCCGTGTGGCTTCAGCGATGAAATCGGAAAAAACCTTTTGCGCTTGGCCATCTCGGCGTCGCGCTGCTTTTCCCTGGCCTGTGATCGCTGAGTCGTCCAAGTGGTAACAAAGGAGGTCAGGCTGCCGATCGCGACGCCTGCGAGCCCCATCAGAGCAGATAGGTATTCGCTCAAGAGTTTGTCCTCTTAAAGGAAGCTAGCACGGCTATAACGACACCATGCCAAGCTATAGCAGCCGATCCTGCAAGCCGGGCAGATGTCGGCATGTCGGGAGCGTGGCGAATTCTCTCTAGTCAGCGAGCGGAGGGCCTACCCACACGCCTGGCGGTATCGCCGGAATGTAATTTGCCAATCCGTTCAGCATCGCCTGCAAGACACTGTCGGTCAGTTCGCGTAGCGCTTCGGCTGGCCCCACGAGACGGTCCACCAACAGGAGCGTCAGGCCATGCAACTGCGACCAGAACACCAGGATGGCACCGTCGAGTTTGCTTTCGTTTTCGGCGGTGTGCGGAATCTCGCACCCCAAGGCGCCGCCGCTCATCGCATCCACGATCAGGGCTTTCATCCTGTAGGCAGCGGTCCTCTCTATCGCCGGACGGTCGCTATCCTGGCCCGTCAGGTAGCCGCCGAACATCAATCTGTAAAGCGCAGGATTATGAACGCCGCCACAGACGTAGGCGCCTGCCATGGCAGCCAGTCGCTCCCGCGGACTGCCAAGATCCCTGGTGGCTTTGGCCATCCGCTCTGCCAGGAGTTCGAACCCTACCGCCGAAACGGCGGCCAGCAGCTCACGCTTGTCGGCGAAGTGCTTATAGGGCGCATTATGGCTGACGCCCGCCCGCCGGGCGAGCTCCCGGAGGGAGAACTCCGTGCTCTGGGATTCGCTTAGAACTTCGAGGGCCGCATCTACGATGGCCCTGTGGAGATCCCCGTGATGGTAGGGGCGCTGATCTGCGGTCGAGTTGTTCCTGCTCATACTCATCCATTAGGTTGCAATGTTGTCCATGTCAACATTTTGTGATCGACCCGATGTTGACATTGTCCACTCTACAATAAGTGGGCATTGTCAACATCGGGCAACGCCCGTGAAACCCATCCAGATTGGAGATTCAGATGAAAACGCTTAACAGCGTCTGCGTTTCGATACCCCCGACCGCAATCGGAAGATCGGAGAGGTGCAGTGGCCCTCGCGCCTGCCCCAAAACCCGGAAAAGGAGTTCGCTGTCACCGGGGTCTCCACTGTCCCATCGGAGCGACAGGCGCGTGACTGGTTCCGAAAGAATCGAAACTCGAAGCGGCAGGTGCTCATTTTCGTCCATGGCTTCAACAACACCTATGCCGACGCGGTCTTTCGCTTGGCGCAGATCGTCCATGATTCCGGAACCGACGCGGCTCCAATCCTCTTCACGTGGCCCTCGAGAGGCCGTGTCTTCGACTACCTTTATGACAGGGAGAGCGCAAATTATTCTCGCCGCGCCCTGGAGGATCTGATCCTTCAGGCTGCAAGAAGTCCCGACGTCGACGACGTGACGATCCTGGCCCACTCCATGGGAGGCTGGCTTGCAGCGGAGGCCCTGCGCGGTGTTGCCATGCGGGAGAAATCGATACCGTCCAAGGTCAGGAATGTCATCCTGGCATCCCCGGACATCGACATCGACGTGTTTCGCCGTCAGTTCACGGAAATGGGGCCGAAGAGGCCGCACTTTGCGATCCTGACATCGACGCGCGACAAGGCGCCGGAGGTGTCCGGCTGGCTGTCGGGTGGCGTCAACCGCGTCGGCGGCACCGATCTCAGACCCTATGCACCCCTTCTCGACCAACTCGGCGTTTCCGTGATCGACACGAGCGGCATCGCAACCAGCGATCCGCTCGGCCACAACGCTTTCGCCGACAGTCCCGAGATCGTGCGCATGCTCGGGCGGCGGCTGGCGGGGCAGAGCCTGGAGGGCGGAAAGGCAGGCGTTGCCGATGAGATCGGGATGACAGCGGCCAACTTCGCCGGCTCGGCAGCGCGCGTAGCCGTTGCGGCTCCGGTGGCCATCATCAGTCCGGAGGCACGCGATGCGCTGAAACGGGAGCTTTCCTCCGATGATGGAAAGATCGTCAACGGGCAGATCTCGTACTGAGCCTTCAGCGGGATTCTGCGATGAGGATCCGTCTGAAATCCCCTGTCCGGCAACTTACCGGCCGGACAGGGCTTCACTTCGAGACGATAGGATTCGAAGCCGTACGCCCAAAGGACTCGCAAATGGAAAGTCGCCTGATCCATCGATCGAGTCACGCGCAGAAGAGAGATCCCACATTGTCGAAACCGCCACCACAGCGTGCCGGCGATACGGACCATTGAAAACGAACGTCACCGATATTGCCCGACTGATCGGAAAGTCGCCGGCAAGCGTGTACAAGGTCTTCCCTACTAAGGCTGCCGTACTGGACGCCGTGGCGGCGAGATTCTTCGAGCATCGTTTCTGCTTTACCCAGTCTGCTGAAAGCGGCCAAGCCAGTGCAGGAGCGTTTGAAAGAAACGATCTGGAACAGCACCGACTGTTGCTGCAGGCGCGGACAATGACGCTGCGGTCGAACGCGCACGAGCCATCATGGTGCAGTTGACGGTGTTCGGTTCCCGAGGCGGTGGTCGAAGCGTGAACACCTATGATGCCGGCAGCAACGGGAATTTCGACGACGAGCTGCCCCATCTCGACACTCGGCACTGATCACTCCGCCCTCGCATACAGAATTCAGCTCGCTGCATTGGCCTTCGCGGCACGATCTTGCTCAACTGCCATTTCCAAAGGGAAAAAAGCTTGCCGTCTGTCGGAGAGACGCCAGCGGCATCCAGAGCCCACTTCCGCTCGCAGGGTTCAAAGTGCTTGGTACCGACAATAGAGGCCACGAGGTCCATTGTCGGGAGGCGCCGAGATCATTCAATATCGTTGATGCTATCCATAAGCTCTATTCGTTTGAATGATGAGTTCCCGACGCCCATATTAACAGCGTGGACATGGACGAACCTCCCATCGACGACCATGTCCCTGACCCAGGAAAGGAACTGGATAATGACCACGCTCACCTATCGGGGTGGTGGCAAGACCCTCACCTCCGGCGAAGGCCGCTTCGATCTGGGCCATTACGCCCACAAGCTCGTGCTTGCCTGGACGCGCTGGCGGACCGCCCGTGAAATCGAAGCCATGCCGTTTGACGTCCGCAAGGATATCGGCTGGCCGAGCACCGACGACAGCAAACACCGGACCATGTAATGAATGCGACATTCCTCCTGAGATGAGGGCGGCGTCTGCCTCGCGCAACGCCGCCTTTTTCCTGTCCGCTGTGCCGTTCCCAGCCGTTTTCAGCCCCGAATATCAGTCGCGTGTAGCCTGTCTTCTGCCCCGATCGGCGATTTGACCGGTCAAATTCCGGTCAATGTCGCATATTTGCTCTTCCCGGCCGCATTTTTCCATGCCACTGTCGCTTTTAGGACATCGGCGCGACGCATTCCGCGCAACGAATATGTCATCGCCCCTCGAGCATGGATTTCGCTATGAACAGGATGCAGATCAAGAAGCGCTCACTGGTCTTCTTTATGGTACCGCAATTCACCATGCTGCCCTTTTCGGCAGCGGTGGACACCTTGCGCATCGCCAACCGCATGCTCGGCTATCAGGCCTATACCTGGCGGCTCGCCTCGGTCGACGGAGAGAAGGTCTATTCCTCCTGCGGCATCGGCATCGAGGCAAATTCCTCGCTCGCCGAGGAACGCCGGCATCTGGGCGGCGAAAACCGTCCCGGCATGGTGCTCGTCTGTTCCGGCATCGATATCGAGGAATTCAACAATAAATCCGTCAATGCCTGGCTGCGCGAATGCTACAATCGCGGCGTCGCCGTCGGCAGCCTCTGTACGGGCGCGCATGTGCTGGCTCAGGCCGGCCTCCTGAACGGCAAACGCTGCGCCATCCATTGGGAGAACCTGCCAGGCTTTTCCGAAGCCTTTCCGCAGGCGGAGGTCTATGCCGACCTCTACGAGGTCGACGGCAATCTCTATACCTGCGCCGGCGGCACCGCCTCGCTCGACATGATGCTGAACCTGATTGGCGAGGATTTCGGCGAAAGCCTCGTCAACCGCATCTGCGAGCAGCACCTGACCGACCGCGTGCGCAACCCGCACGACCGCCAGCGCCTGCCGCTGCGCGCCCGTCTTGGCGTGCAGAACGCCAAGGTTCTGTCGATCATCGAGCTGATGGAAGGCAATCTCGCCGAGCCGCTGTCGCTGATCGAGATCGCCGATGGCGCCGGCCTCTCCCGACGCCAGATCGAACGGCTGTTCCGCCAGGAGATGGGCCGTTCGCCGGCCCGCTACTATCTGGAAATTCGCCTTGACCGCGCGCGCCACCTGCTGGTTCAGTCCTCGATGCCCGTCGTCGAGGTCGCCGTCGCCTGCGGCTTCGTCTCGGCCTCGCATTTCTCCAAGTGTTATCGCGAACTCTACCACCGCTCACCGCAGCAGGAACGCGCCGAGCGCAAGATGACCATGGCGACGGCAAGACAGGCTGTTGCGGCTTGAGGCATCGGAAGGTCGCCGAGTGATAGGGCCGTGTCGGCCCCTCATCCGCCTGCCGGCCCCTTCTCCCCGCTTGCGGGGCGAAGGGGATACGCCGCACCGGCTTCCTCAGCCTCAACGCTGCATTTGGCATGCCCCCTCGCCCCGTTTAACCGGGGAGAGGGTTAGGGTGAGGGGCTGCCATTGGCGCAAACCGGACGGTGGCGAGAGGCTAATTACCGGAAGCAGTCCTACTGCGCCACCTCTTCCGTCATCCTGGCGTCGGAATAGACCTGGTTACGGCCGCGATGCTTGGCCATATAGAGGAACTGGTCGGCGGCGTTGAGATAATTCTCGAAGGTTTCATAGCCGCCGATTTCGGCGATGCCGATCGAGATGGTGACGCCGAGTTCCTCGTCGTCGGCCGTTACCTTCAGCCGCGAAATATCCGAGCGGATCTCGTCGCAGAGCTTGGTGGCGGCCGCCGAGTCCATCTGCGGAAAGAGGATGGCGAACTCCTCGCCGCCGAGGCGCGACAACAGGTTGTCGCTGCCGTCGAAGATCGTGAACAGCCTGTTTGCAACTGCTTTCAGCACCTTGTCGCCGATCTCGTGGCCGTATGTGTCGTTCAGCCGCTTGAAGTGGTCAATATCGAGGATGGCGACCGAGCTCGGCACTTTCAACCGCAAGCACTCGTTCACCAGCTTCGGGCCATTGTCATAGAAATAGCGGCGGTTATAGAGGCCGGTCAGATAGTCGCAGGCCGCAGCGGCCCTCAACTGGCGCATCTGCGCCAGTGTTTCCGCATTGTTTGCGATGCGGCATTGCAGCTCCTCGGCCACGAAGGGCCGGTAGACGAAATCGCTGGCGCCGGCTTTGAGGAAACTCGCGGACAGCATGCGATCATTGGAGGAGGAGACGCCGATGACGCGCAACCGGTCCGAACCGAAGCGATGGCGGATGCGCCGCGTCAGCTCGTAGCCGCTCATATCCGGCATGTGATGATCGGTGACGACGAGTTCGATATCGCTATAGGCTTCGAGCGCCGCCAGCGCCTCGAGCCCCGAGCTTGCCTCGACGACCAGATATTGCTGTGCCTTAAGGAGATCGACGAGAACCTGGCGTACCGAGACGACATCGTCGACGACGAGCACCCGCGTCTTGCGGTTGGAGATCGCACGGCGGACGGTGGCGACCAGATTGTCGAGCGCGAACTCATTGTCCTTCAGCACGTAATCGATGACATTGCGCTCCATGATCCTGTTGCGCGTATTGAGATCGAACGTGGCGGTGAAGACGATTGCTGGAATATCGTGCTCGATCGTGCAGTCGAGCGCCTCGCCATAGGGCGAATCCGGCAGGTTCAGATCGACGACCGCCATGGTGTAGCCGTGACCGTCTTCGGCAAGTTCCCTGCGAAGCGCCTTCAGCGACGAGCAGGATTTGACGGCAAGGCCAAGTTCCGTTTGGAACCGATGGCAAAGCACGGCGGAAAACATTCGAGAATCTTCAACCAGAAGCATCTTTAGCCCGCCGGAACGCAGCCCGATGCCATCTCGCTGAAAATCCGCCTGAAAAGCCACAGCCCCTATTCCCCCTTGCGCCTTATGGGCTCGACTCGGCCCTTCCCCCGGCGCGGCGGACGATAACCGAGAGGCTCATCCGCGTGAAGGGGACAAATATCCTGGTTACCTATAATTGCAAAAATCCAGCGCCCGGCAGCGCCGATCGCCCCCGGCTTCCTCGCGATCCAGATCCTGGAAGGGCCGTCAGGCAACCGCCCGCTCCTTGCGCATGGACTGAATCTGCAGCAGCGTGTCGAGATTCTGGTTGACGCGGCAGTAGAACTCCTCGTCGATGAAGGGACGCAGCATGAAATCATTGCCGCCGGCCTTCAGAAACCGCGCCGAAAGCAGCCGGTTCGAGGACGAGGAAACACCGATGATGCGCAATTCGTGCGAGCCGATATGAGCCCGGATGCGCCGCGTCAGTTCAAAGCCGTCTATATCGGGCATATTGTAGTCGGTGATCATCAGGCCGATATCGCGACTGGCCTTCAGGATCTCCAGCGCCTTGGCGCCGTTTTCGGCGGTGCTCACTCGGAAATTATAGCGCTTCAGCCGGCTCGACAGCAGGGCGCGCGCCGTCGCGCTGTCGTCGACGATCAGCACGTGATGGCGATGATTGGTCAGAAACCGGCAGATCGACTCCGCCAGAAGGTCGACGGCGAAAATATTGTCTTTGAGGATATAGTCGACAATGTCCTTGGCGATCAGTTTGTCGCGCATGCCTTCATGGAAGGTGCCGGTAAACACAATGGTCGGTATGGAGAGATCGACCAGATATTCCAGCGCCTCGCCGTTTTCGGCGCCGGGCAGGTTGATGTTCGAGATCGCCAGCGTGATCGGGTCGGAAGACTTGTCGTAGGAAAACTGCAGATCCTCGAAGCTGCGGCAGATCTCGACATCGATGTCGAACAGCTCCTTCAGGCGCTTGCTGATCATGGAGGTGAATACGTTGGAATCTTCCGCGACAATAATCCGCGCACCGGCAAACATTTCCCCGGAATATTGCATCCCCGAAATACCTAGAAACGCCATAAGCAAACCTTTGATGTAAATTCTGTCCCCGAGCCAATTCGATACATCAATTGATTTGAATAATTATTAATCAGCATCTGCCGCTGCGAAATGAACACGCGGCGCAATGGTGCGCCTGCGATTTCTTTGCGGATATGATTAAGAGTCTGATCGAGAAAGCGGGATAGCGGACCAGCCTTCGTGTCATGAGCTTGATCATTGCAGCCTGGATGAACGTAGCGCATGCTGCTTCTATCATGTTGACGCCTGGTAGCGGACGTCCGGATCATCCGATCTCTCCGCGTTTGTCGCCTAGATACGCAGGCATTAATCAGACACAGACGGCAAACCCAGCGAGCGCGCCTCGATCTTGTGCAGCAATTCGAGGGCCGAAAACTGGCCCGCCTTGACCTCGGTGATATGATAGCCCGGCTTCACCGGCCGGCCGTCATGGTAAAAAACAGGGAAGAGTCCCTGGCGCCGGCAAGCACGCTGAGCAGCATACCGAGATCGATATCGGTCTCCTGAATTCTACTGTTGTCGATGGCATTCATTTGCGCTAATCATCGCTTCAATGATTCAAGGATTATTGAAATATGGATCAACGTCAAGCCCTCGCCGCATTTGGCGCGCTTTCACAGGAAACGCGCCTCCACATCATTCGCATGCTTGTCGTATCGGGTCCTGATGGAATGGCGGCAGGCGCCATCGCCGTAAAGGCGGAGGTTTCCCCGTCCAACATCTCCTTCCATTTGAAGGAGCTGGAACGAGCCGGCCTTATTGGCCAACAGCGCGAATCCCGCTCGATCATCTACACGGCCAATTACGAAGCGCTCGGCGGCCTGATCCGCTTCCTAATGGAGGATTGCTGCAGCGCAAATGCAGAGATCTGCGCCCCCGCTGCCACTGTCGCCGCATGCTGCGCACCTGCAAACAAGGAGGAACTGCAGTGACCACAGACCGCGTTTACAATGTGCTCTTTCTCTGCACCGCCAATTCTTCCCGCTCGATCTTGGCTGAATCCATTCTGAAGACCGAGGGCAAGGGCCGATTCAAGGCCTATTCCGCCGGCAGCCAGCCGAGGGGCGAGGTCAATCCTCTGGCGCTGAAGGAGCTTGCGGCACTCGGTTATCCCTCGGCCGGCTTTCGCTCGAAGAGCTGGGACGAATTTGCCAAACCTGAAGCACCGGAGATGGATTTCATCTTCACCGTCTGCGACACCGCCCACGGTGAAGCCTGCCCTGTCTGGATCGGCCATCCGATGACCGCTCACTGGGGCGTCGAGGATCCGGCCGCCGTCGAGGGCAGCGAGGTCGAGAAGGGCCGTGCCTTCGCGCAGGCCGCCCGCTTCCTCAAGAACCGGATCATGGCCTTCCTCAGCCTGCCCTTGTCGTCGATCGACAAGCTGGCGCTGGAGCAGCATCTGCGCCAGATCGGCGCGATGGAGGGCTCGACCGCTAAACCGGCGGGCGCCGGCTGATGGCGTCGTTCGATCTACCGCGCCGGCTGGTCGCAGAGGCCCTCGGCACCGCCATGCTGGTCGCAACCGTCGTTGGATCCGCCATCATGGCGGCATCGCTGACCGCGGATACGGGACTTGCCCTGCTCGGCAACACGCTGGCGACCGGCGCCATGCTGGTGGTGCTGATCACCGTTCTCGGACCCATCTCCGGCGCCCATTTCAATCCGGCCGTCTCGCTCGTCTTTGCCATGTCGCGCACGCTGGCGAAACGCGATCTCTCTGGATATGTCGCCGCGCAGATCGTCGGCGGCATTGTCGGAACCGTCATCGCTCATCTAATGTTCGCCCTGCCGATCGTCGAGTTGTCGAGCAAGGTGCGCACCGGCGACGCGCAATGGTTTTCCGAAGGTGTCGCGACCTTCGGTCTGGTCGCCATCATCCTTGCCGGCATCAGGTTCGAGCAGAAGGCGGTGCCGTGGCTGGTCGGCCTCTACATCACCGCCGCCTATTGGTTCACCGCCTCGACCTCCTTCGCCAATCCGGCCGTCGCCTTGGCCCGCTCGCTGACAGACACTTTCTCCGGCATCCGCCCAATCGATCTTCCCGGATTCTGGATCGCCGAAATATCCGGTGCTGTCGCAGCCCTTCTCCTGTTCACCTGGCTGTTACAGCCTGGCGCTTCGTCAACGCTATCGTCAGAGGCAAAACTATGAATGTCACCATCTACCACAATCCCGCGTGCGGCACGTCGCGCAATACGCTGGCGATCATCCGCAACGCCGGTATCGAACCTGATATCATCGACTATGTGAGGAACCCGCCATCGCGTGAGGAACTGGCAAGAATGATCGCCGATGCCGGCCTCACCGTGCGCCAGGCCCTTCGCGACAAAGATACGCTCTATGCCGAACTCGGCCTCGACAATCCTGATCTGACCGACGATCAGCTTCTCGACGCCATGCTGGCGGAGCCGATCCTGATCAACCGGCCCTTCGTCATCACACCGCTTGGCACACGCCTGTCGCGGCCTTCCGAGGTGGTCCTGGAAATCCTGCCGGAGACGCACAAGGGTGCCTTCACCAAGGAAGACGGCGAGAAGGTCCTGGATGCGGAGGGCAAGCGCATTATCTGAGCCGTCCAGCCTGACAGGTCCGCAACCCTATTTGACGACCGCCGAGCCTTTGATGATGTCGATCGTCTCGCCGCCATCGAGCCCGATCCGGTCGCCGTCGGGTGTCGTCATGAAGCAGCCGGAGGAGCAGAGGCTTTCGGAAGCGCCGGCATCGACCACGACTTCGACGCGCTGGCCGCCCTCGGTGATGATGAGCACCACGGCGGCTGGATCGGTGTTGGTGATGGATGCCGCATTGACCGCCGGCGCGGCAAGCAGCGGGACAAGCAGAACGGCGGCAAATCTTGCCATCATATGCGGCGGCGCTGACGCGCCCTCCCCTCGAAAGATCGGTGCTGCCCTCGGCAGCGATCCCGATGGAAGGGATCATGCACATAGACCTGTGAATGATGGCTGAATAAGCTGTTCAGCTCTCCGCTGCCCGCCCGCGCAGCTGGCGTACCGGCCGCTCTTCTTCCTCCACCGGTCTATCCTTGGAATTCTCATCGCCGCCAGTATGCTCCTTAACCGCATTGGGAAAGACGGGGGCAGCCTCCCGATGGATGGTAAGGTCACTCTGTGGCAGCGGGATTTCTATGCCTTCCGCCTTGAAGCGCTTGAGGATCTCGATCCTGAGATTGTTGCGCACCGTCAGGCCGTCGCCCATGTCGGCGAGGAAGAAGCGAAGCTCGAAATCAAGCGAATAGGGGCCGAAGCGCAGGAATTCGACATGCGGCTCGGGATTGCGCATGACGAGCGGAATCTTCGCGGTCAACTCCAAGAGAATATCCATCACCATCTGCGGATCGGCGTCGTAGCTGACGGAGACCGGGATTTCCGAACGGCCGATCTTGTTGCGATGCGTCCAATTGCCGACGAGGCCGTTGATCAGTTCCGAATTCGGCACGATGATCGCCTGCTTGCGGAAAGTCTCGATCTCGGTGGCCCGCACCGAGATCCGCTTGACGATACCTTCGGCCGTGCCGGAGACGACGTGATCGCCGACCTTGAACGGCCGCTCGACCAGCAGGATCAGGCCGGAGACGAAGTTGGAGACGATGTTCTGCAGGCCGAAACCGATACCGACCGAAAGCGCCGAGGCGACAAGCGCGAAGCTCGACAGATCGATGCCGGCGGCGGAAACGCCGATGATCGCGGCAATGCCGACGCCGAGATAGCCGATGCCTGTCTTGACCGAATTTCGCACGCCGAGATCGACATGGCTTCGCGCCATGACATTGCCGTCGAGCCAGCGCTGCAGCCAGCGCGTCAGCAGATAGACGCCGGCAAAGAGCAGGACGCCGGTGCAGATTCCGAGCAGCGAGATGCTGATGCCGCCGAGCTTGACCTCAGTGAACAGCCGGAAGGCGATAAGCTGCAGATCCTGTACATGGAAGCCCCAGAGCAGCAGGATCAGCGGAATGCCGACGAGCAGCGCCACCGCATACATGGCAAGGCCGACGAGCAGGCCGACCTGGTCTATCGCCACCGGCCCGAGGTTGAAGCGCCGCGCCAGGAAGCGCGCGAAGAAGGTGTCGCCGAAGCTTTCCTGCCGCGAGATCGCCTTGCCGGAGAGCAGGCCGACATACATGGTTGCGACGACTGCGCCGGTGATGATGAGCTGCGTGGCGACGAAGCGGGCAAGTCCGACGTAGCCGGCAAGTGCCGTAACGATCAAAGCGGCACCGACGACGCGCAGGATGATCGCCATGCCGCGCGGCCAATGTCTGCCAGGCGCGTCGGGATCGCCGCTTCTCGCCAACATCGGCTTGCCGAAGGAGACCGCGATCAGGATGATGCCGATGATGAGCGCGGCGATCAGACTTCTGACGACCGTCAGCACCAGCGGTGAGCCCATCGCTTCGCCGATGCTGCTGAAGAGATAGTCGAGCCCGTTGATGACTGCCATCGCCAGCAGGCAATAACCGATTGAGCGCGCGCCGAGGTTGGAAAGCTTGACGAGCCGCCAGCGCGGTTCGTGCGGCGCAAAGATGGCATTGATGAAGCGACCGACAAAATAGACGAGTCCGATTGTTCCGAACAGCGCGCCGATGACCGGCGCGATATCCGGCCGCAGCACGTTGAAACTGTTGAGGAAGAAGAAGGAGGTGACGAGCAGCACCGCCAGCGCCAGCGTGCGGATCAGCGTCGACCAGAAGGCGATCGACAGCCGGCCGATATAAGAAGGGTTCTCGACCGCATCGTCCCGGCGCAGATAAGAGCCGAACAGTCGGTAGCTGCCGGAAAGCAGAATGAGCGCCGAAGCGAGCGACAGGAAGATCGCCGCGAACAGCGGGAAGCGCTTGAACTTCCAGACGAAGGTGGCCCAGCTCGACAGCGCCGTGGCAAATTCGCCAGTCTCCCGTACGAAGGCAGTCGCAGCATCGTCAAGGACGGAAACCGAGATTTCGGTGCGCCTGAAAAGCGTATCGGCGAAAAGCTGCCGCCGCATCTCGATGATCTCGTTCATGAGCTTCGTCACCGCGATCGACAGGTTTTCGGCGTCACCGGTCACCGCATTGATCTGCGCGCGCTCGGCGGCAAGCGCGTTACGCTCGTCGGTGACGATCTGCGCCTCGGGCGGCTGCCCATCCTTCGGCGGCTCGCCGATCTCGGTCAACCGGTTCTTGATCTGGTCGAAACGCGGCCTCAGGTTGACCGATATGGTGATGACGGCGCGGCTGAGTTCGTCGGCTTTGGTCGCAAGCCCGACCAGCGCATCGTCATTATCGGCGTTCTCCTTGACGCTGTCCTGCAGCGAACCAAGCTGGACCTTCGCCTTCTCGATCTCCTTCGCCGCCTGGGCGGAAGGCGTATCGACAGGCGGCGTCTCTGCTGCCGCCTGCGGCTGCGGTTCCTGCGCGAAGGCTGCTGCGCTCTCAAAATGCGCACCGGCGAGCGCCAGCGTCATGAGAAGAATGGTGCGAAGCAGGATGGATCTCAGCCGCAAAAAGGCCTCCGGAAAGGTTGTCATCGAAATTGAATGCTCGCTTTTCATCGCAAAGAAAGGCGACAGAAAGGCGGGAGATGCCTAAAGCGCCCTGCACCGAGCCTGTTCCATGCCGCGCACGTTCGTCCAAACAGCTCAGAACCCCGCGCCAGGCTTGGAGAGATAGTCGAGTTCTGCTGCCGTCGATTCCCGCCCGAGCATGGCATTGCGGTGAGGAAAGCGCCCGTAGGCGGCGATTATCTCATGGTGGCGGATCGCATAATCGAGATATTCCTCGTCGCCAAGCGCGGTGAACAGTGCCACCGAACGCGCCTGCTCATCGAGATTCTCGGCATGTTCGAAGGGCAGATAGAAGAAGGTCCGGCATGCATGTTCCACCGCCTGGTCGGCGCCGGCCGCAAGCGCAAGCTTGGCTTCCCGAAGCGCCAGCCCGTCGGTAGCAACGGCAAGCCCAGTGCCGCGATAGATGTTGCGGGGAAACTGATCGAGCACGATGGCGGCCGCCAGCCGGCTCATCGGATCGGCCCGCCATTCGTCGCCGACGCCTGCGGCAAGCGCCAGATGCGTATCGCGGAATATATCACGGATCTCGACATCGAGTTCCGGCGGCGGGCGAAACCATAGCTCGCGGCCGCATCGAACGAACCAGAAATCGTAGACTTCGCGAGGTGTGCGGATCGTTGTCATGCTTTCCTCCCGTCGCGTTAGGTTCATGATGTTATGCCGGCAAGCTCTTGTAAAAATAGGACAAGGGGGCACCTTCTCCCGTTGGGTAGAAGAGGGAGTCGAGACGTTGCCGCGAATCTCTTCTCCCCTCGGGGAGAAGGTGCCGGCAGGCGGATGAGGGGGCCGCGGGCACACCCTTTATCGTGACCTTCCACCTCTACCTACTTCTCCTCATGCAACGAGAACACTAGCATCGCCCTCGTCCCTTCATGCCTGGGGTCGTAAGCGAAATCCGATTTCAAGCTCGCGGCCATCGCCGTCAAAATGCGTGTTCCGAGCCCCGTTCCCCTGGCTGAGCCCTCTGGATCGAACCCCGCTCCATCATCCTCGACGATGACGTGCAATTCTCCGTCCGTCTGGTCGACAAAAACGCGGATCTCGCCCGAGACGCTCTCGGGATAGGCATATTTGAAAGCATTGGTGACGAGTTCACTGACGATCAACCCGAGCGTGATCACCTTGTCAGTCGCCAGATTGACCGGTTTTGCGGTCAGCACGATACGGTGCGGCCGCTTGTCGTCGCGCATCGAAGCTTCGAGTTCGGTCAGCAGGCTGTTCAGATATTCATCCACCTGCACCGAGCCGACCTGCCGGTTGGTGTAGAGCCGGCGATGCACGCTGGCGATGGCGTTGATGCGCATCTGCGTCTCGTGCAGCGCGTCGATCGCCACCTGGTCCCTGGTCACGGAAGATTGCATGCGGATCAGCGCGCCGACCAGGCCGAGGCTGTTGGCGATGCGGTGATTGACTTCGGCAAGCAGCAACTCGGCATGGTCGCGCTGCTGGCGGATCACCTCCTGCGCCTGCGCCGTCTCGCGGCGGAAGCGCGCCCGCTCCAGCGCCTGTTCGAGGGCGGCGGCGAGCAGGTCGAAATAATCGGCCGAAATCCCCTTCAGCATGTAGTCATCGGCGCCCGCCTTCAGCGCCGCGACCGCGATGCTGGTGTCATCCGACCCCGTTGCATAAATGACCGGCGGATGATCCGGCACGGACGTGATGCAGGGCAGAATGTCGAGTCCGGTCTCGCCGCTCAGGAGATGATCGAGCACGACGGCGTCGATGCTGCCCTCGGCGATCCGCGCAAGGCCGGCAGCACCATTCTGCGCCCACTCGACCGAAAAGCCGCGCCGCGCAAGGTTCTTCTGCATCAGGAGGGCGAGCCCTTCGTCGTCGTCGATATAGAGGATGTGGATCAGGCCATCCGCATCGCCGCTAGAATTGCTCATTCGGTCTCCCGGCGTTCTCTCTAAGCAACGACGGCCGCAAGGGTCCGAGTCGTCGGCATGGGCACTGTCGTATTGCATTGACCGCCTGAGGTAAACATCGCTGATCCCTCGCTCATGTCGCAGGTGGTTAGCTCTTCTGGAATTTCCGGTGGCCGGAGACTTCGGCGCCAGCCTCCTTCGGCAATTGCAGGAAACGCAGCGACGAGACGATGCCGATCGCGCCAATCACGACGAAGGCCCAGCGGAAATCGGCCAAGACGGGATTGGCCGCACCCCTGAGAGCAGAGGAAATGTTGAGCACGGCGGCGGCCACCGCAACGCCGAGCAGCATCGACATCTGCTGCAGCATGCTCGACAGCGTCGAGGCCGAGCTTCGCTGCGCCGGGCCGATGTCGGCAAAGGCGAGCGTGTTCAGCGCCGTGAACTCCATCGACCGCGACAGGCCGGCGAGAAAGAGCAGCGCATGCATGAAAAACGGCGGCGTGTCAGGCGTCAGGAAACCGCAGGCAACGATTGAAAGGGCCGCGATCAGCCCATTGAGCCCGAGCACGGTGCGGAAGCCGAAGAAGCGTAAGAGCGGCGTCGTCACCGCCTTCATGCTGAAATTGCCGAGAAAATAGACGAGCAGATAGGTGCCGGCGGCAATCGAGCTCAGCCCGAAGCCAAGCTGGAACAGAAGGGGCAGCAGGAAAGGCGTCGCATTGATCGCCGTCCGGCATGCCGTGCCCGCCGAAAGCGTCGACATCGAGAAGGTCTGGACGCGGAAGGCCGAGAGGTCGAGCAGCGGATTGTCGACGGCGAGGAAATGCCGCGTCGCCATGACAGAGAGCATCATGCCCGCCGCCAGCAATGAGATGACGGGCCAAAGCCCGCCTTCCCATTTGACCGAAAGCTCCAAGGCCGCGAGCAACAGGGTCAGTCCGGCCGCGCTCAGGATAAAGCCGAGAATATCCAGCCGGCCGGGATTGGCCTCGCGCTGTTCGGGCACGAAGCGCAGCACCAGCCCCATACCGATGATGCCGATCGGGATGTTGATCAGGAAATTCCAATGCCAACTGGCATAGGTGGTGATGAAGCCGCCGAGTACGGGCCCGACCACGGGCGCCGTCAGCGCCGGCCAGGTGATCAGCGCGATTGCCTGCACGAGTTCAGACTTGCGGGCGTTTTTCAGCACGATGATGCGACCGACCGGCGTCATCAGCGCGCTGCCCGCCCCCTGCAGCGCACGCCACAGCACGAATTCCGTGAGGCTGCCGGAGAGCCCGCAGAACAGCGAAGCGCCGGTGAAGACGCCGATCGACACCAGGAAGACGCGGCGCGCGCCGAAGCGGTCACCGAGCCAGCCTGACAATGGAATGAAGGCCGCCATCGTCAGCATGTAGACGGTGATGCCGATGCTCATCGACACCGGCTGCACGCCGAAGCTTGCCGCCATCTGCGGCAGCGAGGTGGCGACGATGGTGCCGTCGAGGATCTGCATGAAGAAGGAAACGGCAACGACCAGAGCCACGATCTTCGCCTGACGGCCAGTTGCCACCTCTTGCCCGTTCTCGCTCGTCTCTGCCGTTGTCATGAAGCTGCCAATGAAAAATCCGGATGACGCGACAGGCAAGCGGGAAGGAAGCCGATCGGAGATCTGCCGCGCGGGGAGCGTGGATGTGAACCACACATTGGCTGAATACGCCCGTTGCATCACGCCGGAAAGGCTAAATCTAGCACTGGGCGGGAATATTCCCCCGCCCAGCCAAGAAAAAAGCCCCGCCGAAGCGAGGCCCAAGTTTGATCCGCTCCCGGGAAAACAGGAGCGGCGTCGAGGTCCATATCCTGCTGCCCATCCGCCAGCGAGGCCAGATTTCACCGTAGCGGTACGCCCTGCAAACGAAATTTGAGGGATCGGCGTAGGTTTCAGCTGCGAGACTTTGCGCGCTTCGTATTCGGGCGGCCACGCATGGCCGCAGCACCGAGGCGGAAATTCGAGACATTCTTGAGACGGCCGTCCGCCCCCCGAGCGGGTGAAGCTCGGTTCGTTGCTGGCATCCATCGCTCGCGAAGCGGAGCTGACCGATGCCGAGGCGGAACTGTTCGACCAGTTGCGCGACAAGACGCCGGCAGATCCGATGAGGTTTGAATGATCCTCATCGGTACCAACATGATTTCGGAACCATGGAAGCTCACGCCCGATCCGCGTGTGCTGGCGTGGATAGACGCCCAAGCTATCGAAACCCTCTATCTCTCGGCCGTCACAGTCGCTGAGCTGCGTTTCGGCATTGCGGCCATGCCCGCCGGCAAGCGCCGCACCACTCTGCATGACCGGCTGGAGGGCGACGTGCTGCCGTTGTTCGAGGGGCGCGTGCTGCCCTTCGACCTCGGCGCCGCACAAGCCTATGCCGCCCTGATGGCGTAAGCCAAGCCCGCAGGCAAAGCAAACGGCAAGGCCGACGGCTACATCGCCGCCACAGCCGCCGCACACGGCCTCATGGTGGCCACACGCGACACCGGCCCCTTTGAAGCCGCCGGCATCCCCATGATCAATTCATGGGAGGACCGCGGCTGACATCTCCCGCAACCGGCAGAGCGAAAAAAGCGGACGGGCTCACAGGGGTCAGATGTAGAGTGGCGCCATCTTTCGCCAGGCGCCGGCGCGGTGGGCGCGGCCGTCCCAAACATGCAGTTGATGGCGGATGTTCTTCTCGCCGAGCAGCCGGCTGAGATAGCGGTTGTTGTCGAGGAAGGGATCGGCATCGCCGATGGTCAGCACGATCTCGATCTCGCGCAGCCGCTCGAGCCGCCAGTCGGCGCCGAGGCCGGGCAGAAAATGCGTCGGCGTGTGGAAATAGATGCTGTCGTCGTAGTAGCCGTCAAACAGGTCGCCGAACACGTCCACCTTCATCGTCAGGTCGTAGCGCCCAGAAAGGCGACGAGCTTACGGAAGAGATGCGGGTGGCGGAAGACAAGGCTCGCCGCCTGGAAGGCGCCGAGGCTACATCCATGCACGACGGTGCAATCATGCGGGTTTTTCGCCGCCATCAGCGGCAGCACCTCGTGGAGGATATAATCCTCCAGCGCCGCATGCCGGCGGATGCGCTCGGCCGGATGATGGTGGAAGCCGTAGAGGCTGTCGGCCGCCAGTCCCTCGATGCAGTAGAGCTGGAGATGGCCGGCGGAGAGCTTATCGGCAAGGCTTCCGACCAAGCCGAGCTGTTCATATTCGAAGAAGCGTCCTTCCCGCGTCGGAAACACCAGCACCTTGGCGCCGGCATGGCCGAACACCAAGATCTCCATCTCCCGATGCAGGCGCGGACTATACCAGCTGAGATATTTGCGGTTCATGTCACCCTGAAGAACTGTCCGATCTTATCGCGGAGAACCGCCTCTTGCTCTGCGCTTCCAGGGTAATCGAAATGACCGGCGTCCAGGATGAAGATTTCATTATATTTCCGTATCGCATTTGCGACAGCGAACTGGCAGGGCGGCGCGACGGCGGGATCGAAAAGCGCCACTGCCGTCAGCATCGGCACATCGATCCGCCGCGCCGCCGTCGCCGCATCGTAGAAGCGCAGCGTCTCCAGCACGTTTTGATGATCCGCCTGATATTCCTGCACCCCTTGCGCGCTGCCGACGCTCGGCAGCTTCAGCCGCAGCGGCTGGTGGCCGAAGCTCGGCAGCGCCAGATGGCCGCGGTCGATGCGCCCGTCATAAGCGATCGCCATTGCCCCGACGCCGCCGCCGAAGCTGATGCCGCTATAGCCGATATGGCCAAAGAGCCAAGGATAGAACGCGACAAGTGTGGAGACGGCAAGCCAGATATCCTCGACGCAGCCGCCGATGATATAGGAGTCCCGATTGTCGATATCGTGCAACACATGCCAGGACGGATTCTGAGAGATCGGCGGATGGCTGCTCAGCGACAATCCACGGCAGCAGGGAAAGATCAGCGCCGTTTCTCTGACCGGCAGATCGAAATCAGGCTGATCCCGCCCGCCGTAACCATGCCCGACGACGAGGCCGCGCTTCACCTGCCCCTCACGCGGCAGCAGCAGCCAGCCGCCGATCCTGAAATCACCGGTCGAGCGATAGACGAGATCGAGCACATGCCAATCCGGATGGCTGAGCGGGCTGCGCGAAAGCATCGGCCGCGGATCGACCGTCAGCGCCCTCCGGTACCGCGCCTCCCAGAATGAGTCGAAGCCGTCGGGCTCCTCCGGCGGCTCGACTGCAAGAAGCTCCTGAAGCCGCATGCCGTAGGTCGGATCGAAGGCAAAGGGATGTATTTTGGGAATGCTCATTCGAGCCTTGTCCCGCGAAAAGGCGGGCCATGCAAGTTTTGCCGCGTACTTACTCGGGGCGACCATCAGCATCGCCACAACACCACCGGACCGCGGCGGAAGCCCGACGACACGTACCATTCGCGCCCATCTGCTGGAGCGGGGCTACCCACTCGCCTGGATCAAGGCATCCGGCTATTGGGTACAGGGTAACGCCGATGCGACTGAGAAATTTGGTTAGGCCGGAACAGCCGACCCGGCCGCCATCCTCTCACGGGGAGACGGCCGGGAAAAAGCGCGGGCTCGCCGGCATTTGCCGACATAAAGGAGAAGACGACATGCCTGAGATCGCGATGGGCGCCCTCATCGAGAATGGAAGCGTTCTCCTCGCAAGGCGAAGTCCCGGGCGCAGGCAGCATCCGGATCGTTGGAGCCTTCCCGGCGGCCAATTTGTGACAAAGTTCGGATGGCAAGGCCAATCCGCCACATCCGCCAGGTTCCATATCTATCGCATCGATCGGTGGCGAGGCTGCCCGCGACCGATTGACGACGAACACACCAAGCTGAAATGGTTTAGCGCCGCCGAAATCAAATGCGAAACGGAGCTGGCTTTGCCTGAGCTCAGTAAAATCCTTATGAGTCTGACCATCCAGGGGAACAGCAAAGATTGAGCGCGCGATGGCGTTCTCGAGCTCAGCAGGCAAACCGGGCTGTCACTCAGCCTGAAGACGGGCTGACACAACCGCGCTCAGACCTTCTCTTTCTTTCTGGTCTTTTCTTTCGGCTCCGCCGGCGCATCCGGTGTCGGCGCCAAAAGCTTGCGCAGTGATGCGATCTTGTCCTTCATCAGCGGCCGGAAGCGCGTCGCGCGATAGGGCATATCGGCGGCACCATAGCCCTCCGGTCCGTCATCATTGCCGCGATGGATTTCCGCAAGCTTCACGCCGATGAAGGTGCCATCGACATAATGGGTATATTCGCCGACCCAGCGGATCGTATAGATCTCGCCCTTGCGGATGAGCTGGTCGATGCTGACATGCTTGAAGGTATCATTGATGCAGACGACCTTCTGGCCGACATGGAATTCATAGCTCATGGATCAGACTTTCCAATAGCAATCCGCCTCGCCGGTCCATAGCGCGTCCGGCGGCCGGGATGAACCCTTTTCTTGGGACAGGGCCTAATTGCCGCGGCTGCAGCCGCGCCCTCGCCTAGTCGCAATAGACCTTGCCGCTCTTGCGGGAGCGCAGATCGAAATGGAAGTGGTTCCAGTGTTCCGGGTTGCTGCCCGGTCCGAGCACCGTATTGAAATAGCGGCAGCTGTCGCTGCGCACCGCCTTCAAGAGCCGGCCCTCGCGATAGGAGAACAGGCCCTTCTTACGCACGTCGATCGCGTGGCCGTTCTTCAGCACGAACTTGCCGACGTCGATGGCATTGCCGCGGGCGTGTTCCGACATCGGATTATATCTCTGCCGGCTGTTGTTCATGCGGCGGCAGGAATAGCCGCCGAGCGGCTGGATCGTCCTGATGCCGCTCCAGTAGCGGTAGCGGGCCGACGGCGCCAGCTCGTTCTTCACCCACTTGGCGAAGGCAAGCGTCACCTGGCAGTTCAGCGTCACGGCCGGCTTCACGCCGATATTGCCGGAAAGCCCCTTCAACGACACCGGATAGGGCACCTGGCAGGCTGGTCCCTGCGAGATCGGCGGCTTCTCGTCGAAAAGCACACCCATACGCTTCAGTTCGCGCCGGCAGGCGAGCTCGGAAGCCGGCATGACGCTCGGGTCGACCGGCGCTGCGGGCTGGCTCATCATCGGGTTGTTCGGCCGGAGCATCGCAACTTCTTCGCTCTCGTCCTCTTCGGGAACGCGGGTCGGTTCCAAGACAGGGCTGCCGTCATTCCAGGCGGGGGCTCGGCTCATCTCAGCCTGGGCTGCCGGCTGCGGCATTGCCCGCGGCGCCGGCCGGCGCACTGGCTGATTGATCTGAGCCGGGTTGTCGGTGCCGATGCCGTCGACGACAGGTTCGCTGGCGTTGCCCTCGGCGATCTGCTGCTGTTGTTCCTGCGCCAGCCCGACGACCGGTTCGGCCCCGAGCTCCTCGTCCATGTTGACACCGCCGGACGGGACAGCAAGGTTCTGCGTGCCGCCCCAGTTGCCGTTCGGCTGGCCTGCCGCCAGCGCCTCATCGCTGTCGATCATCGGCAGCTTTCGGCTCTGGGATTCCGGCGCCGTCAGCGTCCGCGGCGCCTGCGCCGCGTGCCCGGTGCCGGCAAGGTTCGGCGTATCGAGATAATCGACCGAGCCCTGGCTGCTGCCGACCGGCCCGCCGGAAACGGGATATGAGGCTTGAGTTTCCGCAGGCGCAAGGCGCTCCGCCCGCGCCATACGCACGGCGGGCGCCATACGCGCTGCACCGCGAGACGGTGAAATCGAACTGACCCGGGTGCCGTTGTCGACATTGGCCGGTGGCACCAGCCCGTCGCTGATCGAACAAGTGGTCAGCGCCGCCGAGAGCAGAACGGGCAGGAAGGCTCGCCGCGGAAAGGAAACAAACGCCATACTCTTATCGCTTCCATGGGCCGGCCGCAGAGTGACCGAAAAAACTCGGTCCAATTTTAATTAAAAACGGTGAATGAAAACTTACCGGCACAATCTGAAGGCGGTGGAAATGAAAAAGGCCGGTCGCCCGGCCTTTGATTTCTGCTGTTTCTCACGCTGCCCGTGTGTATCGGGTCTCGGCCCGCCGCCCCGCCTCGCGCAGGCGGAAATTCGAAAGCAGCGTCTTCAGCTGCGTGCTTTCGTCGGCGAGCGTGCGGCTGGCCGCCGTCGTCTCCTCGACCATCGCAGCGTTCTGCTGCGTCATCTGGTCCATGTGATTGACGGAGCTGTTGATCTCGTTGAGGCCCGTAGACTGCTCGCGCGCCGCCGTCGCGATCGAGGCGACATGGTCGTTCACCTGGTTGACCAGTGCCTCGATCTCCAGCAGCGCGTCACCTGTCGAGCGCACCAGCGCAACCCCGCCTTCGACTTCCGCAGCCGAGCGGCTGATCAGTTCCTTGATCTCCTTGGCCGCATTGGCGGAACGCTGCGCAAGTTCGCGCACTTCCTGGGCGACGACAGCGAAGCCGCGGCCAGCCTCGCCGGCCCGCGCAGCCTCGACGCCGGCGTTCAGCGCCAGCAGATTCGTCTGGAAGGCGATCTCGTCGATGACAGAGATGATCTGGTTAATGCGGCTGGAGGATTCCTCGATCCGGCCCATCGCGGTCACGGCGTTGCGGACGATGTCGCCGGAGCGGCCGGCGCTCGCCTTGGTTTCGGCCACCATCTCGCGCGCCTCGTTCGCCCGCTCGGACGCGGTCTTGACCGTCGCGGTGATTTCGTCGAGCGCTGCCGCCGTTTCTTCGAGTGCGGCCGCCTGCTGCTCGGTGCGCTTCGACAGGTTACCGGTCGCCTCACTGATGTCGGATGCGCTGTCGTTGACTACCCGGCTTGATTCGGAAATCGCATGAATGACGCCGTTCAGCGCATCGACGGCCGCGTTGAAATCATTCCTGAGCTTGGCGTAGTCCTCACCGATGTCGCCGATTGCAACGGTGAGGTCGCCGCTTGCAAGCTTCTCCAGGCCGACGCCGAGCGCCTGCATGGCGCGGTTTTGCCGCTCGGAAGCCGAGCGCAGGCTCGCTTCGTTGCCGCGGCGCTCGTCCTCGATCTGCCGCTGCCGCTCGTCTTCGCGGCCGCGTAGCGCCCTGCGTTCGTCGACGGAGTCACGCAGCACCAGCAGCACTTTGGCCATTTGTCCCACCTCGTCGCGGCACTCGCTGCCGGCGATCTCGACGGATGCTTCCTCGGCAGCAATCGCGTTCATCGCCGTCTTCAGCCGGGCAATCGGCGCCGTTACACTGCGGACGATGGCATAGGCGATCGCAATGGTGGCGGCCGCACCAAGCAGGCAGAGCACTGCCGCCCAGATCGCATTTTGGCGATAGAGCGCCGCCAGGTCATCGGCATAGACGCCGGTGCCGACGATCCAGCCCCAGGGTTCGAAACCGGCGACATAGGAATATTTCAGCACCGGCTCATCGGCGCCCGGCTTCGGCCAGTAATAATCAACGAAGCCCTTGCCGTCCTTCTTCACCTTGTTGACGAACTCGACGAACAGGAACTTGCCGGTCGGGTCCTTCATCTGGGAGATATCGGTGCCGTTCAGTTGCGGTTTGATCGGGTGCATCACCATGGCGGGGCGCATGTCGTTGATCCAGAAATAGCCGTCGGCGCCGTAGCGCATGGCGCCGATCACGTCCTTGGCGGCCGCCTGCGCCTGCTCGCGGGTCATCGTGCCCGCCTGTTCCATCTTGTAATATTTGTCGAAGATGCCGAGCGCCGTGGCCTCCATCTTCTCCAGCCCCGCCTTCCGCTCCGCTTCCAGCTCGGAATAGGAAAAGTTCAGAAAGAAGACCATCGTCGCCGCAAGCACGGCAAGCGTGAAGCCGACGAGGCAGTAAAGACGGGTGGAAATCTTGACGTTACGCATGAGGGTTCCCGGCGATTCTTGGATATGAGACCGCTTTCATTGTGAACCACCTCAATTACTGGAGCGTAAAGTTTTATTAGAAGATAATTAAATAACGCAAGCTGAAGTGTCGGTTGTAAAATTCAACTAGCTGAAATCGATTGAGATTTCAGCTCGGTGACGGTCGCGATATTTGCACCGCCGCCTTCGCTGGCACCGAAAGGGATTGGTCGACACAACGAGTTCGCCTAACGTGGCTGCAGAATCGTAACACCCAGCCTGAGGGAACCTTCCATGACCGATGCCGCCAAGCCGAGAGGCGAACTGACGCTGCGCACGCTCGCCATGCCGGGCGATGCCAATCCGGCCGGCGATATTTTCGGCGGCTGGGTCATGGCGCAGATGGACCTTGCCTCCGGTATTCGTGCCGCCGAGCGCGCCAAGGGCCGCGTCGTCACCGCCGCCGTCAAGGAGATGGCCTTCGAACTGCCGGTCAAGATCGGCGATACGCTGTCGGTCTATACCGATATCGACCGCGTCGGGCGCACATCGATTACGCTGATCGTCGAAGCGTGGGCGCACCGCTCGCGTTATGCCAAGATGGAAAAGGTCACCGCCGCCACCTTCATCATGGTGGCGCTCGACGAAGAGGGCAAGCCCAAGCAAGTCCCCGAGGAGTGACAGCCCGGGATCGACACGATGGAAACGGTCAGCTCGCCGGAAGTCTTCCTTCATATCAAGGTGGTGATGGGCATGGTCATCAGCCTTTCGCTTGCAAGGCTGCTCACTGGCGTTGCCGGCATCGTCCAGCATCCGGCCAAGGCGAAGGTTTATCCAATTCACCTCGGCTGGGCGCTGTCGCTGTTCCTCTTCATCATCCATATCTGGTGGTGGGAATATCGCCTGCAGGCCGTGCCCGCCATCGGCTTCGGCATCTATCTCTTCCTCGTCTGCTTCTGCAGCCTGTTCTTCCTGCTCTGCGCCCTGCTCTTCCCGGCGAGCCTCGAGGAATATGGCGGCTACGAGGAATATTTCATTTCAAGGCGCAAATGGTTCTTCGGCATCCTCGGCCTGATCTACGCCGTCGATATCCTCGATACGGCGATCAAAGGTCCGGAGCGTATCCTCTCGCTCGGCTGGGAATATCCCGCCCGCAATATCGTCTACATCCTGCTCTGCGCCATCGCCGCCTGGACCGCGAACCGCCGCTTCCACACCATCTTCGTCATCGCCAACCTGCTCTACCAGGTGAGCTTCATCTTCAGACTTTACGATGTGTTGGGGTGAGGAGCGATCGGGCGCGGCCCGAGCAATCGATCCAGTGAACCGATTGCAGCGACGAACGCCCTGAGCCTAAAGCGAAGGGCCGGGCAGCGGCTTGCTCCCTTGGCGAAGCACAGGCAAGAGCAGGCGGCCGCCCGACGCATCACCTCCCTCAGAGCGTCCGGCCCTGCAATTGGTTCACCGGCCGATCGATCCCGCTATGCGAAACCACCTCTCACACCTTCAAAAACTGCGACCCCCTATCAAACCCCAGCCCGGGAAATATCTTCCCCGTCAGATCATCCACGCCGACATCGAACTGCCGGTAAAGCATCGCCGCCGCCACCTCGCGCACGTCGGCGGTCGGCATCAGGTCGCGGTCGTCGAGCAGTAGCCCGTCGCCGAGCCCGGGCCAGCGGCCGAGGATACGGCCGCCGTCGATCGCGCCGCCGGCAAGTACGGCGCAGCCGCCGGTTCCGTGGTCGGTGCCGGCGGAGCCGTTCTGTCGGACGGTACGCCCGAATTCGGTCATGGCGAGTACCACCGTCTTTGACCAGATCTCCGAGCCCAGCGTCACCTTCAGCGTGTTGATCGCCTGGGCGAGATCCCCGGCCGGCCGCTTGAACTGGCCGGCCTGGCCGATATGGGTGTCCCAGCCGGTGATCGAGAAGCTGGCGATGCGGTAGTCGCCCTTCAGCATGTTGGCCGCGAGCGCCGCGACGTCGCCGATCTTTTCGCCGCGCTCGCCGTCCGGCTCGACCATCATCGCCGCGCTGTCGGCTCGCGTCGCCTCGGCAAGCGCCTGGGCGAAGGGCGGATCACCGGCATAAAGCCGCGCCAGGAACTGCATCTCGTCACGCGCCGGCGCCAGATTGGAATCCGACGCCCAGACGTCGACATTGTTCGGCCCGGAGAGGATCAGTTCCGTCGACGTGTTGACGTCGATCGCCTTGCGCGCATCCGACCGCGGGATGACGGCGAGCGCCCGGTTCAGCCAGCCAGTCTTTTCCTCGGCGACATGTTCGCCGCCAGACTCAAGCATGTCCTGCCCGTCGAAATGGCTGCGCTGGTCGCGATAGGGCGTCGACACCGCATGGACGAAGGCGAGTTCTCGGCTCTTCCAGAGCGGCATCAGGTCGGCGGCGGCGGGATTGAGGCCGAAATGCCCATCAAGATCGAGAAGTCCGCTGTCCGGCGTCAGCGCCAGGGTCGGCCTGAGCGCAGCAAAGCCGGCATCGCCGTAAGGCTGCACCAGGTCGAGTCCGTCCATTGCGCCGCGCAGGACGATGGTGACGAAACGATTATCGCCCGGCATCGCCGCAAAGGTGACCGGCGTGAAGAGGGGGGCGGCGGCAATACAGCAGGCCGATGTCAGAAAGCCGCGGCGGGAAAGCAAAATCCGGTTCATTGAGAGCCTCCTATCGGCGGTTGAATTCCGGCGATGCCAGCACCAGCGTCAAACCGCTGATCTTGTTCGGCGCCTGCGATACCACGCGGATCGTCTCGTCGCGGGCGGCATCGGCAAGCGTCGATCTCAGGAACTCGCGCGGATCCTCGTCGCGGCCGAACTGCGCCGCGGCCCGCCTTGCCCAGGCCAGGCGCTCGGCGAGCTGGCTGCCGCTGATCCAGGCGGAAAAGCCTTCCTCGAAACCGGCAGGGCTCGGCGGCAGCCAGGTCGGCTGGCCCATGCGCTTCAGCGCCCCCTGCCCCAACGCCCGCGCCGCCCGAAAGGCCTTGAGCCGCTTGTCCCTCGCCTCTCCGGCGGGGTCCGTCGTCACTGGCGCTCCCGCCATGCCGGGCGTATTGGCAGCCATATCGCCCTCATCCGTTCCCTGCTGATTGGCTGCCAGGAAGCTGCCGACGACGCCGTTGACCGGCCCCGCATTCAGCGCCCTCAGGCCGGCAACGATAAAATCGAATGGCTGACGCGCCTTGGCGCCCTCGTTTTGCCAGGCGGCCGGATGGTCGAGCATGGCGGTGTAGACGGCGGTGAGATCGCCATCTGTCTTTCTCCAAGCCGCCGCCATGTCAGAGACCATCCCCTCGTCTGGCTGGTCGGAGACGAAATGCACCGCGAGCTTGTGGCTGATATGCGCCGCCGTCTTCGGATGGACCGAGAGGTCATCGAGCATGTCGAGATAATCTTCGCGCGAGCGCCGGCGCCCGCCATAACTGACGCCGAGCACCTCATGCGTGCCGGGCTCCGAAATGGTCGGCCGAAAGGCGATATCCATCTCCTTGCGGTCGATGGTGAGGCCCGTCAGCACCATGGCCGCGGCGGTAACATCCGCCTGGGTATAGCCGCTGCCGGCCCCGAGCGTGTGCAGTTCCAGGAGTTCGCGTCCGAGATTTTCGTTCAGCCCCTTGTTGCGCTTGACGCCGCCCGCCGAATCCGGCCCGAGCGAATCCGCCTGGTCGAGGTAGATCAGCATGGCGGGATGAGCGGTGGCGCTGCGCAGGAGATTGCCGAACCTGCCCGAAATGAACGGCCGGATTGCCTCGGCCTCGTAGAGCGGCACGATAAGGCGCATCGGCAGGCTCTTGTTGGCGCTGGTGGAGAAATGATCGGTCCAGAAGGTCGAAAGCCGCTCGTAAAAGCCGTAGGGCGACAGCACCGCCTGCATCAGCCGCAGGTTTGCATCGTGCTGGAATTGTTGCTGCGCCTGGCGCTGCACAGCCTTGCGCATCTCGCGCCGCGTCGGATCGTCGGTGACCGTCTTGGCATCTTCGCGGATCTGCTTCAGCTGCGCCTGCAGGCTGAGGATCGCCCGGTGACGCATATCGGGGCCGCCGAGCGGAAAATCCGGCGTTGCCGCCGCGCCTTTGGACAATTGCCCGATCAGCTCGTCCTTGCTTTGCGGCGCCACCTCGCCCGGCCGGAAACCATAACCGAAACGGATCGCCGCCATCGTCGGGAAAGAGAGGCTCATGCCCGATCACCTCCTGATCACTTGATGGTGACAGGCTGACAGCCGATTGCGACGGGAATCTGTAGGAAATGCGGCGATATCACGACATGGACGATTTGTAATCTACTGAAAACGCTCAGGTTTCATGCGCGGAAAATGAAGGATGCTCCGATGTACTGCCGTAGGCGGCTTCAGTTTCAACCCGCCGACGGCTCTGGCATTTCATTCAGCGAGCACTTTCGAACGCGGCTCCCGCCAACGCCCCTCACGATGAGGCTCTCTCGGGCCTTTGGCGGCATCCTCCAGCTTTCCTCGTGCTGAGGTGTGCGGCCCGAGGGCGGAACTCGAAGCACGCGCCTCAACCTTGCTTTTTGCAACTTTTCGCCGCCGCAACACCCGCCTCGTCCTTCGAGGCACCTGCGGATGAGGCTCTTGAGCGCTGGCGCATGCCCTTGCGCCTCTTCATCGTAACAGACGCATCCGCCCGACCGTCTCAAGCCACCCTGCCCCGGCACGCCCACGCCACCGAAGCAAACGATCGCGGCCCATCCGGCTCGCCGGCCTCATAGGCGGCCCGAATGGCGGCGTCGACGGCCTTTTTCTTGTCCGGCTCGAGCCCCGCAACGTATCTGCCGAGCGGCCCTTCGCCGGCCGCGATCGGCTGCCAATAATCGTCGAAGGAAAGATAGTCCATCCGCACCAGGAGCGAGGTTTCTTCGACGTCGGAAAGGCCTTGCGCGATGAAGGTCTGTTTCATTTCCCCCGGCCGCATCATCGGCTGGAAACAATATCGGCGGCGCAGCGGCAGCGCGTCCTCGTCGAGCATGACGGCCGTATCCCACAGCATTCGCATATTCGACATACCGCCGTAATGATCCCAGACGGCGGCGGCGACCACACCGCCGGGGCGGACGACGCGGGCCATCTCGGCCACCGCCTTGCCGGCCTCCGGCACGAAATGCAGCATCAGCAGCGACATCGCCCTGTCGAAACAGCCGTCCTCGAAAGGCAAGGAGCAGGCATCCGCCTGTTGGATCGAAATGCGTGGATCGGTATTGGCCCGTTTCGCCGCCTCGACGAAGACAGGAGAATAATCGATGGCGGCGATCTCCCGCAGGCCTGGCGTTTGCGCAAGCGTAAACGCCAGGCTGCCGGTGCCGCAGCCGACGTCGAGCACGCGATCGCCATCCGCCAGCCCGGCAAAATCGATGAGCATCGGCGCCAGCTTCCGGCTCCAGCGGCCCATCAGCCGCTCGTACCCATCCGCACTTTCGACATGAAAACTCGACGGCATGAAAGCCTCCTCCCCCAAGGACGATGGCTGATTATGAACGCGCCATCGGCGGCCGCAAGCGGATAATCGCTGTCGGTCCGCCGGACCTCCTTCTCCCGCATCCTCGGCCCTGCGCCGAGGATCTGCCACCCGTCAACCGCCGTGGAGCGCGTCAGCCGCCAGCTTTATCCAGAACGCTCCAATCAAACCCGCGTGCCCAATCGGCATAACGGTGCCAGCCGACATCAGGAAAATCGCGGCGAAGGAAGGCGATGTCGGCGTCGTAGCCGGTGCGATCGAACCATTCGTACATCCGCGCCGCATCCTCGCTCTGCTGCCGCATCGCGGCAATCGGCAATTCCTGATAGCCGATCGGGCGGCCGAGCACTTCCGATAGGATCTTCACCTGCTCCTCGCCGGACAATTCGTCGCCGGCGATGTCGAAACGCCTGCCGAACACCCGTTCGCGCCGTTCGGCCAAGGCCGCGACGAAGGCGCCGATATCGGCAAGGCAGATCTGCTGCAGCACGCGCCCGGACGGCAGGGCCGCGGCGTAGACGCCCTGGCGCAGCCCGTCGAGAGCCCAGGGCGCCACGGTGTTTTCCATGAAGGCGACGGGCGCGCTGATCGTGTAGGGAACGCCGAGCCCGGCAATATGCTGCTCGACCAGAAACTTGCTGTCGAAATGCGGAATGCCGGTCTTTCTATCGGCGTCAGCGACGGAGGAATAAATCAAGTGCCCGATACCGGCAGCCTTCGCCGCATTCGCGGCGGTGATGCCCTGGCGGTTTTCCGCATCCGTCCCCGCCTCGTAGCTATTGCCCATCAGGAACATCGTATCCACGCCGCTCGCAGCCTGCGTCACCGACCCGGCATCGTCGAGATCACCGGCGACAACTTCGACTCCCGCCGCGGCCAGGCGGCTGGCGCTGTCGCTCTCCGGATTCCGGCAGATCGCCCTGACGCGGTGGCCCCGCGCCAGCAATGCGCGTGCGACCGCGCCGCCCTGCTGTCCGGTCGCGCCCGTTACCAGTACACTTCTTTCCTTGCTCATGTCTCTGCTCCTTGTGGTTGGCGATGAGCCAGAGGTAAGGCTTGCCGCATTGAACCATAATAGCCTAAGAATGAGAAACATCGTGCCACTGGTGAATACAATGCTCGATCTCAACGATATCGTCGTCTTCGCCCGCGTGGTCGAGGCCGGCAGCTTCACCGCCGCCGCCCGCCTGCTTGCCATGCCAAAGACGACGGTCAGCCGTCGTATCGCCGCGCTCGAGCGCGAGTTCGGTGTACGGCTCCTGCAGCGGACCACCCGCAGCCTCAGGCTGACGGATGCGGGACGCCTCTATTACGAGGAGAGCAGTGAGGCGCTTCGCACCCTCGAGCAGGCGAACCTTCGGCTGGCCGAGGCGCGGACCGAGCCCGCCGGCACGATCCGGATCTCCGCGCCCGTCGGCTTCAGCGGTCATTTCCTCTCCGCCACCATGTTCGATTTCCTGGCGACTTACCCGAAAACCAGGGTGGAGTTGCACCTGTCCGACGACCGGCTCAACCTCATCGAGAACGGCATCGACCTCGCCTTCCGCACCGGCATTATGGAGGATTCGACGCTGATCGCCCGCAAGCTCGGCTCGACCTACCGGATTCTCTGTGCCAGCCCCGACTATCTCGCGCGCTGCGGCGCACCGGATCGGCCGGCGGACCTCGCCAGCCACGATTGCGTCATCGCCGGTCCGTCGGCGGCCAATGCGCACTGGGTGCTGGAGGGCGCGGACATTCGGGAAACCGTAGCGGTATCGGGACGCTTCGCCGCCAACGAGATGCAGGCGGTCATGGCCGCCGCGATCGCCGGCTACGGCATCGCGCAACTGCCGCACGGCGCCGCCGCAGCCTGTATTGCCGACGGCCGTTTGCAACGCGTCCTCGACGGCTACACGACCCCAGCCGGCGGCCTGCATGTCGTCTATCCCAGCAGTCAGCACCTGTCGCCGCTGGTCAAGGCATTCGTCCAATTGGCAATCGATCGGCTCAACGTCGGCTATGGCGCATTGAATGCGCCGGCGATCATATCGCAATAAGCCCTGGCCTCGGTGAAAATGCTGCCTGTTTTACCGCCAGAGGAAATCCGGCCCGGTCGTCTGCGAGGTCAGCTTGAGCGTTCCGTCCGGCTGAACGACATAGGTCTCGAAGACGCGGTAGCCGAAGGCGCCGAGAAAAGTGTGCTGGACCACCGTTCCCGGACGATAAGGTGAACGCACTAGTTTTCCGCCATAGGTGAGACTATCCGGAAGAGGCTGCGGTCCGCCGGCGGTGCTGGCGCACGCGGTAAGGGCGAAGAAAACGACAAAGAGCGCGTGCTTCATCCTGGCCTCCCGGTGATAATGGTAACGGAAGAATACAACTTTGCTCACTCAGAAAACAGCGTTTCTGCCTTCGTAGTCTCTGCGCAACGCCTGCGCCCTCGCCAGTGCGCCGGTGATCCTCTCGTCGGTGAAAGGTTTGGCGATCACATCGAGCGCGCCCTCAATGCCGTTTCCGACGCTTTCCGGACTGCCAGTCACGAAGATAACGTCGACGCCGTAGCGGTCGATCAGCCGGCGTGCGAGCTGCGCGCCGCTGACCCCGTCGGCGAGACTGAGATCGACGAGTGCGAGATCGCTTTTCGGAGCATAAGCGAGAGCCTGCTCAATGGTCGAAACCGGCCCGACCGTCTGGTGCCCGGCATCCTGCGCGATACGTTCGAGTTCCAGGGCAATAAAACCCTCGTCTTCAACGATCATGACTTTCATGGATCATCCTCCTCCCATGGCAGGCTCGCCGGTGGATACATCCCCGGTCACCGTCCTAACGCAACTCCCGCTCGAAAGTTTCCGCAGCGAAGGATGGGCGTGCGGAAAATGGTAAGCAATCCCGTAAGGCCATCGCGAGCTACCGCTCGGTGCTGCCGTTGCGCCGGATCTTCCGCTGCAGGAGCAGGATGCCGTAGAGCAACGCTTCGGCCGTCGGCGGGCAGCCGGGAACATAGATGTCGACCGGCACCACCCGGTCGCAGCCGCGCACGACGGAGTAGGAATAATGGTAATAGCCGCCGCCATTGGCGCAGGAGCCCATGGAGATGACATAGCGCGGTTCCGGCATCTGGTCATAAACCTTGCGCAGCGCCGGCGCCATCTTGTTGCACAGCGTACCTGCCACGATCATCAGGTCCGACTGCCTTGGGCTTGCGCGCGGGGCGACGCCGAAGCGCTCGATATCGTAGCGCGGCATGGACATCTGCATCATCTCGATGGCGCCGCAGGCAAGACCGAAGGTCATCCACATCAGTGAGCCGGTGCGCGCCCAGGTGATGAGTTCGTCGGTGCTGGTAACGAGAAAACCCTTGTCGGCAAGCTCGGCATTGATCTTTCCCATCATCGGGTCGCCCTGCCGCTGTTCACCGGGAAACCGGAAATTGCCTGGAGTCGGGTGCGGTTGCGTAAAGGGCGGCACCGTCTTCTCCTCTGAGCCGACCTCCAACGAAGCGGAGACGCCAAAGTTTCTGCCGCACCCGCCCCGGTACAATAGCGAACATTTGCTTCCTATGTTTTTCGGAAGTCCGACGCCGGCACCGGCAGCCGGGATCACTGATCCTTATCGAGGAACCCGCGGATCGCGGCGTCGTTGCGGCATCGCGAGAGCGGCAATTGCCGCACGGAGTGAATACGGGTGATCCCCTCCTCACCGTCCGTGTCAACATCCATGCAGGCGCAGGCATAACCATGCGCGGCATAGGTGTAGACAAATTCGCCGGCCGTCAGGTCGGGGATCTTGTCCATTCCCTCGGCCGCATTGTAGCCGCTGCCATTGTCCATGATGGTCCAGCCGCCGCCGGCGTCCATGAGCAACCATTTGGCCATCGAGGGATTGTCCAGCCAGCCGCAGCGGCGTTCGGCATGCGCCGCGGCGGGCGCGAGAAGCACCATTAGAACAAGCGCATGCAATCTGGTCATCGGCCCCTCCAAGTCACCTCCCACTATGCATGGTCGGTGCCCGGCAAGGCAACTGGGGTTTTCCAATTGGCCTGGGACGACCTCCATCGGTGTCATCCACCCGCCCTTGCCCTTCGAGGCTCCGGCCTATGATTTCGCCTTTGCTGCTTCCTCCCTGAACGCCGCCTCGCCGGCATCTGACACTTCAACCCATTTCTTGTCTGGCTCGGCGTCGGCAACGTAACTGTCGTGCCAGTTCCACCATTTGTAGGTCGGGGTCTGTGGATAGCCCGCAGGCGAATCCTCCCAGACTTCCTGGCGCCCGAGCGGCGTGATGTCGAGATAATTCCAGGTGCCGCCCATCTGCTCGTCGCCGCGATTGTTGACGAAATAGGTGCGGAAGATGCGCTCGCCGTCACGGTAGAAGACATTGGTGCCGTGCCACTCGTCGACGCCGAAATCCTTGTCGAAGTCGTCGGTGATCGTCACCCACGGCACCGTCCAGCCCATCCGTTCCTTCAGGCGCTCTATGTCGGCCTGCGGCGCGCGCGAGGCGAAGACCAGCGTCGTGTCGCGGGCGTTGAGATGAGCGACATGGGCGACCTGATCGGCCACCATCGAGCAGCCGCGGCAGGCATGCTCGGGCCAGCCGAAGACGCCGGGCTCGTAAAAGGCGCGGTAGACGATGAGCTGGTGCCGGCCCTCGAACAGGTCAAGCAGGCTGATCCTGCCCCGCGGTCCTTCGAAAGCATATTGCTTTTCGACGGCCATCCACGGCATGCGCCGCCGCTCGGCGGCAAGCGCGTCTCGGGCACGCGTATGCGCCTTTTCCTTCACGAGAAGCAGCCTGTGAGCCGCCTCCCAGTCCTCCTGCGACACGACGGGCGGCCTCCGCATGGCCTGTCCGCCCTTTCCATTCTGAACCGTTGCAGTCATCGCTTCAATCTCCTCTTTGGGGCGAGTTCCCGCGCCTCCTGTCCGAAAGCCGGTGCATCGCGATTGGTCGCAGATAGTTTCGCATCGGGCATCGAACAGTGGGAGTAACAACTGTGTCTGTTATCCCACGGCCAACGCAGTTGGTCCGTAGGCCAACGCAATGGCTCCGCCCGCGGCCGACGATACCTCCTCAACCAACACAACAGTTGCCAAAACCCACATGTTGACGGAAGCTTCACCAAGGCCATTGGATCACGTGACATGACGACAGAACCACCTTCACGGAGCAGGCACGGCATGGCAGCGCCAGGATCTGCCGGGGCTGCTGGGATCAGATGCATATGCCGATCCCGATCGGCGGCCCGCTCGCGCTTCCCTTTCGCGCCTTCGGCATTACCCGCAGCAAGATGAATCCCGATATCTGCACGATTTGCGAGCGCTCCTTCCAATATGTGAAGAAGCAGCGCCAGATCACCGTCGACGCCACCATCCTGTTTGCCGATATCAGGGGCTTTACCGATCTTTCCGAGCGTATAGAGGCAGTGCGCTTGAGCGAAATCGTCAGCCTGTTCCAGGATCGCTGCGCCCAGGCGATCTGGGCGCATGACGGCATCGTCAACAAGCAAATGGGCGACGGCCTGATGGCGATCTTCAATTTCCCGATCATCCGCAAGGATCACGCCAGCGCCGCGATCAGCGCCGCCCAGGAGATCCAGCGCAACTGCGCCGCGGCGTTGAGCGGGCTGGCACTCAACGCCCTGTCCGGCCGCACCTTGGGCGTCGGCGTCGGCATCCATTCCGGCGAGGTCCAGATCGGCGAATTCTCGAGCTTCCGCAGCGATTTCACTGCGATCGGCGGCGTTGTCAACCAGGCCGCAAGGCTCGAATCCCAAGCGGCAGCCGGCGAGATCCTGATCTCGGCCGAAACGGCCGCGAAGGCTCCCGAATTCGCGGCAGACGCCGAAACGCGCATGCTGGCGCTGAAGGGCATCGAGCAGCCCGTGCAGGCACGCGTTCTGGTCAAGCGTTGAGCGACGGCGATTGCGGTCTTCTCAAAGCATCATCCCGCCGCCAACATGGGAGCTGCAGCCGGATCTCGTCGCCGGTCAAGTTTCTTCCGTCGATCGCCATGGCCGCCCGACGCCTTCACGACACATCAACCGAAGCGGGTGGTGGCAGCTTCTTGGACTATTAGTTCCCATTGGATCGGCTGTCGCGCTCGTATGGTACTGCAGGGCGTCGACAGCAGATGCTTCCAGGGAGGCCGTCTTAGCTTGAGCAAGGTGTGAGGATGGCCCTCGCGGGTTAGGTGTTGCCTTCGTGGCACGGCCTATCCGCTGAGCGCATTGCGGGATGCGCAGTCCGCTTCCAAGTATCACCGACCGTAAACCGGTGCCTGCCTTCTTAGTGGTCCTGACGAACCACTATCAGCCGGGCAGCTTGCAGCCCTTGCTCATGCCGGCGGACTGTATAGCCGAGACCTTGCCTTTGGATGCTGCAATTTCGCCTTCCTTGTCTCCGCCAGCGACACTGCCGATCGGAACGCCGACGAGGAAGACACCGAAAGCATCGCCATTCGCCGCGCTGATCTGCTGCTTCGACAGGTCGTCGAGCTTCGCCTTCTCTTTCCTCAATTCCGCGGCGAGCGCCCCGCAACTGAGGTTCGTATAGGCCGCCATCGGAATATCGGCCTGAACGATGGCGTCAGGACGCTTGGCGCAGCCGGCCAGCGCCGCGGCAGCCGCGAATGCAATGAAAATTTTTCTCATGAAGAATCCCCAATTCCCGCATCAGCTGTAACATTGCTGCGCGCATCGCGGGAGGGGACACCCCCTTCAACCACAGAACTTTTATTTGTCAGGCATGCATTCAGTTGCCGCACGATGGGCTGCCGCGCGCCCTGTGCGTTGAAAAGGGACGGCCGCCGCCGCACGGCCGTTAGCGTGCGGCTCGCGCCTGGAGCTCATCTCCTACCCGCCCCTCGACCATTCGATGGGTTCGACACGTTCGACGACCTTCCTCGATGGGCGCTGGGGTAAGGGATCTCTGGTTCCGAGGATTCCGGAAGGGACCGGCGAGGCTGGCAGATGCCCCGGCTCCTCCTCAGTACTTCATTTTCCGCAGTTCCGGAAAATCATAGTACCGCAGCCGCCTGTCGTGGCAACGAAGTTCGTTTTTTTTCACGCCCACGATCATGTTATGTTTTAAAGTAAACCCGATGTAAGACCAGTCTGGATTGCTACGCTCCGTGGTCCGCGTACAGTAGGCGTAGGTCTGCTCTTGAGGTTTTAGCGGAACGACGCTGGAAATCTCAGCCCGCAGAAAGTTTCCCGGTTCTATGACGCCGCGGAGAGCGTCAACATTCTCGTGTCGAACGGCACTGGAGGGTGGACGCTGCGAGTCCGCAACGGATTGAGGCAGAGCGGTTTGGCAGCCGGTCAGCGCCAGCAGAGCCGCGCTCGCAAGTATTCTCATTTTCATTTGAATTCTCTTTATCAAAGTTGATGGGGTCATGGCTGCAGACGGCAATGACCCGTCCGAAGCCCTTTGCCCTCTGTCAGGTCTTCATGCCGGTCAGCTCAGGAAACGGGTAGTAGTGAAGCCGCTTATCCTTGCAACGATAGTCATTCGCAGTTGCGCCGAGGATTTGGCCATCCGTGAAGGAGACGCCGAGGTAGGCCCAGTCGCCCCAGCTGCGCTTGGGCACGACCCGCACACAGTAGGCATAGATCTTTTTCTCGGGCTCAAGCAGCACCACACTGGAAATCCGCGCCCAAACCACTTCGCCCGCTTCGTGTCTATAACTCCTCTTGAATACAATATTGATGAAGTTCTGCCGGACGTCACTGGAGGGAGCACGTTGGGAATCCGCAACGGATTGCGATACGGGGGCGTTGCAGCCGGCCAACATCAGCAGGGCAGCGCAAGCAAGGACTTTTATTCTCATTCAGGTGAATCTCCAAAGAATCGGATCGTGATAAACCCTGCGTATTCCTACAAACATCGCGGGAATAATATTTGCAATACACAAAAAAACAGTATTTGACGCTGCGCGTTGATCGCGCACCGTGTAAATTTGATTGCGTCGCTCTATTTATACAGGTGGGTTTGAAACGGAACCTGTGGTCCCATTCCCATCCTCATCATTGATCGCCACGCCAGCCTCCAGCGCTGCAAGGATGAAAGCCTGCCGCACCGTCTCCGCCGGCATTCGGCCGGCAAGCCAGGCGCGGCAGAAATCGATCGCCCTCTGCTGATGGACGCCGCCATTGATCGGCCAGTCGGAGACGAGTGCGTAAAGCGCATCCTGCGGTGAGCGGAGAACCAGCCGTTCGCCGGTATCAAGTTCGATCGAGATCGGTTTTTTCCAGAAGGCGGAATGGTCGCTAATGGCAGTCGCACCTGCAGCTGAATTGACAGGGAACTAACTGCGGAAAGCCGATCTCGTTCCAGCGCCGGGCCGGCGCTTGGCCGCTGTGCCCCGATCCCACGGAGGCGAGCGCACCGGTTGACCTATGCTAGCAGCAGCGTTGCGGCGCGTGCTTCGAGGTTTCGCCCTCCGGGCTGCGCGCCTCAGCATGAGGGGTATTGGAGGATGCCGCGCCTAACGAGAGGGGGAGGAGAAGCGCCATCCCTGTGGTTGACAGAACATTCTGGGAGGAAGCAACCCCAATGCCCTCATCCCTGTGCCCGTCACAGGGATCCAGCGCGCCCATGTCCTTGGGCGCGGGAGACTCCTTTGCTTGATAGAAGTCATTCACGGCGCAGACGCGCCGTGGCTGGATTCCTGTGACAGGCACAGGAATGAGGAAGGAGAGGTGGGTGCCCGCAGAGCGTCGACATATTCGTGTCGAACTGCGCTGGAAGGCGGCCGCTGGGAGTCTGCAACGGATTGCGCCACGTGGGTGTTGTTCATCCTCACGCAAGCTTCCAGCGTGCATAGGATGATGACGCGCCCACGGGCCGACCGTCATCCGCATCCGTTCGAGTTCGAGTTCGAGTTCTTCGAAGCCCAGCTTGCAAAATTCTATTGCAAGTAGATAGTCTCTCTCGGATAAATCTTTTTGATACCGAAACCACTCGCTTGCGATCTCGGATCAGCGCGGTGCGATGAATGTCTTTTTCAGTGAGAATTTTGAATGAAGCCGAAAGAATTGCGTAGATCGGAATACGCCTACAACAAAGGCAAATTGCTAGTCGTTATCCTGATCATGTTTTCCATTGCAGCAGGAGCCGTTTTCCTAGGCTTCCATCCGCCAAAGGACAAGAACCCCTATGTAATCTGGTTCTTCTCTTTGCTGGCTGCAGGGTTCTTCGGCCTGCTCCCATTGCTGCTCGTACCCAGGCTTTTCTCCAGGGAACCGGGAATGGTGATTTCGACGGAGGGCGTCCGGCTGCCGATTTTTCCCGACCAGATCGTGCGGTGGTCAGCCGTCCGGAGTTTCCAAAGGCTGCAGAGCAAAGGTTCGGATTCCATAGTCCTTCATCTTGATCCCGCCGCCGCCGAAGCCTTGATCAGGCGGGGGCTTGCCGCCAAGCTGCCGGAATGGTTCGTTGGTTCGCGCCTCAAGGTCGGCATCCCCCTGCATATGTTGCGGGGCCGTTCGAACTCCATATTCAACGAATTTGCGGAAATGGCGATCGAAGCGTTCGAAGCAAAATGGCAAGCGTTGCAGGAAGCCGGTTCGATCGCCGAGGAAGAGGAAGACGAAGTGCCCGAACCGGGTTTCGATGGCGCCCGTTATCCCGTCTTCACCTATGTTCTTCTTGCCGTTCTCGTCGCCGTCTATGCCGGTGAACTCGCCTTCGGCGTCGAAGTATCTAAGGCCGGCTCTCCCAGTATTCGCACATTGCTGGTGCTCGGCGGCACGTTTCGCCCGAGCATCGTCGAGGGCGGCGAGTGGTGGCGGCTGTTTACCGCACCCTTCATGCATGGAGGCATCGTCCATCTCGCCTCCAATTGCTTCTGCTTGTGGATGGCGGGAATGCTGTTCGAACAGTTGATCGGCTGGCGATGGTTTGCGGCAATCTTCTTCGCCAGCGCTCTTGGCGGCTCCATTGCGTCGGTCTGGATCAATGACGTCCATACGGTTGGCGTCGGCGCTTCCGGCGGCATCGTCGGACTTTTCGCCGCCGTGATCGCCGGCAGCATTCGTTTCCGGTCGACGCCGGTCGCATCTTCACTGCAGGTGGGCGCCATCCAGATTCTGGTTCCCTCGCTGCTGCCGTTCCTCTCTGCGGCGAAGGAGGGGCAGACCATCGACTATGCCGGCCACTTCGGCGGCGCGGTGACCGGCGCGGCGCTCTCGCTCCTGCTGTTGACCCTTTGGCCGCGGGAACGCTCGACGCCGCGTTTCGGCGCGGCTGCGATCGCCTTCAGCGCTGCATTTGTCCTCATCGCGACCGGGTCGCTTTGGCCCATCACCGATATGCGCCAATTCTATGTCAACGACCCGATGACCAACTATTTCGGGGGAAGGTATGAGCAGGCCGCGACGGGATTTGCCGCCTTGGCAAGCCAGGATCCACGCACTGCCCCCTATTATCGTCTTTGGCGTTTCATGGCTCGGACCCGAGGCCGCGATCTAAATGCGCCCGCCGATCTCAGGGCTGCAGCCGGCGAGATCGACCAAGCGGCATGGCCCTATCCCATCTATCGTCTTTTCCTCCACGATCTGAAGCCGGAAGAGTTGACAGCGAAGGCGGCCGACAGCAACCAGATTTGCGAGGCCACCTTCTACGTTGGCGAATGGTATCTCTTTGCTGGAGCCACGCAGGAGGCACGTCGCAAGTTCGAGATCGCCTTGGCGTCCTGCCCGACCACATTCATCGAATATGATGGAGCACGTGGCGAACTGAGCAAACTCGACGCGAAATAATCACCCGACGCGGCATCGCTGCCCACGCCGCGCTCAACTTTTTATGGCGGACGGCCTTCATGCCCAACGGACTGCCTTTGATTTGCGGCTTTGCTTTTGCCCTGATGGCACTGACAAGCGGCGCAACTTGCGCACAAACGCCGGACGGTTTGCACGATTTCAAATTGGGTAGCTCGTTTGCCGATGCCCAGCGGAACGCGAGCGAAAAAGGTTGGAGATTGAAAGAGCTTTCCCCCAACCTTCCTGGCAATTGGGTCGTGGAAGGGTCGAATCTCGGTCTGTTCATATGCAACGACAAAGTCGGCTCCATCCAACAGCATCGCAATGGCGGACTTCATGACTTCGCATTGATCGTGCAACACTTTCAAATAGAATACGGCAAGCCGGAAACGACCATTGTGACATTCCCGGTCGGGCCGACATGGATATCGAATATCGACGCCAGTTTCGCTTCACCCTCGGGGGAAAGCGTCACCATACAGCTCAGCAGTACTGACGAAAAACTCGGTATTCATCTCAATTTCTTCAATGCGAACACGAATTGCACGACGGAAACCAAGCCTTGAAGGTGCAAGGTCCGCTATTGGCGCAAAGGTGCAGTGATCTACCCAAGCTTTGAGCCAAGCCATCAACTATTCCATCTTTCGAACACACAGTTCGTTTCCCTTTTGTACTCTTTCCCCTCTTCCATTTCGCGCTGACTCTCTCCATATTCGCGCCATGGCCAGATCTCCGAAAAAATCTTCGCCCTCGAATGGTTTCGAGGAAGCCCCGCAATCGTCCTTTGAGGGCGCGCCCCTCTCCGGCTCCGTCGCCGATTGGGTGAAGCAGCTGGAGGCGGACGCCGAAGCGTCCGGCGTCGAAAGCCAGCGCGAAATCGCCTCGAAAGCCGGCAAGCACCGCAAGAAGGTGGAGAATGAGGCGCGCAAGCATTCGGAAGCCGTCAGCGTCAACAAGAACGCGACGGTGAGCAAGACTGCGCGCGGCGTCTCGATCGGTGGTTCCTCCGATCCGAAGACCCGCGCCGCCGCCGGCCTGAACCCGGTGGCGGGTCTCGACATTTCGCTCGAGGATGCCGGCAGCATCTCGCCTGGCGGCGTCACCGCCACTGTCGAGGCGCTGTCTAAGCTGATCGAGAGCGGCAATCCGCTGCACAAGAACGGCAAGATCTGGACGCCGCACCGCCCTGCCCGCCCGGACAAATCCGAGGGCGGCATCACCATCCGCATGGACTCCGAATACAAGCCGGCCGGCGACCAGCCGACGGCAATCCGCGATCTCGTCGAAGGCCTGCAGAGCGGCGAGCGTAGCCAGGTGCTGCTCGGCGTCACCGGCTCGGGCAAGACCTTCACCATGGCCAAGGTGATCGAGGAGACACAGCGCCCGGCTGTCATCCTGGCGCCGAACAAGACGCTGGCCGCCCAGCTCTATTCCGAGTTCAAGAACTTCTTCCCCGACAATGCGGTGGAATATTTCGTTTCCTACTACGATTATTACCAGCCGGAAGCCTATGTGCCGCGCTCCGACACCTATATCGAGAAGGAAAGCTCGATCAACGAGCAGATCGATCGCATGCGCCACTCGGCGACGCGCTCGCTGCTCGAACGCGACGACTGCATCATTGTCGCCTCGGTCTCCTGCATTTATGGTATTGGTTCGGTCGAGACCTATACCGCGATGACCTTCCAGATGAATGTCGGCGATCGGCTGGACCAGCGCCAGCTGCTGGCCGATCTCGTCGCCCAGCAATACAAGCGTCGCGACATGGATTTCACCCGCGGCAGTTTTCGCGTGCGCGGTGACACCATTGAGATCTTCCCCGCCCACTTGGAAGACGCGGCCTGGCGCATAAGCATGTTCGGCGACGAGATCGACGCCATCACCGAGTTCGACCCGCTGACCGGCCAGAAGACCGGCGACCTGAAATCGGTGAAGATCTACGCCAATTCGCACTATGTCACGCCGCGCCCGACGCTGAACGGCGCCATCAAGGCGATAAAGGAGGAACTGCGGCTGCGCCTCGCCGAGCTTGAAAAGGCCGGCCGCCTGCTGGAGGCCCAGCGCCTGGAGCAGCGCACCCGCTACGATATCGAGATGCTGGAAGCCACCGGATCCTGCCAGGGCATCGAGAACTATTCGCGCTACCTCACCGGTCGCGATCCCGGCGATCCACCGCCGACGCTGTTCGAATACATCCCCGACAATGCCATCGTCTTCATCGACGAAAGCCATGTCACCGTGCCGCAGATCGGCGGCATGTATCGCGGCGACTTCCGCCGCAAGGCGACGCTGGCCGAATACGGCTTCCGCCTGCCTTCCTGCATGGACAACCGGCCGCTGCGCTTCGAGGAATGGGACGCCATGCGCCCCGACACGATCGCCGTTTCGGCCACCCCCGGCGCCTGGGAGATGGAACAGTCCGGCGGCGTCTTCGCCGAACAGGTCATCCGCCCCACAGGCCTGATCGATCCGCCGGTCGAGGTCCGCTCGGCGCGCACCCAGGTCGACGACGTGCTCGGCGAAATTCGCGAGACCGCGGCCAAGGGCTACCGCACGCTCTGCACCGTGCTGACCAAGCGCATGGCCGAGGACCTGACCGAATATCTGCACGAGCAGGGCGTGCGCGTGCGCTACATGCACTCCGACATCGACACGCTGGAGCGTATCGAGATCATCCGCGATCTCCGCCTCGGCGCTTTCGACGTGCTGGTCGGCATCAACCTTTTGCGCGAAGGCCTCGACATCCCCGAATGCGGCTTCGTCGCCATCCTCGACGCCGACAAGGAAGGCTTCCTGCGCTCCGAGACCTCGCTGATTCAGACCATTGGTCGTGCGGCGCGTAACGTCGACGGCAAGGTCATCCTCTATGCCGACAACGTCACCGGCTCCATGCAGCGCGCCATGGATGAAACCGCCCGCCGCCGCGAAAAGCAGATGGCCTATAACCTCGAAAACGGCATCACGCCGGAATCGGTCAAGGCGAAGATCTCCGACATCCTCGACAGCGTCTACGAACGCGATCACGTCCGCGCCGACATCTCCGGCGTCTCGGGCAAAGGCTTCGCCGACGGCGGCAACCTCGTCGGCAACAACCTCCAGGCCCATCTCAACGCGCTCGAAAAGAGCATGCGCGACGCCGCCGCCGACCTCGACTTCGAAAAAGCCGCCCGGCTCCGCGACGAAATCAAACGCCTCAAGGCCGTGGAACTCGCCGCGATGGACGACCCGATGGCGAGGGAAGAAGCCCGCAACCAGGAAGGCGGCAAAAGGAACGGAAAAGCCAACCGCGAGTCCCTTCTCCCCACCGGGGAGAAGGTGCCCGGCAGGACGAATGAGGGGGCCACACCCTCCTACTTCTCCAAACCCACGCTCGACGACATGGGCCCCGGCACCGACACGGCCACCCCGCTGTTCCGCAAGCCCGACCTCGACGAAATGGGCCGCCACGTCGCCACCCCCGCCGGCGATGGCAAGAGCCTCTTCCGCCGCAACACCCTCGACGAAATGACCGTCGGCCGCACGGAAAAGCCGGTAACCCGCCACGTGCCTGACAAGCCCGACGCCGCCAAGGGCACGAAGCGCTTCTCGCCGCTGCTGGAAGGCCAGCCGGAGCGCGACGACGGTGTCAGGCCGGTGGTGCGCGGCCGGGTTGGCGCCGGGAGCTATGAGGAGCCCGGCGAGCAGAAGCGCAAGGGGCGGACGAAGGGGAAGACCGGGCGGCCGGGGCGGTAAAAGGAAGCATATTTCTAGTAGGACTCCGAACAAGCCATGAAAAATTGAGCTTATCGTTGTATAGGAGTCTTGTCTGGGTCCCCAGCAGCGCTAGCCTGGTACAGGGAGCGATCAAAACTATCAACCATTCTGAGCATCAGAACGCCGTACACACACGCAGTCCCCCCTCACCCATAAACAACCCTCTCCTCTCCCTTCGCCAAGGCAAAATAAATCCGCTCTACCCGGCAGGCCGCACTCCTGGCGCTCGCCTCGTACCCCGCAGCCGGCCAGCCGTGGCGCGGGCTGCCGTCGGCTGATATCAGCCAGTACCAGCGCTCGTCGGAGCCGGTGAAATCGATCTTGAAGATCCGCCCCATGCAGGTTTCGCCGTCAAAGCCGATGAAATCGTCGCCCGGCTTTTCCTTCCAGGCGTGGCGCCATTTGCCCCTCGGTCTCTCGCCGCTGACGATCACCTCCCAGTCCTTCCAGCCGTTATAATTCGATCGCGCCGTCAGAGAGCCGTCATAGTGCTTCTGGCCGAACGTCATGCAGCCTTCCAGGAAAACAGCGACGGACTCGCAGACGGTTCTCCACCCATCGTCGTCGCGGGATGTCAGCCTGTAGGCGAGATCATCGGGCACATTGCCCAGTGCCAGGGCGATGGCGAAGACCACGCCTTCCCTGGTCGCCGGTCGGCCGTTCGCCTTGATATCGAGATAGGTGCAGAGGAATTCGGCTACCTCGTCTGCGATCGCATCGATGACACCAGGCTGCCGGCGCTTGCCGATCTCATAGCCGCCGAAATCCCGGATCCGGCGCTGCGTCTGCCTGCGAAGGGCATTGTTGAGGAATGACCGTAACAGCGTTCCGGCATCGTCTGGCATGCGTTGTCCTTCTCCTCGTGTCTTGCCGCATGGTTTCGTGAATGGCTCCCGCCCGAGCCGGTGAAATCAAAGCAATTCCGGACGCAAAACCGCCACGGCCTTTGCCTGACTTGCCCTAGATCAACGTCGGCTCCGGATCGTCCTCGACTTCCTCGATGATCTCGAGCCCGTCATTCCTGGGCGAGCCGGGGCCTCGGCCGATCTTCCACATCGTCATCAGCTCGGTCGGGAAAGATCTCAGATGTTCTTATTATGTTCCGGAACAGGATCCGGTCAACAAAGCGTCAGTTGTGCGCTGCTGGAATACGCTTCGCGTCCGGCAGATCGGTTGCGAAGCGGGCGAAATTGTCGGATAACAGCCCCGGCAACTGAAGCCATGAGCGAACGGGAGCAGCCATGCCAGACCTGCGCATCGACCCTTTTCCCCCGCCCGCCGAACTCACCAGCCTCTGGTCCGCAGCCTGGAACACGCCGGAAGCACCTGACTTCTCCCGCATCCTGCCTCGCAGCCTCGCTCACATTGGCGCCTATCACGATGACAGGCTCGTCGGCTTCGTCAATGTCGCCTGGGATGGCGGCATTCATGCCTTTATCCTTGATACCTGCGTTCACCCGGGCATGCGCCGGCAAGGCATTGCGACGCGGCTGGTCAAAGAAGCGACAACGATTGCCCGCGAGCGAGGCGCCGAATGGCTGCACGTCGATTTCGAACCGCACCTCGCCTCCTTCTATCGCAACTGCGAATTCAGGCCGACAGAGGCAGGCCTGATCAAGCTGGCCTGACATGCCGCCCTCCTTCGGTCTGCAAGGCCGGCTGTCACGTCGCGGCATCTCAGAAAATGCCGCTCCACCTCAACGCTCGTTTCGGCTATGATTCTCTGCTCATCGGAGGAGAGCCTGCATGCGTCTGCCAACCGTCATCCTCGCCCTCGCCATCTCGGCGTTCGCGGCCCTGCCCGCCTTGGCGGAGACCTACAAGACGCCGAAGGCGCTGCTCAAGGCGCTTTACAGCTACGACACCGACAGGAGCGACGCCGAGGCGCCCTCGCCCTATTCGATCTTCTTTTCCGACCATCTGAACAAACTTCTCCAAGCCGATCTCGACAACACGCCCGAGGGCGATGTCGGCGCGGTCGATTTCGATCCCGTCATTGCAGGCCAGGATGGCGAGGCAAGCAATGTCAGGATCGGGCAGCCGATCCTGTTGGACGACAAGGCCGAGGTGGAGGTGCAGTTCGACAACGGCAAGGAGGTAACGCTTTTCTACAGCCTGGTGCGCGAGCATGGCGGCTGGAAGGTCGATGACATCGCCGATCAGCAGGGCGACAATCCCTGGAGCCTGAGCGCATTGCTGGGGGATGCGCAGTAAAACCGCAGGCGTCAAAAGAGAGCCCTCATGGTGAGGGCCGTCTCGAACCACGAGGGCGGACGTGCAACTCCTTACCTGCATTCCACAAAGCCCCTATGCTGAATCGAACGCAATGGCGCCGGTGGCCGCCCCCGTCCTTCGAGGCTTCGCCCTGCGGGCTACGCACGTCAGGATGAGGGCCGGAGCAAAGACGGCGCCAAGAACACCGGAGGCAGGCTCTGCGATCCTCTTCACCTGAGGCCTGCCGCTCCGACCGCCGCTCCGCAAAATCCATAGCCGGCCACCGAAGCGACCCTCATCCCGTTTCGGGACGAAATCCCGATATGGCACAGGCGTGCAAGGATCTGCTAACTTTTCGTCAAGTAACTGAATCTTCGGCATTTCCTGTCACGAGAAAGGACATGCCACAATAATGGCGCTTGCATTTTGACCGAAATGATGGCACCAATCCACCTACTCGGGCATTTGCATGCCGGTGACTGGACTGATGTGGTACTCTTCCGTTACGGAAGGGGCGCGGGAATACCCGCCTGCGTAGACGTTCTTTCCCCGTACGTGACTTCTCCGACTGACCCTTCGTCCCAATCGATCGGGGCGAAAGCTAAAGCCGTCCGCTTCCTCTCGGGGGCGCGGATACTAGACAGACTAAGGGAAAAGGACTATCCCAATGGCCACCAAAGGCACCGTAAAATTCTTCAACCAGGACAAGGGTTTTGGTTTCATCACGCCGGACGGCGGCGCAAAGGACGTTTTCGTCCACATCTCTGCGCTGCAGGCTTCTGGCATCCAGTCGCTGCGCGAAGGCCAGCAGGTCACCTTCGACACCGAGCCGGACCGCATGGGCAAAGGCCCGAAGGCTGTTAACATCTCGGCTTCGTAAGCTAGATCATCGCTTCGGCGGCAGGAACGGCGCTCTGAAAAGGGCGCCGTTTTTGTTTGCCACGCTTGGATTTGTCGATCGCAAGGCCAGGTGCTATATGCGCCCTTAATGATGATCTCGCCCGAGCGGCGATGCAGGGCGCCAACATTGAGGCGCCGCGGCTACAAGGAACAATGGATCGTCGATGACTGAGAAGAGGCCGATTTTTGCGGTCGCCCCGATGATCGACTGGACGGATCGGCATTGCCGTTATTTCCACCGCCAGATCAGCCGGCAGGCGCTGCTCTATACCGAGATGGTGGTGGCCGACGCCATCATCCATGGTCCGCGCGAGCGGTTGCTCGGCCATGACGCCGCCGAGCATCCGCTGGCGCTGCAGCTTGGCGGCTCGGATCCGCTCAAACTCGCCGAGGCGGTGAAAATCGCCGAACCCTATCGCTATGACGAGATCAACCTCAATGTCGGCTGCCCGTCCGACCGCGTGCAATCGGGCACCTTCGGCGCCTGCCTGATGCTGACGCCGGAGACGGTGGCCGAATGCGTCGCGGCGATGAAGGCGGTCGCCACCGCGCCGGTGACGGTGAAATGCCGGATCGGCGTCGACGAGCAGGCGCCGGAAGAGGCGCTGCCGGAACTCATCACCCGCGTTCTCGATGCCGGCGCCGACGCGATCTGGATCCATGCCCGCAAGGCCTGGCTGAAGGGCCTGAGTCCTAAGGAGAATCGCGAGATCCCGCCGCTCGACTACGAGATCGTCTACCGGATGAAACAGCGCTGGCCCGATGTGTTCATCGGCATCAACGGCGGCATCCGCACGCTCGACGAGGCCGCCGAGCATCTCGCCCATGTCGACGGCGTCATGCTCGGCCGGGCGGCCTACCAGAACGCGACGATCCTCGCCGACGTCGACCGGCGCTTCTTCGGCGCGCCGGCGGCCGAGCCCGACTGGCAGGCGCTGTGCGACCGGATGATGGCTTATGCCGAGCGCCATATCGCCGGCGGCGGCCGGCTGCAGCAGGTGGCCCGCCACATGGTCGGCCTCTTCACCGGCCTGCCCGGGGCACGGCGCTACCGCCAGATCCTCTCTACCGACGCGGCAAAAAGCGGTGCCGGACCGGAGGTCTTGGCGGCGGCTTTCGCGGCAGTGGACTTTTCCGGCATGGAGACGGAGGCGGTCAGCGCCTGACGTGACGGAACGGTGTCTCTCTTTCACCGGCAAGTCATGGCTGGCGCCTGGAGCGCGCCTTCTCAACGAGCCAGTCGCGGTCGCGCGCTCATTTGGTAAGCTGCGGCTGCCGGCAACGTTCCGTGGCAACAGTCATCATGACCGCGGCATTGGCAGCAATGTCTTCTTCTCAATCCGGCCGGCTACCGAGAAAACCAAAATCTCCGTCTCCCTGCCGATCCTGCTGCCATCCATCAACCTGACGATATCGTCGACGCCGCCGACCGGGCTGCTGTCGATGGCGAGGATGTAATCGCCCTCTTGCAGCCCGCCCTTTGCCGCCGGCCCCTCCGGTTCGACCCTGCGGACGCGGACGGATGTCGTTTGAACCATACCCGCCGCGAGTGCGACCCGTCGCGGCAGCACGATCGTGTCGCCTGCTATGCCGATAAAGGCGCGCCTGACCTGGCCATAGCGAAGAAGCTCCGACACCACGAAATTGGCCGTGTTCGATGCGACGGCAAAGGCGATGCTCTGTGCACCCTGGATGACGGCGGTATTGACGCCGATAACCTCGCCGCCGGAAGACACCAGCGGCCCGCCGGAATTGCCGGGATTGAGCGCGGCATCGGTCTGAATGACATCCTCCATCAGCCGGCCGCTGGCCGCCCGCATCGACCGACCGAGCGCCGAGACGATACCGGCAGTGACGGTCCATTCGAAGCCCAGCGGATTGCCGATCGCGATCGCGATATGGCCCCTGCGCAGACGCTGGGAATCGCCGAGTCTCGCCCAGGCGCCGGTGCTGGCATTGGCCCGAATAAGCGCGATATCGGTATCGATATCCCGACCGAGCACCCGGCCTTCGGTGACGAATCCGTCAGGCGTCGTGATGCGAACCACCTTGGCGTCGTCGACGACATGGCTGTTGGTAATGATCAGTCCGTCGGGCGATACGGCAAAGCCCGACCCATGTCCCTGCCGGCCTCCCACCCGCTCGATCCGGCTGACCGCCGGGCCGACCATGTCGACTGCTCCTGCGATCGACTGCGAATAGGCATCGATCAGCGCCCCGTCTTTCTGGGGCACTATATCCTTATCCATGTAACCCATGTGTTGATCCTCAGGCGGCAGACTTCCCGCCGCCGGCAAAGCAATCGCGGATGCGATCGTCGCCATGACGTTGTTGTGAGGGATTAGATGGTTGGGCGTCGATCCCTGTTCAAGTGAGCGTCAGCGCGCTTCATCCGGCACAAGGTAATGGTGGGCGGAACACACCTACCCGAACGTATAGATTGAACGAACCGGAATAACGTGGCTCATTGCGGACATTGCCCGTTAGCTCGGCCGCCTATACTGCGCTGCCGAGCTACCGTGATCAAAGAATGTCGCGGCGCGAAAGCAGTCGGGTAAGGACCGCCCTATTGCGTCGCCGTCACCGGTTAACAGGGCTCTGAGGGTTCTGGCAACTGATCATGCAAACTTCTGTCATATCAATAGAGTAAAACGAGGCATTCAATAAGAACATCATCATATTGTCGCTTCCATCCCCCAGCGCGACTTTCTTATCCTGTCATTGGCGTCACGGCGCTCGTGGCGCTGCCAATCCCGCCTGCAGCAGCCTGTTTAGTCAGATCCAACCACAAGGAGCCATGAGATGAGCACAGTTACAACGAAGGACGGCGTCGAGATTTTCTACAAGGATTGGGGGCCGAAGAGCGCCCAGCCGATCATGTTCCATCACGGCTGGCCGCTGTGCTCCGACGACTGGGACGCGCAGATGCTCTTCTTCCTCGACAAGGGTTACCGCGTCATCGCCCATGATCGGCGTGGCCACGGCCGCTCCACCCAGGTGGCCGACGGCCACGATATGGATCATTACGCTGCCGATGCCGCAGCCGTCGTCGATCATCTCGATCTCAGGAATACCGTCCATGTCGGCCATTCCACCGGCGGCGGCGAAGCGACCCACTATGTCGCCCGCCACGGCCAGCCACAGGGCCGAGTCGCCAAGCTCGTCATTATCGGCGCCGTTCCGCCGATCATGGTAAAAACCGATGCCAATCCCGGCGGCCTGCCGATCGAAGTCTTCGACGACCTGCGCAGACAGCTCGCTGCTAACCGCGCCCAATTCTATCATGACCTTCCCGCCGGCCCGTTCTACAGCTTCAATCGGCCGGGGGCGAAAGTGTCGGAACCGGTCATCAACAATTGGTGGCGCCAGGGCATGATCGGCGGCGCCAAGGCGCATTACGACGGTATCAAGGCCTTCTCGGAAACCGACTTCACCGAAGACCTGAAGATCATCACGATTCCGACCCTCGTCATGCATGGCGACGACGACCAGATCGTGCCGATCGCCGACTCCGCGTTGCTTTCGTCGAAACTTCTGCAGAATGCGACGCTGAAGGTCTACGAGAAATTCCCGCACGGCATGTGCACGACCCATGCCGATATCATTAATCCCGACATCCTCGCCTTCATCAAAGGCTGATCCGACGTGTCGCCGGGCGCTGGGAAGGCGTCCGCCGGCCGCGCCGCATTTCGGCAAAACGGTTTTATCATGAAACCGTTTTCGTCGATTTGCGTTTAGCCGCCATGACAAGAGAACGTGAACCCTCATCAAAGGCTTACCGTCAGGATCGTTTCGAAAATACCGAGCGAGCCGCAAAGGAAACCATCGAGGCGGAGCAGCGGGCTCGCCGGGAAAAGACCAAACGCCTGAAAGAGTTGCGCCTGTCGCAGCAGGGCGGTAAGGATCCCGCGGCCAAATAGAGATCTTCTCCCCGCCTATTCCATCAGGTCGAGGCGCCGATTGATTTCAACTTGATCCCTTGGCGTCGCGCCTGCCGTGGCCATATTGTTCTGATTTCGGACGTTCGCCCATCTTGCAGAGCAAAGGCTGCGAAATTATCTTTTTGCACAATAGCGATTCACGGCATCCCAAAAGGGCTGATTGCGATGTCAGACAAGCTTTTCAGCACGCGTGACGAACCACTCGCCTCCGCAGATCTGGATATTTGCAGGCGTGTGCATGAAGCCCTGTGTAGCGGGCTCGATATTGACAGATCAGGCGGGGACGCCGATCGTCTCGGAGCTCTGATCATCGAGCTTTATCGGCAGGGTGTGCATGATGAAGACCAGCTTCGACTGCTTGCTGGTGGGAAGCGCGTCTGACCGCGCGCGTCAGTTTCCTCGCGAAACCTCTGCCCATGATCCCCGCTTCAGACGCACAAAGGGCGCGCTAACACTCTGAATCTATGTATCGGCTCGAAAATCTATTCCGATTTCGAGCCGATACGCTAGCCATTTCCGGTGATTTAGAGGCCGGTCGCCTCGGTACTCGTTGCTGTGGCCGAGGTTTCGGTTGAATCGACTGCCGGCGCCGACTCGGTCGTTCCCGATAATTCTTCCGTGCTGCCCGTCTCGGCTTCCGGCGTTTCTGCGGTCGCGCTAGGATCTGTCGTCTCGCTCCCCTCGGCGGTTTCGCCAGTCGGAGTCTCGGTTGCCGGAGTCTCCGTCGTCGGGGTCTCCGCCACCGGTTCTTCCGCGACCGGCGCCGCAGCCGCCAACGCGTCTCTCATCTGATCGATCGTGCCGACAGCCGTGCCGATGCCGAGCGTATCCTTGGCCCAGGCCAAAGCTTCGGGGCTGAGCGTGCCCGTCTTGGTCGCCGAAGCCAGTGCTGCCGTCAGAGCGGCGTCGCCGAGAACAGGATCGTCCGCGGGCGGCGCAACGCCATTAGCCAATTCATATTGCGCATAGGCGGTAGCATAGGCCGAAATCGCTGCCATCTTGGGGTCTGCGGTATTCATCAGCGCGTGGTAATTGCGCTTCAGCGAATTCAGTCCCGCGAGTTCCGCCGTGGGCTTCTTCGCGGGCCGAGTCGCAGGCGCTGCGGCGATAGTCGTCTTCTTGGCCGCGCCTTTCGTGCTGACGGTCTGCTTGGTCGTTTTCGTCTTGCCGGCTTGGACCGACTTGCCCGAAGTTTTCGCACTGCGGCTGCCGGTCGTCTTACCGCGGGAGCTGGCGCTATCCTTTCCGCCGCCGCTCTTGCTGCTGCCGCCACTGTGGCTGCCGCTGCTTCCACCGCCGCCGCCATGGCTGCCGCCGCCACCACCGCTGCCGCCGTTACCACCACCGCCACCACCCCCGCCGTGACCACCACCGCCACCGCCGTTGCCGCCACCGCCACCACCTTTTGCGAAGGCGGGCGATGTATCGGTAAAGACGATGTTGAGAGGCGCAAGCGCAAGGCTGGTGGATAGACAGAGAAGGCCGATGATTCTGGAAAGCTGCATGGTAGTCTTTCTGACATTAAGGTGACGCGTTACATGTCAGGTATTGAAGCAGCAGCTCCATAAGAACCAGTTTAAGATCTCCTTGCAATTTGAACTTCCTGCGAATTCTGGTCGTCCTGGCCGAGAGTGGGAGGCTTATCCCTTAGCAGATCCCATTTCCCCGCCCACGCCTCGACGCCTGGAAGACCTGATGCGTCCGCTCAAATGAGATAATGTCCGTTGCGCGCTTTCAGAGAGACGCGGCCCTACCACCGTAACGATCGCAATAGCACGGCCGCCCAGTCTCATTGCGTTAGCGGATACGCACATAGGTCGCTGTTCAGAATTCCCAAATGAAACTTATTTTCTCAATCCGCGTTGTCTTTCCATGTGTCCTGGTGAGTGAGATGAAAAGATTGGCCATCATTGCTCTGTCGATAGGGACGGCATTCTCCGGAATGCCGGCATCCGCAGGCCCAAACTTCGTGCCGAGTCCGGTACAACAGGCGGCGCAGCCGGCACAGGCAACTACCGATGCTCGAATTATGACTGTCGGTTGCAGCAGGTTCTCGATCGTCTGTTCACACTACGGCGAGCGCCCCAGATATTATGGCGACCGACGTTACTACCGTGGTCGTCACGACTATCGTGACGACCGCTACGGCTGGGACCACCGTTATCACCGCCACTGGCACCACCACGACAACACCGGCGCCATCATCGGCGGCCTGGCGGCAGGCGCCCTCATCGGCGGCATAATCGCCTCGCAGTCCGGCGCCTACAGTTCACGTGGTTACAGCTCGCATGCTGAATATTGCTACGCCCGCTATCGGTCGTACCGCGCCTCGGACAACACCTACCAGCCTAACTACGGCCCACGCCGCCAGTGCCAGTAAATTCAGTCAGCCGGTACTGAGAGAAGGCCCCGCCCGTTGATGCGGTGCTTTCTGCTGCCACGGAAACGCTTCGCATCAGCGCTCTGTCGTGCTTGTTTCCCCAAGATCTTTCCGAACGGCTGCATCTGCAAGGTGATCTATGACATCAGCAGACGCCATGACGCCGCCCGCCATCCGCGTCGTCCTGCTTGCGCCCGAACTGGATAACCTCACGGGCTTCGAAGCCGCGCTCGCCGCCGGCTGGTCTTCAGATCCCCGTCGTGCCAGCCATCAAGCCTATATCCGCGGCGAACTCCAGCGGCTGCGCCAGGACCGACCAAAATTCCTCGACGATCTCAATGTCGGCGGCAAACCGCGCATTGTGTCGGGACCGCTGCTGACAGTCCTTCTCTTCTGGATCTGGGACGGCGAATTCTACGGCAACATGCCCTTCGCCTAAATCACGCCACCTCAGCCGCCATCTTCTCCCGCACCTCCAGAAACGCCGCCGTCAATCGCGTCAGCACCGGCGAGGTCACTGTCCCGTTCGCCCCGCCGATCGGATCAACGATGTGGATCTGCCGGAGATCCTCCATGAATTCGTCCCAGAGCGGCTGACCGCCCTCTTCCAGCAACTCGGCGCGGATGCTGAGATCCTCGCTCACCGGCAGGTGACGCCTACCCCAGGCGCCGATCATGGCGAAGAGGGGAACGAGCTGGATTGCCGGTTCCGTCAGGCTGTAGATCGCTTTCTGGCTGTGGCTCGGATCGTTGCGCTTGCTGATGAAGCCGAGCGAGAGCAGCCGCTTCAGCCGGGCGGCCAGGATATTGGAGGCGATCCCCTCCTCCGAATGAGTGAGCAGATCGCGGAAATGCCGGCGGTTGCCGAACATGATGTCGCGGATGATAATCAGACTCCATCGGTCACCCAGCACCTCCATCGTCAGGTTGATCGGACAGCCGGACCGCAATTCTATATCCACCAAGCATCTCCTGTAGAAACCAGTTGCATTATAGGATTACTTATGCGAGATAACAACTAGTTTCAATTCGCAATCAGATGGAGAAAAGCATGTCCAAGGTGCGCGTCGCAGGGTTTTCGGTTTCTGTGGATGGTTTCGGCGCCGGGCCGGAGCAGGGCCTGAATGATCCGCTCGGAAAGCGCGGGCCGGAAATGTTTCAATGGTTCTTCCACACGCGCACCTTCCGCGCGATGCTGGGTAAGGACGACGGTTCTTCCGGCATCGACGAGGATTATGCGTCCCGCGCCATGGCCAATTTCGGCGCCTTCATTCTCGGGCGCAACATGTTCGGCCCGATCCGCGGCGAATGGCCCGATGATGCCTGGAAAGGCTGGTGGGGGCCGAACCCGCCCTATCATGCGCCGACCTATATCCTCACCCATTATGCACGCGAACCGCTCGTCATGGAGGGCGGCACCACCTTCCACTTCGTCACCGGCGGCATTCATGAGGCGCTCGATCAGGCGAAGGCGGCGGCCGGCGATAAAGATGTGAAGATCGGCGGCGGAGTGGCGACCGTCCGCCAATATCTGCAGGCGGGTCTGATCGACGAGCTGCATTTCGCTGTGTCGCCCGTCGTGCTCGGCAAGGGCGAAGCAATGTTTGCAGGCATCGATCTTCCTGCGCTGGGCTTCCGCGTCACCGAGCATGTCGCCAGCGAAAAAGCCACGCATCTCGTGCTGGCGAAATAACCGAGCCGCCGGTTCAGTCCGGCGATCTCTCCGGCGCGAGCGCCGCCGGAAACACATTCATCCCGCCGCCTGGACGAGGCGGCGGTCCAAGGCCATCTCGTCCGGTGTCATCAGCGTCACATTTTGCCCATGCTTTTCAGGGCGTTTTTCATGTGCATCTTGCAGTCGTCCATCTTGTTGGCCGTCATGGAATCCTTGGCCATCATCATCTCCTTGGAGGCCATTTCCTTCTTTTCCTTCATGGCCGGATCGGTCATGGCGTCCATGTCGGACTGCATTTTCATTATCGACGCCTCGTCGCATTTCATCATCGCATCCTGTGCAAGGACAGGCAATGCGGATGCGGCGGCGACAACGATGGCTGCAGCTGTGCGTTTCAACATCGTATTCTCCTCCTTCTGGGCAGCATTGCCCGTTGCAAATGGTGAAATGCATGTGCCCAAGAAGGTGCCGCGGCGCGGGATGAAGTCATGCATAAATCAAGGACGTGAGATTAGCCCGGCATCACCCGGTAGACGCATGCCATCCCCTCCACGCCCCGAAGCGGAGCCTCGAAGGCGACCGCCCTGTGTCCGGAGAGCAGCCGGCTGACGTCAGGCGCCGAAAACAGGGCTTCGGATAGACAGATCTCGCCGGCCTCGGCCAATGACTGCACTCGTGCCGCGACATTGACGGTCTGCCCGAAATAATCGAGGTTGTCGTTCAAGGTCACGGCGATCGACGGGCCGCAATGGGCGCCGATCTTCAGGATGATGCTGGGATCGCCATGCTCGCCGTTGAAGCGCTCGATTTCTTCAAGCATATGCAGAGCAGCCGAGATGGCGTCGCTCGGGCGGGAGAAGGCCGCCATCACCGCGTCGCCGATCGTCTTGACGATTGCGCCCGAATGCTCCTGCACCGTGGCGCCGAGCAGGGCGAAATGTTCACGCACCAGTGCATAGGCATTGAGATCGCCGAGCCGCTGGTACATCGCGGTCGACCCCTTGAGATCGGTGAACAGAAGCGTCACCTGACGGATGCCGAGGCCCTCCCTTTCATCAACGCATTCGGAGCGAAACAGCCGCCGAAATGTCTGGCGCGCAAGCAGCATTCCGCCCGACATGTAAGGATCGAAATCGAGAACAGGCTTGATGGCCTGCGCCAGAATCTCGGGGGGCCAGTTGATGAGAAGCAGCGAGCCACGCACGGCAGCCGAGTTCTCGACTTCGACGATGACCGGACCGGGCCGAACCGCTGAGGACGAGCGGCAAAAATGCCGACCGTCGTACCCAATCCTGAGGAGTGCCGGCGCCGTAACGGGCTCGCCTGCAACCGGCAGCGCAAAGCTCGCCTGGGTCTCAACATTGATGCCGGCAAGCGCACCTGGGCCGAGTTCAGCCCTGATCGTCGTGACTGAACCCGGCGCCAGGAAGGAAAGGCCGCGCACCAGCCCTTTCAGGACGTCGAGAAAGCGGACCTGCTGACCGGGCAGTCGCGCATCGCTGAGAAACCGTGCCTTCCAGTGAAAATCCTCGACCGAGAGCGAGCCGGGATCGTGAAAAGACAGCCGGCGCAGTTGCGGCGACACTGTGAAGGTGACCTCGATGAAATCGTCGAGGTCGGTTTCGCCGGAGACGTCGCACAGGCCGCAGACATAGTGCGTCTTCAGCGTTCTCAAGGCGCCGAAACTGTCGAGCACCATTCCGGATTGGGGACACACGACGTCCCAGCGCATCTCGAACAAACCGCTGCGCGTCGCATGGAGAAAGAGATCGATGCTTTCCGCCTCCGAAATGGCGCCGTCGTGCGCGAAAGCCAGCGGGTTGATGCGGTAGAGGGACAGATCGTCACCGCTGCGGATCAGGCTTTCGAATTTGGCGATGCCCCGCGGACTCCAGGACCGGGCCTGCCGGATCTCGGTCATCTTGCTCTCGAGGAGCCGTTCCTGAACGTCAGTCATCTGACGCCTCGCAAAGTTCGGCCGGTCCATGCGACCGGGATCGCCGCGATTATAACAGACGCTCGTCCGGGCGGATCAAACGGAGCCTGGCCAAGCAGAAGTCTTACGGATTAGCCCGGTAAGGCGACGCCAGGGTTTCAGAAACTTTTCCCGCTCGACATCGCCCAATCTCGGCATTCGCTGTCTGCGACATCCTACCTGCGTCAGCGGACCAGAACGCTCGGCAGTCCTGTTCTCGACTTGTCGTCAACCAAGCGTGTCCAAATAGCTGTGGCATTGCTGCAGAATGAGCGTAGAGAAAGGACGCCGCGCCATCACCGTTGCCATCGATCTCGTTCAGATGGACATCGCCCAGGACGGGCTTTTTGTCGAACTGTCGAAGCAGTTGGACCATCAGTAGAAAGCAGAAATCGGTCCATCAGGGCTGCCCCCTGCGCCGTGATAGGGTTGCGATAATCCGTGGGCGGCTCGCAGAAAGCCTCTCATTTGCCGTGATGCGGTCCTTTGTTAGGAGTTCACAGTGTCCCGGATTCGAGCTTTTCGAGGTAGGCTGCGAACATCTCGGCCATGGCTTCGGCGTAGGTTTCGATCTCGCTCAAGCTTCGGGGAGCCTCCGAGAACTGCTTGCCCACCGTGGCGAGCGTCGTGACGATCAGGTCACCGGCAAGTGCCCGGCTTGCCTCCGAGACCGATGGCAGCACCTCCTCCATGAACAGCCCGATGATGCGGTCTCCCGACGCCCTCGCCGCCTGCGCCTCCGGCGCATCGCGATAGAGCGGCGCTGCGTCGTGAAGCGCCACTCGCATCGCCGCCTCCTCACACTCGGAGCGAAGAAAGGCGTGAACGAGGCTGCGCAGCCGTTCGAACGGCGGTCGTTGTGCATCGGCAAGAATATCGGCGAGCATGCCGTTCGTCTGCCGCCATTCGTCGCTCTGCAGCCGGAAGAGGATTGCCGCCTTGTTGGGGAAATATTGGTAGAGCGAACCGATACTGACGCCCGCCCTCTCCGCTACCCTCGCCGTGGTGAAGCGATGGGCTCCCTCACGCGCCAAAACCTGAGCAGCAGCATCGAGGATCGCCGCCACGAGCTCCGTCGAGCGGGCCTGCTTAGGCTGCTTTCGTGAAGAAATCCGGGTACTTGGCCGGTCGCTCATGGCGGCGCTCCGCAATGCGATTGGAAAACGCGAGGGAATATTCGTATTTTTCACCCAGCGCAAGAACCTCATCATTCCAAGGAGCCCTCCAATGACGACACTCACCACCGCGCCGCTCGCGCCTCTCCTCCACCGCCTGTTCGAAGAAGCCGCTGCGGCGACGAGCCCCGCCATATGCGAGCTTTCCAGCGAGGAGAGGATGCGCCTGATCAGCAGCAAGACGGAATATCTCGACCTTTACGGGCGCCTGAGGGATCTCTGGCTTCCTGTCTCGCGCGAGGCCGGCACGCTGCTCTACATGCTGGCGCGCAGCTGCCGTGCTCAAACGATCATCGAGTTCGGCACATCCTTCGGCATCTCGACCCTCCACCTTGCTGCAGCACTGCGCGACAATGGCGGCGGCCGGCTGATCACCAGCGAGTTCGAACCGTCGAAACTGAGGCGGGCGCGCGAAAACTTGACGGCTGGCGGCCTCATCGACCTTGTCGAAACCCGTGAGGGAGATGCCCTCCACACCCTCGGCACCGATCTTCCTGATACCATCGACCTCCTGTTTCTCGACGGCGCCAAGGGCCTTTATCGTGACATCCTGGAGCTGGTAGAAGACCGACTTCGACCGGGTGCCCTCATCGTCGCTGACAATGCCGACCTCAGTCCCGAATATCTCGCCCGCGTTCGCTCCGCCGCCGCTGGCTATCTGTCCGTCCCGTTCGAAGAGGACATCGAGCTGTCGATGCGCGTCTGAGGATATTCGCAACTGGCTCCGCGCCCTCACCCTTGGATGTCCCGCAACGCCATCAACGGTGAGGCCGCGCCGCCGCGCACAAGCGTCGCACAGCACCAACGCAGCCATCTCAGGACAAAGCTGGTCCCGCTCAAAGACTTTTTTCGAAGAACGTATCCGGATATGGATCGTCATTGAACCGCTCGATCTCGGTCCAGCCGGTACCGCGATAGAGCTGCTGTGCCTCGGCAAGAACGCTGTTGGTATCCAGACGCAGGAGCCGGATGGACAACTCGCGGGCGATCGTCTCGGCAGCCGACATAAGCCGTTTTGCCATCCCGAGGCCACGCGCGGAAGGGGCGACCCAGAGCCTCTTGATCTCCGCCACCTTGCCGCCATTGCCCTTCAACCCGACACAACCGATCGGCAGGCCGTCGGACATCGCGACCAGGAACGCGCCGCGCGGGCGGATCATGTCCTTGGCGTCAGGATCGCGGGAAAGCGAGACGTCGAAACCCTTGTCGAAACGGCGTGCGAGTTCGCCGTAATATTCGTTCAGGCAATAGCGGGCATCGTCGTGCCGAGGATCTTTCTCCTCCAGCACGATCTGGTCGCGTCCAAGCGAGCAGGCGACCATATCCATGGCGCGCAGGAGTTCGTCCGGGCGGCGATGACGCGCCAGAAACGCTTCGGCCTGGGCATTGGAAAGTGCTTCATAAGCCTGAAACTCGCACTCGCCGATGCTGGTCAACCTGGTGATGCGGCGACGGGCATCGCGATCGTTCGGGATGGTCTCGATCAGCCCCTCCTCCTCCAGCCCGCGCAGCAGACGGCTCATCAGGCCCGAGTCAAGACCGAGATAATCGCGGATTGCCGCAACATCCGATTGGCCACGACCGATCGAATTGAGGACGCGAGCAGCACCGAGCGGACGACCGCGTCCAAGGAAAGACGTATCCAGAGCGCCGACTTCAGAGGTGACGGCGCGGTTGAAGCGACGGACGCGGGCGACAGGATCGCAAGCCATATTATCTGACTTAAGTCAGATAAATTCCGCTGTCAATTCCGGCTGCCAAAATGGACCCGAAGTGCTCGAAGTGTCAGCCGGGTGCGCCGACCGTCTTGCGCATCCTCACTCCCTCACCTATGGCAATGCAACTTCCCCTCCACAGGGCTGCCCCGTGCTCCGCTTTATCCTCCACGCTCTGATCGTCATCATTCTGACGCTGCTCACCCAGATCGGCGGCCTCGCCTATTTGATAACGCTTGCCGTCGCACGCGCCTTGCGCCTGCGCCGATTTGCGGCCAGCCTCGCGCTCTTTCTGCTTCTCTACGCCGGCGCCACCTTCGTCGCGCACCTCACCGCACCCACATTCGGCCGGGTTCCGCTTTCCTGCTTCGCCGGCACTGCCGATCCGCTGGTCATCCGCTCGCCAATCTACTGCGCGCTCAACCGCAACTACGTGACGCCTGAACTGCGCGATCTGGCAGGGGCACTCGCCGCCCACATGGATAAGCAGTTTCCCGGTACCGTTACCGTCGCGTTGGATGCGAACTTTCCCTTCGCCAACGGTTTTCCGCTACTGCCGCATCTCTCACATGCCGACGGCAAGAAGCTCGATTTCGCCTATTATTACAAAGATGCCGACGGCGCCTTCCTGAACGGCGCCACACGCTCCCCGATCGGCTATTTTGCCTTCGAGGAGCCTGCCCCGGGCGACGAACTGCCCTGCGCGGGTCGCCACGACTGGCTCACCACGCGTTGGGATTTTGATGCCCTGCAGCCTCTCTTCCCTGTCTACGGGATCGAGGAGCAGCGCACCGCGGCAGCGATCGCCTGGCTGACGACGGAAGGCGTCGCACGCTATGACCTGCAGAAGATCTTCATCGAGCCGCATCTGAAGAATGCGCTTGGCATCACCGACGCCCATGTCCGCTTCCAGGGCTGCCGAGCCGCGCGTCATGATGACCATATGCATATCCAGATTGAATGAGCGGCTCGCTTGCACACGGCAGGAAATCCCATCTACGCCATGTACTCCGTCCCGCCGGGGTGATGCCTGACCTTTTGATCAGGCACCACCAACCATTCGAAGAGGCGCCCTTCCCGGCTGTCGCCCGATTGGATATTCTTGCCAGCCATTGTCCCTGAATGAGAGGTTTGCTTGTGAGTGTCGGCCTGATTGCCCTCCTTGATGATGTCGCAGCGCTTGCGAAGGCGGCCGCCGCTTCTCTGGACGACGTAGTCGCCCAGGCGGGCAGAGCCGGCGCCAAAGCCGCCGGCGTCGTGATCGATGACGCAGCCGTCACGCCGCGTTATATGACCGGCCTCTCGGCGGCACGCGAACTGCCGATCATCGCAAAAATCGCCATTGGTTCTCTCAAGAACAAACTGGTGTTCCTCCTGCCGGCCGCACTCGTCCTCAGCCTTCTCATGCCGCAGGCAGTGACGCCGCTGCTCATGCTCGGTGGGCTCTACCTTTGCTACGAAGGCGCCGAAAAGGTCTACGAACTCGTCGTGCCGCACGCGGCCCATGCCCACGAGAACGCCCTCGAGACGATCAGCGTCGACCCCAAAACCTTCGAGGACGAAAAGGTCGCGAGCGCCATCAGAACCGATTTCATCCTCTCGGCCGAGATCATGGCGATCACCCTTGGCTCGCTGTCGGAGTCGGGTCTGGCGATGCAGGCGCTGGTCCTCGCCCTGGTCGGCACTCTGATCACAGCCGCTGTTTACGGCGTCGTCGCCTTGATCGTGAAGGCGGACGACTTCGGCCTCTGGCTTGCCCAGCGCTCTTCCCGCTCGCGGACAGGCGCGTTCCCGCGCTTGCTCGGGCGCGGCCTTGTGCGGGGCATGCCCTATCTTCTCAAGGTGCTGGGTCTCATCGGGACGGCGGCGATGATCTGGGTCGGCGGCGGCATCATTGTGCACGGCGCCGAAGGCTTTGGCTTTGCCTGGCTGAGCCATCTGCTCCACGATGCCGGAGAAGGCGCCGCGCATGCAATGCCGGCCGTTGGCGGCGTGGTTTCCTGGCTGGTCCAAGCTGTCGGCTCAGGTCTCGTCGGCATCCTCCTCGGCCTTGCAGCCATCCCGGCCGTCGGCTACGTCGTTGCGCCTGCATGGCGGTGGTGCGCAGCACGCCTGCGCAGGATGAGGACCGCGTAAGCGAGTGACAGCAGATGTTGCTTGCGACATCACGCGTTGTGCAGAAGGCGCCATGATGGCTCGCAAATCTTCCTTGGCGCGAACCAGCCCTGCGGCGCGGCGCAACCAGATGCTTCGAAGTGCCGGCACCATCAACCAGTGTCCCTTTCATCGTAAGCATGCTGCGCCGCAAAGATTGCGTCCATGTTCTGCTCCGCCCAGTGAGCGGGTGCCGAAACCGCCGCCATCCTCTCCGAAGCGATCAGCAAGCCTGTCGCCTTGCTGCGCCCCGTCAGTTCCATCATTTCAGCGTTTCGGCTCTGCTTCCGGGGGGAGCCGTACTCCGGGATTCTCGACGCCCAGGACAGCTAAGGTTCCCATGGAAAGGCTATGCCATTTCAAACGATTTTAAAAATCGCCGACGCAGGGCTAATCGATTTTAATTTTGTGATTAAAACTTTCTTGTTGCGACGCAAAAGAATCTAAACATTACTTCTGCCGATGCTCGGTCTGTTCGTTGGAGAACTCGCATGACGATGACATTTCCGCTAACCGAAAAGCGCAATGCCGATGCGTTGCTGAAACACTTGACGTTGCACAAACTCAGCTATCCCGGAAACTGCGTCGTGTCGCTCAAGACGTACGTCGCATACGTCACGTCGTCTCACACGACAGCACTCGGGACCGCCCGCACCGCCTGGTAGGAATGTCTCGGAATTTCGGGATGTCTGTGCCCTTCGCTTATGCTCAAGGCGCCCGTCGAATACTCTTCACCCTTATCTGCCCGATAGGCGCCTCTCCCCGCCGGAGAGAAAAGGAGTAAGCCGCGCAGCTTTCGTTCTCGCAACGGAGGTCTCACGGAGGGGCGAGACGTTGCCGTACTTGCAAAAATTCCTATTCTGGTCGCCGCCGATGCGATGAAAAGCTGAGGCATTCCAGAGTTTGCGATAGGAATTTCAGGCCACAACATGACGACTCTCGGCCGCCCGGATCTCGGCGACATCCCACCATGGCGACTGGGGGGATCGCCGGTTACCGGCCGCGTGGCGGCCATACACGCGGCTGGCGCAGATTGGCCTGTTCTATGCTCTGGCGGTTGGGGCGTGGTCGCTCGGGGGCTGGCTGTTGGAGATGCCGCCGCCATCTGCGGTCGGGATGCTGGTGATCGCCCATTTTTTCTGGCAGACGCGGCGGTTAGACCTTGCCCGCCCGGATCTGAATTACCGCCTGTTCCTCGCCAATATCCTGACCGGCGTGCTGCTCGCCGGCACCGCGTTGGCGGGCACATGGTGAGCGGTTCGAGGACGAAATACGAATGATCGGTCTCAAACAAGGCGTGCTCGCCGCGGCCATGATGCTGGCAGCAACGATGGCGTCCGGACATCAGGCGCATGCCGAGCCATGCGAACCGGAAACCTTCGAAGCGGCAAAATATGTCGTCTGCACGCTGGAAGGAGGAAAGGCCGACCTGCGCCTGTTCTGGAAGGGCGCCGATGGCGCGCCATACCGCACTTTTTCGAGCCTTGCCGAAGCCATTCGCACCGAGGGGAAAACGCTGGTACTGGCCGTCAATGCCGGAATGTACCGAGCCGATTTTTCGCCGATGGGGCTGTACGTCGAAAACGCCACGGAATTGAAACCCGCCAATACCACAGAGACGGGAGGCGCCCCCGGTCAGGTCCCGAATTTCTACAAGAAACCGAGCGGCGTGTTCTTTCTCGGTGAAGCAGGCGCCGGCATACTTCCGACCGATGAATTTCTGACGCGTGCCCTAAAAGTGCGGTTCGCCACGCAGTCCGGCCCGATGCTCGTCATCGCGGGAAAGCTGAATCCGATCTTCATCTTCGCATCGACAGATCGAACCCGCCGGAGCGGGGTCGGCGTTTGCGCGGACGGCGTGGTTCGCTTCGCAATCAGTGAAGACAGGGTCAATTTCCACGATTTCGCACGGCTCTTCCGGGACCGGCTGCAATGCGCCGACGCCTTGTTCCTCGATGGCGGACGAGGTGTTGGGCTTTACTATCCGGCATTGGGCCGCAACGACTGGTCCTGGCACGGCGGCTACGGCCCCATTTTCGGACTTGTGGAATAAGCTGATCTCCCCATCGATCATTTCGACGGGCTGGACACATTCAAAGACCTTCCCTCCGACGGGCGCTGCGTACGCGATCTCTGGTTCTGACAGGCTGGCACCTGTCGGCCTCGGGCAGGCAATGGCGCCTCAACCGCGCCGAGCCGCCTCGATCGCCGCGACATCGATCTTTCTCATCGTCATCATCGCGTCAAAAGCACGCTTCGCCTGATCACCACCCGCCGAGAGCGCTTCCGAGAGGACGCGGGGGGTGATCTGCCAGGACAGACCCCATTTGTCCTTGCACCAGCCACACTCGCTTTCCTGGCCGCCATTACCGACGATGGCGTTCCAGTAGCGATCGGTTTCTTCCTGATCCTCCGTGGCGATTTGAAACGAGAAGGCTTCACTGTGTTTGAATGCAGGGCCGCCGTTCAGACCGATGCAAGGAATACCCGCGACGGTGAATTCAACAACCAAAACGTCTCCCTGTTTGCCGTCAGGATAATCTCCCGGCGCCCGAGTGACAGCACCCACCGCGCTGTCGGGAAAAGTCGCGGCATAAAAGCGGGCGGCATCCTCAGCGTCTTTGTTGTACCATAGGCAGATCGTGTTTTTTGCCATTATGCGGTCCTTCCCTCTTGGTTTGCAATTCCTGTTCAAATAAGAGGGAAACCGCCTTTCTCCAGCCCATACAGCTTATTTCGGCGAGGGCCTTGTTCGGCTTGATCCACGCACCCGGCGAAGGCGATCGCCGCGCAGGCGATACGCGCAGATCGCGGATGCGTATCGATGACTGGCTTGACGGCGGCTCCGGCGCCACGACATCCATAAAGATCTGGAACCATCGCTTGCTGTGTCCGGCCGCAAAGCGTGTCAGACTGTGCAGGCTGCGCATCGTCTGCGCGCCGATTGAAAGGTACGAAGCCAATGCACAAGTTCACCGTTACCCTCACCCGCGAGATCGACGCCGATACCGCCGAGGAGGCAGCCTTGCTCCTGTATCAGGAACTTTCGAAGGGACCGGTCCCTGACCGCTACTCGGTCACCGACGAGAAGAAGGCGACCACGGAGATAAATCTCGACCGGAACAAGGCTGATGAATTCGCCAGCATCGATCACACCGCCGATCCCGGCAACTGGTAAAGCCAGGCGTTCACAGGGACGGTGGCAACAAATCCCCTGCTTTGCGCCGGGAGCGCAAGTGCGGTAGGTGCAGAATGCCGTTCCGGCGCGAATGCCGGATGCAAGCGGCCGCTCCATCGGAAATATGCCAGTCAAGGAAAACAAGTGAGCTCACCTGTCAAAATAGCCGTCGCCGGCGCGAACGGCCGCATGGGTCGCACCATACTGCCGCTGCTCGCGGCCGATCCGGCTTTTGCGGTCATCGGCGGTATCGGCCGTCCCGGCTCCGCCGGTGAAGGGCTGATCGACCGTGCGGCCGCAATCGCAGCCGCCGACGTGATCCTGGATTTCACGACGGGAAATGCCGCCGCCGAACTCGCCGGCCTCTGCGCCTCGGCAGGCGGGCCGGCCCTGGTGATCGGAGCGACAGGTTTCGAGCCGAATGAGATCCAAAGGATCGCAGCCGCCGCCCGAACGATTCCGATCCTGCGCTCCGGCAACTTCTCCATTGGCGTCAACATGCTGGTCGGCCTCGTCGCCCAGGCTGCGCGCGCTCTTCCCGCGCATGGCTGGGACATCGAAATCCTCGAGGCCCACCACAACAGAAAGATCGATGCACCATCCGGTACGGCGCTGATGCTCGGCAAAGCAGCCGCTGAGGGCCGCGGCGTTTCCCTCGCATCCGTCGAGCGGCGTGGGCGTGACGGCGTCACCGGCCAGCGACCGCCCGGCGAGATCGGCTTTGCCGTCGTGCGCGCCGGCGGGCTCGTCGGAGAACACAGCGTCCTGTTCGCCGCCGCCGATGAAGTCGTGACGCTGTCGCATTCGGCTCTCGATCGCGGCATGTTCGCCCGCGGCGCGCTTGCCGCCGCCCGCTGGATCGCAGGGCGCGCACCCGGCGAATATGGCATGCGGGATGTGCTGGGCCTGACGGCAGAAGGCGCGAATAGACCGAGTGAAGAGGCTTGAGCACCTTCTTGAATCAAAATCTACACCGACACACTCTCCATCAGGATTTTCATCACGGCAACCTCCGATTCAGGCGGCATCCTGCAACCCCAATCCTGCTGGAGGTCAAGAGGCCGGATGGCCCGCCGCGCGGCCCCGGCCTAACCCACCAGCCGCCGCGCCATCATCACGTCGTCGATCTCTCTGCCATCCTCCAGCACGCCGCCGGGGATACGGCCGATCTCGGCAAAACCTTGCCGCTGGTAGAACCGCATCGCCGCCGAGTTTTCGGCGCTGACGAAGAGTTCCAATTGACGGATGCCGATATCGCGCGCGTGATCGGAAATCGTCTCCAGCAGTTTGACGGCAAGGCCCGTTCCGCGAAGCTTGGCGCAGACATAGACCATGACGATCGTGGCGCGGTGGGCCATCTTGCTCGGCCGCTGCCGAAACAGGCCCATGATGCCGACGGGTTCGCCTTCCTGAAAGGCGATGAAAACCGGTTCGCTCAGCCGATCGCGCCACTCCTGCAGAGACAGGATTTCCCAGTCTTCGTAGCGGCTGGCAAAGGAAGACGGATCGGCGCGAAGCGCTTCCAGGCGGATACGCCGAAAAGCCTCCACCTCGTCTCCACCTATGAGCCTGATCGTCACGCCGCCTGCATCCATCGCCACCTCCCGGAATATCGGAGATATGTCATCGCAGCCGGCTGCATTGGATGCAATCGGGAAAGCGGCGGGTTCGGCTTCTGTTGTCCCGTCGCGGCACGCCAAGGCTCGAGAGAACCTCGTCATGAGGGAGGTTGGAGGGCACCGCACCAACGAGGCTGGGAGAACCGGGCGCGAACGCTGCTCCCAATTCCCTCATCCCTGTCCTCGGGTCAGGCCCGAGGACAGGGATGAGGGAGGGGAAGTGGCGTCCGTCAAAGGTGCCCAAAGGACAAGCGTCCCCATGCAACAAACCTAACGACAGCACCATCACTGCGCCGGAGTTCCCACCCTGCCACCCTTGCGAACAGTCGGCTCGCCGGTTGGGCGGAGATCCCATTGATCGGTGCGGACCGATGGTCCTTGGGTTGGTTGCTGGCCGCTCGCCCCCGGTGCCGGTTCGCGGGTCGACCGCACGACCAGATCATCCGGTTCGAAGGCCGTCTGATCCCCAGGCCTCTCCATCTGAAACGATGCAATCTGATGGATGACGACGAGAAGAACTATCCCGACCGCCGAGCACACGAGCGCATAGAGAATGAAATATTTCAGTGCACATCCCTCGCTGATCGACAGAGCGGCCTTGACAGCAGCGCGAATGATATTTCGCACATCATTGATGGATACTTAGAGAGAAGGCAATAGATTTTAGCAATTCCTGGAAAATTTCAAAAATAGACAGCATGAAATAGAAACTTTATTGGAGAAAATCGCGCAATGCCTCACGCATTGCTTGATTTCTGCAGCATCCCGGCCAAAGGCGAGGAACCTATGGCTGCAACAGCTCAACCCCGCTTGAACCGCATCCGGAATTCACGGGGGCTGCAGCCCTCGCGCTCTCGAAAGACGCGAGAAAAATAGAACGGGTCTTCGATGCCGACCATGGCTGCGACGGTTTCGATCTTCTCGTCTGACGTGGCGAGCAGTTGCTTGGCCTGGTCCATACGCGCCCGAAGCTGGAAGTCCTTGGGCGGCATGCCCGTTTCGGCGATAAATTTCCGCCGCAGCGTCGCGGGAGATATGCCATGCTCGGCGGCAAACGAGGCAAGGTCGAGCGGCTGCAGCGCCCTGCCCCGCAACGTCTCGACGAGATCGCCAGTCGCGCCCTCGCCTTTGCGACCTGCCGCAGCGCTCGCCTGCCGCGCAGCGGTGATGACGATGCGATGGAGCGCCAATGCCGCCGAGGCCTGTCCGAGATGGCTGTCGTCGATGAGATCAGCATGCAACTGCGCGAAGAGCCGCACCACCTCCTCGATATGGCGCAGAGTCACGAGGGGATGGCGCTCGTCAACCAGCCGCATCCGCACGAAATCGCGCGTGAACGAACCTTCAAACAGCGCCCAGCGCTCATCCCATCCGCCTTCGTCAGGCCCATAGGAGTGCGGGCGGTTCGGAAACAGCCAGAAGAGCGCCGGCCCCTCCACGGGCTGGCGCCCGCCTGCAGCGGTTTCGAGAAACCCCTGCCCGCGCTCCACCAGCACGGCTGCAAAACTCGGCAGCTTCCTGTCCTTGACGGCATGGCGCGCATGTTGCCTGCCGCTGCCGGCCACGGCAAGCCCGCCGGCGGCGGCAAGGGGAGATCGATAGATGGCCTCGGCTTGTGTCATGAGCGAAAAATCCAGCTGCAGCTTTCCTCCATGGCGGCCAGCCCACGCAGCCCGCAGGCTGAAGGCAGGTAAGTCAAAGCGGGGGTGAATGAAATGTCAATTGTCGCGAATGCCGCCGAGATGCAAACGCCCCTCGCCGCCCATGGTAAAACGATCCCCGCTGCAAGGCTCGGCGCACTCGCGCCGACCGATCCCGGAATTGGCACCGAGGCTATCCGCCACCGCTATGAGGAGCATGGTTATGTCTGGCTGAAAGGCCTCCTGCCGCGCGCCGAAGTGATTGATTTCCGTCGTTGGGTCTTCACCCACCTCGCCGAAGCCGGCCTGTTGGCGCCGGGCTATGATCTTGCCCTCGGCGTCGCTGCCGTCGGGGACGTCGACTGGAACCTTGCCAACCGGCGCCTGATGTCGATCGTCCGCTCGGCTGCCTATGAAGGCTTCTGCGCCCAGCCGCGGCTCGCGCACTTCATGGACATCTTTCTCCAGGGCATCTCCTATCTCCATAAACGCAAGCTGATGCGCTATGTCCAACCCGGCACGGCGGTGGCCACGCCCGCCCATTACGACCTCGTCTACCTCCGCGGCGGCACCAGCCGGCTCGTCACCGCCTGGATCCCGATCGGCGACACTCCTGCCGAAATGGGCGGCCTCGTCTATCTCGAAGGCTCGCATGCGCTCGGCCGCGGGATGGAGGCCGAATTCCAGGCAAAGAGCGGTGATCTCTCGCCGGAAGAGCGGATCAGCGCCTATAACAGCCACATGGCCGAGGGCGGCTGGATCTCCAAGGATCTGCCCGACATGGCCCATCGCTTTAACACCCGCTGGCTCGCCGCCGATTACGAGGCTGGCGACGTCGTGCTGCACTCCCCCTACATGATTCACGCCGCCACCACCAACGAGGACCGCGCCCGGCGGCTCCGCCTCTCTACCGATATCCGCTACCAGAATGTCGACGACGAAATCGACGTCCGCTGGAACAACCATTGGAGCCTGGGGGATATGCTGTAAGGCTTTGCTCCGCGCCGCAATGCTTCAGCCGAAGCCAAACCCGCCTGGGATCGATCCTTTGCGAACCAAGACAGCCACTGCGATATCGGCTAGACTTGCCGGCACCGACAGCTTGCTTGGAGGCGGTCCCCAGGAGCGGCGGGCGTCGGTGCAGGGGGAACCCGCATGTCGGCAATCGCATCTTTGTTTCAGGAAGCCGCCCGGCTTGCAGCCGGCTTTCGTGAGCGCGCGCCGGCACGCCATGTGCCCCGGCACGATTACGCCGCCTCGCTCGCCGCCTTCGACGAGCCGCTGCCGGCCGCTGGCGCCGAGATGGGCGATGTCATCAGACAGCTCGCAGCGGACGCCGAGCCCGGCCTGCATTTCACCACCGGCCCGCGCTTCTTTGGCTGGGTCATCGGCGGCTCTCATCCGGTCGGCGTCGCGGCCGATTTCCTCACCAGCGCCTGGGGCCAGAATGCCGGAAACCACGTCGCCGCCCCGGCCGCGGCCGCCGTCGAAACCATCGCGGCGAGATGGCTTCTCGACATCCTGAAGCTGCCGGCCGAAAGCTCCGTCGGCTTCGTCACGGGAGCCACGGTCGCCAACTTCACCTGCCTTGCCGCCGCCCGCGGCGAGGTGCTGCGCAAGGCCGGCTGGGATGCGGATGCCAAAGGCCTGTTCGGCGCGCCCGAGATCACCGTGCTGATCGGCGACGACGCCCACACGACGGTCTTCTCGGCGCTTCAATTCCTCGGTCTCGGCCATGACCGCGTGCTGCGTCTGCCGACCGACCCGATGGGACGGATCGATCCGGCCGCACTCGGCGACGCGCTTGCCCCGGTCAGCGGCCCCTGCATCGCCATTCTCCAGGCCGGGCAGATCAATACAGGCGGCTTCGACGAGTTCATCCGCTTGATCCCGGCCCTTCGGGAAAAAGGCGCCTGGGTGCATGTCGACGGCGCCTTCGGTCTGTGGGCGCAGGCTTCGGAGAAATTCAGCCATCTCAGCCGTGGCGTCGAGACGGCCGACAGCTGGGCAACCGACGGCCACAAATGGCTGCAGACGCCCTATGACTGCGGCTATGCCATCGTGCGCCACGAACTCGCCCACCGCCGCGCCATGACGATCGCCGCAAGCTACCTGCCGCTCGCCGCCGAGGGCGAGCGCGATCCTTCCCATTACGTGCCGGAGCTTTCCCGGCGCGCCCGCGGCTTCGCCACCTGGGCGATGCTGAAACATCTCGGCCGCGATGGCATCGCCGCCCTCGTCGACCAATGTTGCGCGTCCGCCCGCCTGCTGGCCGAGCACCTCCAGCGCGAACCAGGCATCACCATCTTGAACGAGATCACGCTGAACCAGCTCATCCTCCGCTTCGCCGCCGACCGCCCGGACGATGAAAGCGACGCCATCACCCGCAAGACCATCGCAAAGATCCGCGACGACGCCACCCTCTTTGCCGGCGGCGCCAAATGGCGCGGCCACGACGTCCTGCGCCTCTCCGTCACCCATTTCCAGACGACCGCGGACGAAGCCCGGCTGGCCGCCGACAGCATCATCGCTGCCTTCCGGAGCGTCAGCTGCGGCTGACGCCAGTGCTAATTAACATTGCGTCAGAGTCGCCATTGCATATTGCGTGCGCTGCCAAGTGCCCAGCCACCCGCCCCCCTCCTTCGAGGCTCCGGCCTCTGGCCTGCGCACCGCAACAACACGGGACGAGGGCGTCCACGCGCCGGCGCTGCCGAAGTTCCGCACACCGTAGCGGATCGGCTATTGACTCATCTCCGAGCAAAGCTACCGTCCTCTGTGCAGGACTAAGGATTCAGCCAGCACCCCTCCCTCGCCACATGTTCTCAACGGCCTCCCATGTCTCAATATCTCCCTGCGATTGCCGCTCTTCTCGCTCTGGTGCCGGCCGCCTCCCATGCCAGCGAGGCACGTGGCAAATCCACGCCTCCTCCGGCGAAGGACTGCGCTGAGGTCAGCGGAACTGCTCTGTCGGGAACAGCCGAGGGCTCGGCCTATGCGGCAGCCGAGCTCAAATGCGGCGCAAAGCTGTCGCTGGTGCTTCAACGCCAGACCGGCAGGAATGGAACCCTTCCCGTCTGGACCGTGATCGACCAGGTGACGATCTCAAAGCCGTCGCCCCGCCACGAGCTTCTGCAGCCGGCCTATTGCTCATCCAGCCGGTTTCCCGACGTCGCCGTCTTTGCGCTCGGCAGGATGGTGGAGCAACCGGATGGCTCCTATCGATCCGAGAATGTGGTCAAAGCCTGGCGGTTCGACGTCAAGCGCGAAAGGCTGGCGGCCATTCCCGCCGACGACGTGATATGTGTGTTGGACGGGGTTGATTGACGGTCTGTGTGGTGAGTCCGATGATAAGCCGCCCCTCATCGTTCGAGGCTCAAGCCTCCGCACCTCAGGACGGGGGCTGACCGTCGGGCCAAGCGCCGCCGAGGCTGACAACGAACCAAGGCCGCCCTCTCTCCGCCCTCCTCCTGAGGCGCCCCCGCAGGGGCCTCGAAGGACGAGGCCCGCCACCACGAAGCTATTGGATTTACTGGAACTAGCAGAAAGGCATAATTCCGGCTTCATCGCCGAACGGCGACGACCGAGCTGGCGCGGTAGCGCGACAGCTGGACCCGGTTGGATTGATTGCCTCCAAAGAGGTAGACGTATTGGCGTCGCTGATCGAAATGATCGAACAGGCTGACATGGAACCGCCTGCCGCTTCGGATGACAACGACGTCTCCCCGCTTCGCCGAGCGGAAGAAGACCGGCTTGCCAAAGCTTTTCCAGGATACCGCCATGTTGGGATTGGCCGGAGGCTGGCGAGACGATCGTTTGGCGACGAAGGCGAGGAAAGCTCCGCACCACGATGTTCTCCGGGGATTGATGCCGAGAAAAGAAATGGAGCGTTCATGCATGCGATCGTATTTCGAAGCCGTGACCAGCATGTCGGCCTCACACGGTACGGCAAAAACCGTGAGGGCTATGACGAGAATAATTCTCATTGCTTCTCACCATTGTCTGGATAATTTGGAACATCCGAAATGTGGCGAAGAAAAAATCGCAGGCGGAAACGTATGTTCAAATAATGGCAGCAATTAGAATCAATTTAGCCGCGTATTTCCACGAAAATACCCAATGATCAACGAGGAAGAGGGCGAACGACATGGCTTGAAAGCAGACAGTCCGACGATCGGAAATGCGCTGATTGCACACCAGAAGAAGGAGAGTGTCGCGATGAAAGCCGCCTTCGCCCCTAATGAGCCGGCCAGCCCCCACCAAGGCCCGATCATCATACCCACCGCAGCCTAACACCATTGCATAGCTCGGCTTGGCCACTCAACGAGATATATTCCCAGCGGCGCGACGAATACTTGGACCCAAAGGGCAATACATTCTCCTCGCGCTAAGCTCCCACCTGACTGCGCCAACCGGATCGGACTGCCTCGGCCCCTTGCTGACGAACAACCGATCCGGCGGGCAATGACGGTCGCGCGAGCTCCGTGCGACGTGCCGAGCAGCGTTGAACCGCGAGTACCAAGCAGCCTTGTTTGAGGGTATCGACGCGGAAAGAGGGCTGTGAGAGCTTGCCGACGAGGTTTGAAAGATGGATTGTCGATTCCGGTTGGGCTGCGAAATCAGGCCTTGGCCGAGATCGCACTCAGTTCCTCGAGATCGAGATCCCGCTCCAGCTCGCGTAACGTTTCGTCATCGATATCGCCGGCGCGGTGGAGTCGGATGAGTTCCCGGCGTCCCGTTGCAACAGCCTCGAGAACGACATCGAAGTGAGCGTGGAGAACCGGCACGTAGTGCTCCGTTCTCGCGGCGTAGTCGACGATCGCTGTGGCCCTTCGCTGGTATCGCTCCAGCAATTGAGGATGGATGAGAGTCCCCTCTGCATCATACGCCAGGTTTTGTACCGTCCCGAGCTGCGCCTGCGCCATGGCGGCTTCGGCCTCACTCATGGTAAGGCGCGCCCGTTCCAACTCGGGGCCCGCCAGCCGCGCCCAAGCAATCACCCGCCCCAACGTCGTGCCCTGCACAAGTACGGTTCCGAGAATAACGGCGAACGACGTTACGAGGATGAGGTCGCGGCCCGGGAAATCTTCGGGCAGGCTGAGTGCCAAGGCGAGCGTCACCACCCCGCGTATGCCCGCCCAACTGAGGACGGCGGCGCCGCCGGCGCCCAGCGGTCGGGCGCGTTCGAAGCCGAGGACAGCACAGAACCGGATGACGAAATCGGAGGCGAAAACCCAGGCAAAACGCGCGATCACCAGCGCAAAGAGGATCGCGAGCATCGGCAGACCCATGGTCGCGAGCACGGTGGCGAAGCCGCCGCCGCGTTCGACCACGTCCCGAAGAGACAGCCCGATCAATGTGAAAACAGAAGCTTCCATCAGGAAGATCATCACGGTCCAGAAGGACGTGCCGCGCATCCGCGTTGCGGCTGAAAAGACGGTGTGCTGGTGCCAGGATGCGATCAACCCTGTGGTCACGGTGGCGATGACGCCGGAAACATGCAGCAACTCGCCGAGCAGATAGGAAATCCAGGCGAGCAGCACGGTGGCGGCGATGATGAGATACTCGTCGCCGAGACGCCGGACAAGTTTGACCCATGTCGTTCCGATAACGGAACCGACGACGGCGCCGCCAAGCGCCAGCACAAAGAAGTTGCCGGCCGCTTCCATCACGCTGAAAGTTCCTGTTGCGGCGGCGGCAACGGCAAAACGGAAGAGAACCAGACCGCTCGCGTCGTTGAGCAAACTCTCGCCTTCCAACAGAATTTGAAGTCGCCGCGGCAGCCTGACATGCTCCAGCACCGCGCGGGCTGACACTGCGTCCGGCGGCGAAACGATCGCGCCGAAGGCCGCGCAGGCAGCCCAGGGAAGTGCTGGAAAAAGAAGATGCGCAGTCACGGCCACGACCGCGCAGGTGAACAACACGGCACCGACGGCTAGGGAGGCGATGCCGATCATGTGGCGCCGTAGGCGCGCCAGGGGGATCGACCAGGCGCCGTCCATCAGGAGCGGCGGCAGAAAGATGACGAGCACCAACTCGGGATCGACGGTGATTGCCGGCAGCCCCGGCACGAAGGCAAGCAATGCACCACCGGCCAGCAGTGCGACGGATGGCGGCAGTGCGAGCCTATGGGCGGCATATTGCAGCGCGATGATCGCAAGGAACATCCCGATGACAAGCTCGAACAATTGAGTTGGTTCCATCTGCCCTGCCCCCGGCTTGGAAACTGACGTCGAATGCCTACAACATAATCTCTCGGATCGAAATCTACCCATCCCGCGCTTGTCACGGTTTTCCATATCAGCCAACAATTGCGCTTGGCCGTCACGAAAAGTTTGCACCGGTACGAATTTACTTGCCCTTCTTCAATGCGGCATATGTTTCTGCATGCATGCAGGCAAGCGGCGTGAGCGGGGAAACATGACTTCAACACACGCAGACAAAACCGGTGATGCCGTCAGCCGAACCGGCTTTGTCGGATTGGTCGTTGGCGCCGTCGGCGTCGTCTATGGTGATATCGGCACCAGCCCGCTTTACGCCTTTCGCGAGGCGCTCAGACCGTTCACGGCCGATGGCGTTCACGAGTTCGAGGTAATTGGTCTCATTTCGCTGATGGTCTGGACGCTAACCGTGATCGTGACCTTCAAATATGTTCTGTTCCTTCTCAGGGCGGACAATGACGGCGAAGGTGGCACCCTCTCGCTTCTTGCCCTCCTGATGAAAAAGATGGGACGAAACGTGCCCGTGCTGTTCTTCGCGGGCCTGATCGGAGCAGCCCTCTTCATCGGCGATGCGATGATCACGCCTGCCCTCTCGGTCATGTCAGCGCTCGAAGGCCTGAAGCTGGTCACGCCGACCTTTGCCGAGTATGTTCCGCCAATGTCGGCAGCAATCATGATCGCTCTGTTTGCCGCGCAGTCGCGCGGAACCGCCGCTGTTTCAATGTTTTTCGGGCCGATAACGGTATTGTGGTTCCTTACCATGGCGGCAGGCGGCGTCATCCATATCGGCGACGACTGGAGAATTCTCGCCGCGATCAATCCCATCAACGCAGTCTCGTTCCTCGCCCATGCCGGCACCGTCGGCCTCATTGTGCTCGGCGCCGTTTTTCTGACGGTGACGGGTGCCGAAGCGCTGTATGCCGATCTCGGGCATTTCGGGCGGCGGCCGATTCACACGGCGTGGTTCGTGCTCGTCTTTCCGGCATTACTGCTGAATTATCTCGGCCAGGGCGCTCTCGTCCTCAGCCAACCTGCTGCGATCGCCGATCCGTTCTTTCTGATGTATCCCGACTGGGCCTTGCTGCCGGTGGTTCTCCTGGCGACACTCGCTACAATCATCGCGAGCCAGGCCGTGATCACCGGCGCATTTTCGTTGGCCCGCCAGGCGGTTCACCTCGGCTTTCTGCCAAGGCTGCGGATCAAATTCACCTCGGAGACCAACACCGGCCAGATTTACGTGCCGAGCGTCAATCTTCTCCTGCTGATCGGCGTGCTGATGCTGATTTTTTCCTTCGGCGACTCGGAATCCCTGGCGACGGCCTACGGCATCTCGGTGACTGGGGCCATGGTGATCACAACCATGCTGGCCTTCCAGTTTCTCCGCGCCGTCTGGGGTTATTCTCTCGTGCTCGCCGCTGGCGTGCTGCTGCCGCTCTTGGTCATCGAAGTCGTTTTCCTGGCGGCCAATCTGCTGAAGATCTACGATGGTGGTTGGGTTCCTGTCGCCCTGGCACTGGTGATTATGATGCTGATGTGGACATGGACACGCGGGCAGGCCTATCTGAAGCGGCTGCGCGCGAACAACGAGATCCCGCTCGATTCCTTCATCCGCTCGATCGAGCGAAAGTCCGATCATTCGCCGGTTACGGTTCCGGGAACGGCGGTCTTCCTGACGAGCCTCCCCGACAGGACGCCGAATGTCCTGCTCCACAATCTCAAGCATAACCACGTGCTTCACGAGCAGAACGTCATCCTGACGGTCTGGACCGAGGATGAACCTTACGTTCCCGACAGCAGGCGCACCAAAATCAGCCAGCTGTCGCCGCGTTTCGTGCGTCTCGATATCACCTTCGGCTTCATGGACGAGCCCGATGTCACCAGGGCGCTGGCTCTCTGCCGGGAGGGAGGCTTCAAGTTCGAGATCATGAAAACGTCCTTCTATCTCGGTCGCCGCAACCTCGTCAGGACGCCGAACACCGGCCTGCCCGGCTGGCAGGAACGCATATTCATGGCTCTGGAAGGCTTTGCCATCGACCCCTCCGACTATTTCAACCTGCCGTCCAACCGCGTCGTCGAGCTTGGCGAACAGGTTGCCATATAAAGTCTGATGGCCTCGCCCTGCTTCGCGGCGGCAGCCTCGTCACCGTCGATCATTGCCGGGATTTAATTGGAAGTCCCGGCCTATCCCCCTTACACGCCAAGTCCCGAGACAAAGGAGAGCATATGAAGAGGCGGACTCTTGTACTTGGCGGCGCCGCGATTGCCGCATCGTCGGTCGTTGCTGCGGCAATCTGGCCGCGGCGACATGTCGTGGCGGCAGCCAGGACATTCGCCTGGAAGGGCACCGATTTCCTGAGTGGCGGCACCAAGTCTGTCGCCTTGGAAAAGCTGCCCGCGCCGCTCTTCCGCACTCGCCCGATTGCCTCGTGACCATCGCCCAGACCCTTGGTCCCTGCCATGTCAACGACGTCCCGGCCCGCCAGGACATCTCGGAAGGAGAAGCCGGACTACCGTTGCGGCTGGCCCTCCGCATCGTCCATGCAGCCGATTGCCTGCCGGTCGAAAACGCCGATATCGAAATCTGGCATACCGATCACCGTGGTATCTATTCCGGCCGAGAGGCTGCGAAGATGTGTACGCTTGGTGATGCCGAGGCGATAAGCGGGCTCGCCTTTCGCGGTCGCCAGCTGACTGACATGACCGGCCAGGCAAGTTTTCTGACCGCCTATCCGGGATGGTATAGTGGCCGCACGCCGCATGTTCATTGCCGCATCCTCGTGGATGGCAAGGAGCTTCTCGTCAGCCAGGTCTATTTCGACGATGCCTTGAGCGACATCATCTATGGTGAGCATCCCGATTATCGTGGACGCCCCCGCCGCGATACGCGCAACGACGACGACGGCCTCGTTCCGCAGGATGCCACCGATCACATCTTCGATTTTGAAAAGCTGGGTGGCGGCGTGCTTTCCGCCACGATTACGATCGGCCTCTCTTCCTGAGCCGATAGCAGCGGAGCGACGGGTGAGCCCTTTCCACACGCATCATGAAACCAACGGCAGCATTTCTGCGTATTTCCCCTCGACGGCAGAACACAGACCGCGAGGGATGGTGGCATCGTCAGAGAAGGAAGCATCGCCCATATAGCCAAGCATACCACCGGGAGGGGCTGGCGAGATTGATGCTGAGGCTGCCTGCCACGCGGGCGACGATCAGAGCCGCCGCAGCGGGCCAACCCCATCTCTATGAGCTGTGCGGCGCCTATGGCGAAGCCTGCTCCGTCCTCGACAGCATGCGCAAGGATTGTCGGCCGATTCTGCGATCGTCCCTGAATACGAGATCATCTGCGCGGAAATAGAAGCCGACGTCTTGCGAACGCTGCTCGGCGACCTCTGATGGTCCCTGCCGCCACGGCTTCTCGCCGTAGCGGCGTGCGTCCGGCTATCCTCAGTGCAGCACGCCGTGATGAAGGATAGAGGCGATCACCGGGTCCGCTTCTGAATGATGCAACGGCTGAGGCGTGATCTCATGGTGCGAAATTTCGCTGCCGTTTTCCGGGCCAGCAAGATCAGCGGCTTCGATGGTGACGCCGTGATCGCCGTTGCCGAGTGTCAACCCGTGCTTTTCGACAGCCGCCTTGCCGAAGTGACGAAGCAGCAGGGTTTCATCCGATACACCGTTTTCCCAGATGGGATTGTCGTGATGGGCGCCGACCTTATCCGCAGCAATCTTGTCGGCAGCAAGTTTCAGGTCATTGTGGGATGTGACCCCGGTGTCCGATACGAGGCTGACGCTCGCATCCGCGGCGGCGAGGCTGTCGGCGCTTGCAAGCGTGGTAGGACCTTCTTCGATGATCGTGTTATCGCTGACGGGAAACGTGCCTGCGGCGATGATCGAGGGGGAGATGCTATATGGCGTGACATCACTCGCGATGAAATTGTCATGGAAGGATCCGGATGCCGGCCGGTCGACCTTCAATGCTGCCTGGGTCAGGTCATCGAAGAGATTGCCGTAAATATCGATGCCCTCGCGAACATAGGTCGTCGTGCCGGCGGAGCTGACCGACACGCCCCAGACGCCGTCATGGATATAGTTGCCTGATATATCGTAGTTGCGCGTATCGCCCGTATCGCCAAGACCGATGGCGTAAGACCAGCTGTAGCCGCCATAGCCGGATATATCGTTGTCATGGATAGCAATATCCGTGCCGGCCTGCGCGCTGATCCCGAAGCTGCCGCCAAGGATGGTGTTCCCCTCGATCACCGCGTCCACAGGCCGGATGAGCGTCAGTACTCCCTTCGGCGTCACCGCACCGGTCTGATCGAGATAATTGCCGGTGATGACGATGTTGCTGCTGTCGTTTAGCTGGACGGCATCCGCCGCAGTGCCGTGGGCGTTCGTGACGGTGTTGTTGAGGAGAGTGACCCCGTTGATCTTCTCAATCCAAATGCCGTCGCCGTTGACGTCATTGATCGTACTGTTTTCGATGGTGATGTTGGAGCCGGTCCGGAAGGTGATGGACCCGGATTTCGACAATCCGGTGTGATCGACCTCGACATTACGAACGGTCCAATTTGAGACATAACCACCATAGATGGCTGCGCCGCCGGTTTCTGAGATCTTGATATTCTCGATGACGATGTTCGACGTATAGAGACTGTGAATGGCATCATTGGGGCTGTGAATGACAGGCGCGTCGCCGACCCCATAGCTGCCGATGGTGATCGGGGCATCGACGGTGCCGGAATATTTCAGGTCGAGCTGATCGTTATAGACGGTGCCGGCCGCAAGCAGCACGCTATCGCCCGGCTGCAGCTTCAGGTTTTCCACTGCCCAGAACGACGCAAAAGGCGCGTCTGCACTGGTTCCGGCATTGGCGTTGGAGCCCGTCGCTGAATTCACATAATAGATTGTCATATCGCCTTGTTCTCGCATTGTCGCGCAACCGTCTGGCTCAGCTGCAACGAGTGGATCGGATGCGGTAGGGACTGAAGGCCATATCAACACGGCCTTCGATTGCCGTTACGGCGTCGACAGGGACTGGCCTGCCTTGCTCCGGAGAGGCGCCTTGCGGAGGCTGCGCCTGGGAGAATACAACCTTCGAGAAAATAATCTAGAGAACAGCGACTAAAAGGTGAATGAACGGTAACCTGCCGTGCTGTCACGGAGGTAGGGGCGAGGTTACCGCGTGGATCAGCCCTCATTCGAACCGCCGCCCTCGTCCTTCGAGGCCTTAGGGCACCTTGAGATCAGGTGCGAAGCGTCGAAGGACGAGGAACGGGCGATCAGCCCGCCACCTTACATCAGCTCAGCAAACCATCCAGATGGACGAAGACGGTCAGCGTATCCCCGTCGCTGTGATGCGAGGTCCCGTCATTGATCCCGTAGCTGAAGGATTCGCTGACGTGTCCGCCGTGGTCGGGGAGCTTCGTCTCATCAAGCGTATAGGCATAATTGCCCTCCCGGTCCACGTGGATGACGCCGTATTCACCGGTCAGCGTCAGACCGTGCTTGCCGACGCTTTGGTCACCGAAGCGGCGGAGCGCCAGGGTCCCGTTGTCCGAGCTGTCGTTTTTGAGGAGATTACCGTGATGGGCATCGCCGGTATCGGTGATGATCTTCAAATTGTCATGGACGGCGACGACCGCCGGATCCACGTTCGCATCCGTCATTGCGGCGGACCTGGCATCAGAACTCGCCAGCACCGTCTCGACACTGGTGACCGTATGGTTGTTGCTGACGGAAAAGGTGTGCGCGTCGGCGATGGCCGGCGATATGCTGGTCGCCTCTACGCCGCTCTCGATCGTATTGTTGTAAAAGGAGCCGGACGCTGGCCTGTCGACCTTCAGCGCCGCCTGCGTGAGGTCGTCGAAGACATTGTCATGGACTTGGATATTCGTGCGGATATAGCTGGCGCTGTCGGCGGGATCGGTAATGACCACGCCCCATGCGCCGTCATGGATGTGATTTCCCGATATATCATAATCCCGCGTGTTGCCCTGATCACCGAGACCGATGGCGAAGGACCAGTCGTAACCGTGAAATCCCGATATATCATTGTCGTGGATGGCGACGTTCTTGCCCGCTTGCGCGCTGATGCCGAAGCCGCCGCCGCTCAGAGTATTGTCCTCAACCACCGCGTTCACCGGTCTGATGAGCACGATGACGCCTTTGGGGCTATCTGCATGCGTCTGGTCGAGATGATTGCCCCGGATCACGATGTTGCTGCTGTCGTTCACCTGGACGGCATCGGCCGTGGCACCGTGGCTGTTCGTCACGGTATTGTTGAGAAGCTTGACGCCCTCGACTTTTTCGATCCAGAAGCCGTCGCCCTTCCCGGCCGAGATCTTGCTGTTCTCGATCGTGATGTCCCTGCTATTGCGGAAATTCACGGAACCTACTTCGCGCGACAATCCCGCCTTGTCGACTTCGACATGGCGAACCGTCCAGTTCGAAACGCTGCCGCCAGAGATGGCCGAACCACCGCTATTTGTTATTTTAAGGTTCTCGATAACAATGTTCGACGCATAAAGGCTATGAATGCCGTCACCGCCGCTATGGATGACGGGTGCCGCCCCCGTTCCGTAACTGCCGATTTTGATCGGCGCGCTCTCGCTGCCTGAATATTTGATATCAAACTGTTCGTTGAATACGCTCCCTTTGGCAAGGAGCACGCTGTCGCCTGGTTTCAGCGCTAAGGATTCCACTTTGGACAAAGTCGCAAAAGCCGAGTTCTGGTTCGTCCCAGCGTTGCGGTCGGAGCCAGTTGCTGAGTTCACATAGTAGATTGTCATATCGCCAATGTTGCCCTGTTCGTCGGATCGCTATGTCGCCACTGAGACCGGCCGGGATCGGCCAATCGCCTGCGGCGGGGGCAACCGCCCACGGCAAGAAGGCGAGAAGATGTTGGCAATGCGGCAGCGGACCGGTTTACGGGCTTTACTCCACAGGCAATGGCGCCGGCTATGATAAGGCGCTGAAAAGCTGCAACTAGAGTCGAGAAAACAGCGACTTGAAGGGGAATAAATTAAGGAACGGGGGCGGGAGATATCTCTCCTTCAGGCTGCACCGTAGTGATTCTGCTCTCGCTTACGCTCAAGCCAAAGCGCCACGCATGCCGATTAGCCCAATGGTGAGAACGCCCGAGGGGCCGTCTCGAATCAGGTGTGGGTGATCATCTCAGCGCCATTCCCCCCTCGCCTGCAAAGCCGAAGTCAGCGGCAGCCGGGCGGCGGCAATCGCCGGCAGGGCGCCGCCGAGGATGCCGATGGCAAGGCCCAGCAGGCCGGCGGTGAAGACCGCGTCCAGCGTGACGTCGAGCTGAAAGGCCATCCTGGTATTGTTGGCGCCCATCGTGCTTGCCTGCCAACCGTCGAAACCGAGCTTGGAGGCGAAGACACCGAGGCCGGCGCCGGCCACCGACAGGAGCACCGCCTCCACCCAGGTAGCGGCGAAGGCCGGCAGGCGGGCAAAGCCGAGGAGGCGTAGCGTCGCGATTTCGACGCTGCGGTCGGAAACCGAACTCATCATCGTATTCAAGGCGCCCGCCGCCGCACCAATCGCCATCAGTAGCGCGATCGGCCAGCCGAATAGGCGGATCAGGCTTTCGGTGCGCTCGGCCTGGCCGGCGTAAAGATCAGCCTCGGAAACCGCCACGAGCGGCATGCCGGGCAAAGCCGGCAGGCGGTCACGCAACGCCGCCAGTGCTCTTGCGGGATCGCCTCCGCCGTCGAGCCGCACACGCAGGCTCTGCACCTGCCCCTGTCGGTCGAAAGCCGATTGCACCGCCTCCAGATCCGCCCAGATCTCCGATTCAAAGGCGCTGCCGCCCGAAGTGAAATGCCCGATGATCCTCCAATCGAGTGCGCCCAGCCGGATCGTCTCGCCGACTGCGAACCCGGGAAAGGCGTCGGCGACGCGGGCGCCGACGACGATCTCGCGCGCTCCTGGCGAAAACAGCCGCCCCTGCGAAAGCCGCGCGCGTTCACGCAGACCCGGGCCTGCCGGATCCATGCCTCTAAGCGACAGCGTCTGCTCGACGCCTTCGCCTTGTCTCACATCGACGGGAACGACGGTTTCACGCGACAATGCCAGCCCGCCTGCGCCGTCGCGGGCGATCCCGGTGTCGGCGCTCATGGCCGCAAGACTGCGGGTCGCCTCGGCCGGCACCTCGGAACCAGTCTCCTGGTTGGTGCCGCCGCCGAGAATAACGGCGATATCAGGCGAGCCGGCGCTGGCGAGGACGGCCTCGAAGCCACGCGCCATCGCCAGGAAACCTGAGAGCACCGCCACGACAAGGGCGACCGATAGCACCATCGACAACGAGATCCACAGCCGTCGCGGCAGGCTGCCAAGGTTGACTCTGATCATAAGAAAGGTCTGCTTGAGCGTTGATGGCATTGGATTATCTCGTTCTGAAGGCGTTGGCGATGGGCAGGCGCACGGCGGTCACGGCAGGCAACAGCCCGGTCAGCAGGCCGAGCCCCGCTATGATGGCGAGAGATTTCGCAAGCACGCTCGCGCCGAAGACGAGGCCGAACTCCGGTCCGATGGAAAGCGTCGCAAGCTTGGCGAGAACAAGTCCGCCCGCGCCGCCGACAAGAAAAATAAACAACGTCTCGCCAAGAATGAGCGCGAGGATCCGCGGACTGGAAAAGCCGAGCACCTTCAAGACGCCGATCTCGAAACGCCGCTCCCTCACCGCAAAGAGCATAGTGTTGACCGCGATCATCAGGATGGTGACGAAGGCCGCACCCACGACGAGGCTGACGATCAGGCCGATGTCAGCGAATTGCCGGAGAAACGCTTCAAGAAACTGCTTTTCCGACTGCGTCCTCGTCTGCGCCGCCGAATTGGCGAATAGAGCATCGATCCGCGCCGCCAGCACACTTGGCGACACCCCCGGGCGCGGACGTACCACGAAGGCGTCAACCGTATCCTTGTTGCGCGCACGAGCGGCATTGAGGGCGTCGTAGCGGGCGAGCATGAAATAGGTATCGGTTCTGGCATCCGCACCCTCAAAAATACCGGCGATCGTGAAGCTCCAATTGCGGTTGCCGTCAGCCCTGGCAAGCTGCCCGGTAAAGCCGATGCGCTGGCCGATCGACCAGCCCTCGGCTTCCGCCAGTGCCCTCCCGACCAGCACCCGATCACCGGCCTCTTCCAATGCCGCGATCAGCTCCGGCGTCAGTTTGAGCTCGTCGCCGTTGGCCGCGGCGATCGCCTGTGGATCGACGGCGCTGACGGCAACCACATTCTTTTCGACCTCGACGAAGCCCCGCATGCGTGCGGTATAGGCAACCGCGGCGACATCGACGTCAGCCGCGATCCGGTTGAGGTAAGCAAGCGGCAGCGGCAGCCCGCGGCTGGACTTGTTGAAGACGCCGAGCAGATTATCGCTGGCGCCGGCCGCGCCTTGGCTGCCGCTGACGAAGCTCGCCGTAAGCCCGTAGATCAGGAAGGCGATGCCGACTGAAAACATCAGCAAAATGGAGCGCAGCCGCTTGCGCCAGGCATTGCGCCGCATGAGCTGGAGGAACGTCATCGGCCCGCCCTTTCCTCGCTGACGAATTCGCCCTTGTTGAGACGCAGCGTGCGCCGGGCAAAGGAAGCGGCCTCGGGATCATGCGTGACCATGATGATGGTCTTCTGAAGCTCGCGATTGAGAAAACTCAGCATCTCCAGGATATCATCGGCGGATTTGCGATCCAGATCGCCGGTCGGCTCATCGCAGAGAATGAGATCGGGATCGGTGACGATGGCGCGGGCAATGCCAACGCGCTGCTGCTGCCCGCCCGACATGCTCGACGGAAACTGCCGCTGCCGGCCCGCAAGCCCGACGAGATCCATGGCCGTATCGACGCGAGCCCGCCGCTCCTTGCGGCCGAGCGGCTTCAACAGTAGCGGCAACTCGATATTCTCCGCCGCATTCAGCATTGGCAGCAGATTGTAAAACTGGAAGACGATGCCCATGGCATGTGCCCGCCAGACCGCCCTTGCCCCTTCGCCCATCTGCTCGAGATGGCTGCGGCCGACCCTGATTTCGCCGGCATCCGGGCTGTCGATACCACCGAGCATGTTGAGCAATGTCGATTTCCCGGAACCAGACGGTCCCATGACCGCGACGAAATCGCCGCGCGGAATGGAGAGATCGAGTCCCGAAAAAATCGAAATCGTCTCCGCACCGATTCGGAAGGACTTCCTGACGCCAGCAAGGGCGATATAAGGTTCTGTGGTGTAGGTCATGGTTCTGCTCCTTTGTGGTTGACTGCTTATGGGCTCGAATGTTCGCGGCCGACCGATCAGCCCTCATCCTGAGGACCCCCGTGAGGAGCCTCGAAGGACGAGGACGGGTGATGAGCCTCCTCGCCCACCACCAGCCGGACGCGCGCCGCCATTGCAGGCCGCATGCCCGGTGGCGGCGAAGAGGGCGACAGGCGCAAGGTCACAGTGCCCTTTTCCTTGGAAATGACCGGCGCAACTTTCGCCACTTCGACCGCGAACGGTTTATCGGGGAAGCCGTCGAGCACCGCCTCGCCTTTGAGACCCGGTCGCAGCAGCGCCATATTGGCCTCGGCCACATCGGCATCGATGACCAGGCTTGCCGTATCGGTGATGGCAAGCAGGCTTTCGTTCTCCCGCACGCTATCTTCGCGCGACAGCACCGTGTCGCCGGCATGCGCATCAAGCCGCGTCACGGTGCCGGAAATCGGCGCCCGCACGGTCAGCGCCTCCATCTGCTCGCGCGCCCTGTCGATATCGAGCTTCGCCTTGTCGAGATTCTGTCTTGCCTGTGCCACGGCATTCCCGGCCGTAGCGAAGGCGGTGCGCGCTGCCTCCAGCGCCTCGGCCGACATGGCGTCACGCTGAACCAACCGCTCTGCACGATCCAGCGAAGACCGCGCCTGGACGAGCGCAATATTCCTCGCGTCCAGCGACAGTTCCGCCATCCGCCCTGCTATATAAGCGCCCCGGAGGGCGAAGCGTGCGCCCGCATCATCAAGCCGCACGAGCACCTGGCCGGCCGCTACCCGATAGCCCGCCTCGACCTCGACGGCGACGATTCGCCCCTCATATTTGGAAAAAACGGTGGCGATGTCGGGCGCCACGACATAACCGGAGCCTGTGATCTCACGGCTTGGCGCGCCCGCACCCCGGTTCGGTGCGGCGGTGCCCGGAGTTGGCGTGGCTTCGTCAACCGCCGCATTCTCAGCCGCGACTGGCAACGCCGCCCCACCAGCCGATACACCTGCGTCATCATCCATAAATCTTGCAAGCGCGGTCTCGATCCGCTCCAGCGCATTCGGCCGATAAAGAAGACACGCCGCCAGCGACACTGCCCCCGCAAGGGCCAGCCTCGTCGGGAACCCCCGCCGCCGGACTCGGCGCTCCGGCGGCTGCGTCTCGAAGGCCGCGCGCTCGATCGACAGCGATCTGATCCTGGCGGCAAGGTTTCGTTCATGTTCCGATGTTGTGTTCATGCCGACAGAATGGCTGCCGGCGAAAAAACCGCGACCTCGAACATGTTTCAGGCATGCCTCGATCGTGATTGTGTACGCGGTGTCGGGAAAGAGAGGCGACGTGGCCGCCCTCGTTCTTCGAAGCCCCTATGGGGCACCAGGATGAGGTTGGAGAGAGGGCGGCGCTTGGCTTGCCAGAGGCAGAGCGTGGCTTACAACCTCAGCAACACAGCACACTGGTCCGCCTCTCCCCATGCGGCATAAAGACCAGCCCTCATCTTAAGATGCGTCGACCATAGGCCGGAACCTCGAAGGACGGGCATGTGGCTGAGTGCACACGTTGCGCGAATTATTGATAGCACACTGGTGGCGGGGTGGCTCCGCACCTCACCCCCTCTGCTGCCGCCAAGCCACCGGCGTCATATTGGTCACGCGCCTGAACTCCCGATTGAAGTTCGACTTCGTCTGGAAGCCGACCTCGAACATCACCTCGGTCACCGATTTTTTGGTGGCGGACAGCAGGCGGCAGGCCTCGCCGATCCTGTAGTCGTTGACATATTGCGAGACGTTCTTGTCCATCGCCCGGTTGATCGCCGCCGAGATCTGGCGGGTCGGGATGCCGGCCTTGCGGGCGAGCCGGTCGAGGTTGAGATTGGCGTCGCGATAGAGCTTCTTCGCTTCCATCAGCGCGTCGACCGCTGCAATCGTCTCCTTGTCTTCGCTGGCATCGGGCCTGGGCGCGGCCTCCGCCGGCTCGGAGGGGACAGAGCTGCGGCTGGCGGCCGCCGCTGCAATGCCGAGGATGACGAGGCCGACGAGATTTCCGGTGCTGATCAGCGCCAGTGCCCGCTCACCATGCGCCGAGGTCAAATCGAGAAAGACGAGAGTATCGACGGCGGCCGAGAGACACAGTGCGCCGGCCGCGAAGATGATGGCCCGATAGGCCGGCGCGGCGCCTTCGAAGGGCGCGAGCCGCAGCGCGTCCGCCCCCGGGCGCATCAAAAGCAGGATCGCCAGGGCATAACCGATGAAGACGAGCACCAGCGCCATGTCGATCGCGTCCCGCCAGAAGGCCACCAGCAGCAGGATGAGGATAGCGGGCACGGCATGCAGCCCGATCCGCGCCGCAAGCGGCCGCCGGCTCGTCCTCACCAGCCGGGAAACCCCGGCATAGGCAAGCGGCGGCACCATCGCCGCCATCACCGGCGCAACCAGCCCCACCGCCTGCACGCCATAACCCCAACGCAGGCCGGAAAGCACCGATTGCAGCGCCGAGAGCAGGATCAGCGCCAGGAAGGGCAGGTTCGGCGCCGCCTCCTCGTCGCGCCTGAGGACGGCGACGAACAGGATGAGCAGCAGGAGGGCAGCGACGAAGGGAAGAGGAATGAAGATCATGGGGCTCTAAGATCGGAATGGCGAACGGCGCCATCATCGCCGAGTCCGCCGCCCGGCGCGACCTCCATCATGTTTTAGGACACGTTTATCTGGGATTTTTTGGATTGGCGGCCGCGGGTTAGAGCGAGCCGTGAACGACGGAATCAGACACGCCCCAGAAACTCAAGCACACGGGCAGTGAGGAGCGCGGTCGCATCGGCGTCATATGACGGAAGCGAGCTGTCGGCGAAGTAGTGCTGGTCGCCGGGATAGAGAAAAAGCTCCGCGTCCGCGACCTTCGCCACGATCTCGCGGGCGGCATCGATATCGCCCTCGCCGACGAAAATCGGATCTTTGTCCATGCCGTGGATCTGGACCGGGACCTCGTCTGGCCAGGGTCCGAAGGCCCACTCGCCGCTGATCGGCAGGCAGGAATGGAAAAGCAGTGCCCCGCGGGCGCCGGGCCGCGTTTGTGCCAGTTTCTGCGCTGGCAGCACGCCAAATGAGAAGCCGGCATAGACCAGTTCGGGAGGCAGTTCGGCGGCGAGCCGGACACCGTGTTCCCTGATGGTGTCGAATCCGATCTCGCCGATATGGGCGAGCCCCTCCTCGATGCTATGGAACGTGCGTCCATCGAAAAGATCAGGCGTGTGGACGATGTGGCCCGCCGCCCTGATGGCGTCCGCGAAGGCACGCACTCCAGGGGTCAGCCCTTGTACGTGATGAAACAGCAAGATCTCAGCCATAAGGCGCCTCCCGTCGCGGTTTTGGCCCGCTCGATGACAAGGTTCAAAGGAGTTCAGACTGGCCCGCGGCAGTTATCTCCGGCGTCGCGCTCGGCCACGATGACGGTATTTAAGGGGCTGCGCCGAAAAAGGCGAGCCGCGTAAAGATCGTGTATTGCGATTCCGATACCATCAGTGCCACGAAGACCAGCACCAGCACCGGCGGCATCAGGATGGCGTAGACGAGCGCCAGCCGCTCCCAGGCCATATGCATGAAGACCGCAACGATCAGCCCGGCCTTCAGCATCATGAACAGAAGGATCAGCGTCCATCGGAGATAGCCCTGAATGCCGAAATAATCGACCAGGTAGGAAAAGGCGCTGAGAACGAAGAGCAGGCCCCAGACGAAGAGATAGAGCCGGATCGGATGCTGCTGTCCGGTGTGTGCTTGTGCATGCACCGTTTGGCTTTGGGCATGCGCCGTTGTCTCGCTCATGACGACCTCACCATAGATAGAGCCCTACCACAGATAAAAAAACGCGAAGATGAAGACCCAGACCAGGTCGACGAAATGCCAATAGAGGCCCATGATTTCGACTGCTTCATAGCGCCCTCGCCGGCTGGTGAAAAAACCACGCCGCTCTATGTCAAAATCGCCCCGCCACACCTTCCGGGCGATTATGAGCAGGAAGATCACGCCGATCGTGACATGGGTGCCGTGAAAGCCCGTGATCATGAAGAAGGTCGATCCGAATTGCGCCGCTCCCCATGGGTTCTCCCAAGGGCGCACGCCTTCGGTGATCAGTTTCGTCCATTCGAAAGCCTGCATGCCGACGAAGGTTGCGCCAAGAAGTGCCGTCAGCAGCATCAGTATCGCCGTCACGCGGCGGTTGCGGCGATAGCCGAAATTGACCGCCATCGCCATGGTGCCGCTGCTGGAGATCAGCACGAAGGTCATGATCGCGATCAGGATCAGCGGCACATCCTGGCCGCCGATATGAAGCGCGAAGACCTCGCTCGGATTGGGCCAGGCGACGGGCGTCGACATGCGGGCGGTCATATAGGCGATCAGGAAACAGCCGAAGACGAAGGTGTCACTAAGCAGAAAGATCCACATCATAGCCTTGCCCCAGGAGGCGGTCTTGAAGGCGCGCTGATCCGAGCTGAAATCGGCCGCGACGCCGCGCAGGCCCGCCGGCCTGAGGCCTTGCTCGCCATGTGTCTGGATAATCTGCATCATGTCCAAACCTCCTGGTTCGGCTCCTAATTGATCAATGTGCGGCAGAGATCGACGAAATCGTTGGCCCAGCCCGCAAAGAGCGCGAAGAGCGCGAGCCAGACGGCCAGCATGAAATGCGAATAGATGGCCGAGAGATCGACGCTGAGCCGCAGCCTCTCCGGCTGCACTTCGGCTGAACATGCCCTGACCGTCGTGTGGGCGAGCACGGCAAGGCCGCCGAGAATATGCAGGCCGTGCAGGCCGGTCAGCATATAGAAGAAGCTATTGGCGGGATTGTCGGCCAGCACGTAGCCGGTCGCCGTCAGCTCCCGCCATGCCTGGATCTGCCCGGCGAGAAAGAAGACGGCAAGCGCAAATGCGGCGACGAGCGCCGGCCGCAGGCTTTCCATGCGGCCATGCTGCGCTTCGCGTTTGGCCCATTGCAGCGCCGCGCTGCTCAGCGCAAGGGCTGCGGTATTTACCCAGAGCAGGCGCGGAACCGGCATCCCCCACCAGTCGGCCGAGGCCGCACGCATGAAATAGGCGCTGACGGCAAGGCTGAAGAGCGCGCCGACGACGCCCAGGAACACGAAGAGGCCGATCTTGACTGCCGGTACCGGCGACCGTTCGGCGCCGTCATGCGCCGGCAGCTCCACCGACCCGGTTTCGAGCCAGGGCTTCGAGGCCAACCTCTGGCCGGAGAGCCACCAGATGATGATGGCGGCGACAGCGGCGAGGAAGATCAGCATGACGTTCATGCCGGAATCTCCCGCGTGGCGCCGCCCGTTGCAGGCACGTTCTGCGGAATGAAATCCTCGGCCGCGCCAGGCACGCTGTAATCATAGGCCCAACGGTAGACGACGGGCAGGTCTCTGCCCCAATTGCCGTGCGCGGGCGGCGTCTCAGGCGTCTGCCATTCGAGCGTCGTCGCCCGCCATGGATTGCCGCCCGCCTCCCTGCCCCGGAAAAGGCTCCAGGCGAGATTGAACAGGAAGACCATCTGTCCGGCGCCGACGACGAGCGCCATGACGGTGATGAAGATATTCAGCGTATGGGCCGAAGGTGGAACGAAGGCCGTTTCTCCCATCTCGAAATAACGGCGCGGCACGCCGAGCAGGCCAAGATAATGCATCGGAAAGAAGATCGCATAGGTGCCGAGGAAGGTGATCCAGAAGTGGATGTGGCCGAGTGTCTCGTCCAGCATGCGTCCCGTCACCTTCGGATACCAGTGATAGATCGCCCCGAAAATGACGAGGATAGGCGCGACGCCCATGACCATGTGGAAATGTGCAACGACGAACATGGTATCGGATAGCGGCACGTCGACGACGACGTTGCCCAGGAAGAGGCCGGTGAGCCCGCCATTGACGAAGGTGACGATGAAGGCCAGTGCGAAGAGCATCGGCAGCGTCAGGTGGATATCGCCGCGCCAGAGCGTCAGCACCCAGTTGTAGACCTTGATCGCCGTCGGGATGGCGATGATCAGCGTCGTGGTGGCGAAGAAGAAGCCGAAGGCCGGGTGCATGCCGCTGACATACATGTGATGCGCCCAGACGACGAAGCTCAAGCCCCCGATGATGACGATCGCCCAGACCATCATGCGGTAGCCGAAGATGTTCTTGCGCGCATGCGTGCTGATGAGATCCGAAACGATGCCGAAGGCCGGAAGTGCGACGATATAGACCTCTGGATGCCCGAAGAACCAGAAGAGGTGCTGGAACAGGATCGGGCTGCCGCCGCCATGTTTCAGCTGCTCGCCCATTTCGACGATGGCGGGCATGAAGAAGCTGGTGCCGAGCAGGCGATCGAACAGCATCATGACGCAGGCGACGAAGAGCGCAGGAAAGGCAAGCAGCGCCATCACCGTCGCGGTGAATATGCCCCAGACGGTGAGCGGCATCCGCATCAGCGTCATGCCCCGTGCGCGGCCCTGCAGCACGGTCACCACATAGTTCAGGCCGCCCATGGTGAAACCGATGATAAAGACGATCAGCGAGATGAGCATGAGCAGGATGCCCCAGTCCTTACCGCCCGGCGTGCCCGATAGAACGGATTGCGGCGGATAGAGCGTCCAGCCCGCGCCTGTCGGGCCGCCGGGGGCGAAAAAGCCGGCGGCCAGGATCAGCACCGCGATGAGATAGATCCAGTAGCTCAGCATGTTCGCGTAAGGAAACACCATGTCGCGCGCGCCGACCATCAGCGGGATGAGGTAGTTGCCGAAGCCGCCGAGAAAGAGCGCGGTGAGCAGATAGATCACCATGATCATGCCGTGCATGGTGATGAACTGGTAATAGTGATCGGCGTCAATGAAGGCGAAATAGCCGGGAAAGGCGAGCTGGATCCGCATTAGCCAGGAGAGCACCAGTGCCACCAGGCCGATCGAGATGGCAGTCAGCGAATATTGCACGGCAATGATCTTGGCATCCTGGCTGAACACATATTTCGTCCACCAGCTGTGCGGATGATAAAGCTCGACATCCTCGACTTCCGCGGGCGGGATGACACCTGCGCTGCCGGACGGAATCTCGACCATGATATCTCCTCCTATACCCGGCTGGTTGATCAAACCGGCCGTCGTCCCGGTTCAGTTCGCCGGCGGCGGCTCTCCCGATGACGCCGTAAGCTGGGTGAATGTCTGCTGCTGCCCCAGCCAGGTCTGATAGTCTGCCTCGCTGTCGACGATGACGGTGCCGCGCATCTGTGGATGACCGACGCCGCAGAGTTCAGCGCAGAGAATCTCGAACGTGCCTGTGCGCGTCGGTGTCAGCCAGAAATAGGTGACCATACCGGGGATCATGTCCATCTTCGCGCGGAATTCCGGCACGTAGAAATCATGAAGCACATCGACGGAGCGCAGCAGGATATGCACCGGCTTACCGATCGGCAGATGAAGCTCGCCGCCTTCGACGATGATGTCGTCGAGGCCGTTCGCATCGTTCTTGTCGAGGCCGAGCGGATTGTCGGAAGTGACGTCACGCGTCTCGGCACGGCCGAGCTTTCCGTCCGCGCCCGGCAGGCGGAAGCTCCACAGCCACTGCTGGCTGACGACTTCGACCGATGCGGCATCGGCAGGCACTGTGATGAACTGGTTCCAGACGATCAGGCCGGGCGCCAGCATTGCCGCAACGCCAACCGCCGTTCCCGAGGCCAGAACCAATTCCAGCTTGCGATTTTCGGGCTCATAATGCGCCCGGTTGCCAGGTCTGTGGCGGAAGCGGAAGACGCAATAGGCCATGAAGGAAATCACCGCCACGAAGACGATGCCGGTGATCCAGAAGGTGATGACGAGCGTTTTGTCGATATAACTCCAGTTGGACGCAATCGGCGTCCACCACCACGGGCTCAGCACATGGAACAGCACGGAGCCAACAACAACCAGGACGAGAACCAGTACAACAGCCATTTCCGCCCCTCCTGGGCCGACCGACCGTGAAACCGCACTCCACAAATGTCGAGTTTATTATCGCACAAATAGAAAATGTCGGCAATTACGGCGATTTAGGCATGCGCCGCCGCCGGCAACCCGTCATTTGGAAGTATTCCCCATCATTGGGAATATTGTTTGAGATAGGCGATAAGATTGGTGATCTCCTGGTCATCCTTCACCCCTGCAAAGGCCATTTTGGTGCCCTTCACCTTGGCTTTCGGATTGTGCAGATAGTCACGCAACGTAGTCTCGTCCCAGACGAGACCACCTTCGCCGGCCGCCTTCATTCCCGCAGAATAAGCAAAATCAGGATGCGTTCCGGCCTTTCGGCCGAACAGCTTGTTCAGTGACGGACCCACCTTGTTCGTATCGGACTCGACGATATGACAGGTCGCGCATTTTTTGAAAACGGTGGCGCCGGCCGTTGCGTCCCCCTCCTGCGCTCCAGCGTTGGGAGGGGAAAGGGCAATGACGGATGCGGCGATCAGCAGAATAACACGGTAATCCACGGCAAACCTCAAGGTCGCCAGCCACTCTCACCCTCGGCCATCATTCGCGCGGGGGTGGTGGTTGCTAGGGGTTAAAGTTAGTCCATCGCGGATGCAAGTCAATCGCTTCCACGATTGCTGGCACTTGGGCACAATCCGATACCCTGTGGCCCGACGCGAATGCCGGTCCAAAATCCGGTCAGCACGCGATGATCTGCTGGAGAATGGCGCCGCGCCATCCGACTTATGCTCCGATCGAAAGCGCCTCTTGTACGGCCAATTCGGCCATGGCAAGCGCCGCCTCTCGGGTCTTGGCGGCAGCGATGAAGCGGCCGTTATGGCAGAAGCTCGCTCCCTCGATGCCGCAGACCGCCTCCAGCTCACCATTGGTAAGGCCGGCCCAGCTTGCCGGCAGATCGGCCCGGAGCTCGAACCCGTCGTCGGCGCGGCGAATGCCGGTCACGCACCAATCCTTTTCGCGCGGGTGGACGACGAACAGCAGCTGGTCGGCGCCGGCCTTGACGATGGCTGGGCGGAAGGGCATCCCTCTCGGCAATTCCAGAATGCGCCCCTGCGCCGAAGCCCCGATCGCCCGATACACGATCGCCTCGGCCCGCAGTTTTGCGGCCCTCTGGGCGATCCCGGCATCGATGAAACGGCGTGCAATGGCCAGCGCCGCATGGAAGGCACGATCGTCAGCCTCAGGTTCCACCTCATCGAACACCGGTTTCAGGGTCTCGAGCAGCGCCGGCAGCGTCAGGCCCGCCAAAGGACCCGAAGGGCTGAGCGCGCCATTGTCGGTCAGGTCGATCGGCAGCACGAAACCAATGTCGAAAGCGGCGTGGAGGGCTTCGACATAATGATCGGGAAGACCGGAGGCTGCGAGATATTCGCGGCCATAATGCTTCCAGATCAGGCCGAACGAGCTGTAGGGCTGGCCATCGTCGCGCAGCGGCGCGCCGCGCTGATGATGATCGAATATGCCCGCGGCAGGATCATAGGCTCCGCCGACATCATAGACGATCCGGTCCGGGGCTGGCGTAATCCATTCCGGCGCCCGGCTGCGGATCAGACGCGCCTGCGGGAAAAGCCGCGTCAGGATGACGCTCGACAGCAGTTCGTCGGCATGGAAACCACCGGAATGGGTAACGAGGAAATCGGGGCTCATGGAAGCTATGCGCCTTGTGGTTTGGCGGAGGATCCGCTTGCGGGTCTGAACGAGATAGCCGTTGGCGGCCGCTATCTCAACCCGCCTTCACACATTCTGCGCAGCGTCGGAAGGCCACCGGGCAGCTTTGAAACGACATGCGTGAAGGCAAAGGCCTAAGGCAGCGCCGGTCCCGGCTGTGCTGCAACAAGCGCGCGGCCGGCCGCTGCACCGGCATGCAGGCAGATCAGTCCGATCACAGCGAGAGAATTGATCAAAAGAACCTCGGCGACGACCGCTGCCGAAAACGCGCCGTCGCCGGCCGGAAGCACTACCGTCGCGGCAAAGAGCACAGCTTCATACGCGACGAACCCGGCGATAAAGGCGCCGGCCATGGTGGCGGCAGGGCCGGCCTTGAGGCGAAGCACGCCGAGTGATGCCGCGAGCGATGCAAATGCGGCGATACCGATCGTCAGCCCCCAAGCAAAACTGTCGAAGGTCTGGGGATAGCCGAGTATGAGATATCCGACCGTCTGGTTGGCAAGCCAGGCGAGCAGCACCGCCATTATCGCCATCTTCCGGGGAAGAACGACAGCCGAGACTGTCGCCAGGGCAACGAAAGGCGTGACGCAGGCGAAAAGCAGGCTGAGAGCGACACTGACGCCGGCAATGACCGTGACCCAGGCGACGGCGAAACCCGCAGCTGCCGGGCGCAAAGGAAGCTGATTTCGTTCGAGCATTTCGAAACTCCGTTCGACCAGGCGCATACATTCTGGGAAATCATAGGCCAGTCCGGGAAAAAGGCCAGCGAGTTCATGACGGCAGTCGGCACCTCGCCGCCTCCATCATAGGGCATCCAGCGGGATCTTCAGATACCGGCGGCCATTCTCCTCTGGTTCCGGCAGCCGACCGCCGCGAATGTTGACCTGCAGCGCATGCAGCATCAGCTTCGGCTTGGGCAGCGTACGGTCGCGCACCTGACGCAGCGCCACGAAACCGGCCTCATCCATGCCTGCAATATGCGGATTGGCGCGCTTTTGGGCTGCGACCGTGCTTTCCCAGCGCGGGTGACGACCGCCCGGCTGGTAATCATGGCCGGAAAAGAGGCGGGTCTCCTCCGGCAGCGACAGGATCGCCTGGATCGAGTGCCAGAGAGCGGCCGCACTGCCGCCCGGAAAATCCGCGCGCGCAGTCCCTGAATCCGGCGTGAACATCGTATCGTGCACAAAGGCGGCGTCGCCGATCACATAGGTCACCGATGCCAGCGTATGGCCGGGCGAAAACATCACGCGGGCCGTAAGGCCGCCGATTTCAAACGTGTCGCCATCGGCAAACAGCCGGTCCCACTGCGAGCCGTTGGTCGCTAGCGCCGGCCAGTTATAGATCTCTTTCCAAAGCCTCTGCACATCGGTGATATGGACGCCGATCGCCGTCTGCGCGCCGGTCTTTTCCTTGAGATAATGGGCGGCGGAGAAGTGATCGCCATGCGGATGTGTGTCGAGTATCCACTCGACCGTCATCCCCTCGCTCTCGATATAGGCAAGGATGGCGTCGGCGCTCACCGTTCCCGTCGCGCCCGACATCTCGTCGAAGTCGAATACCGGATCGATGATCGCACAGCGTTTCGTCACCCGATCTGACGCGACATATTGCACGCTGCAGGTGCGGGGCTCGAAAAAGGCCTTCACCTGAAGCCGCTGGCTTGCCGCTTTTTCGAGCCAGCGGCACGCGCCGGCAAGATCGAAACCGAGGCCTTCGCCGAAGGTCTGGACGTCCTCCGGCTTCATCCGCCCGTCGAGCACCTCGCCCAGCACATAGAGTGTCAATGCCCGCGTGCCGCTCTTGCAATGAGCGAAGACCGGTCCCTTCGCCTCAGTCATCGCCGCCTGAAAGGCGCGGATATCGCCCTCGGTAATCTCTTTGCCGTTCACCGGCACGAAACTGTAGGAAAGCCCGGCGGCGGCAGCGGAAATCTTTTCTGCTGCATTGCCTGGCTGGCCCGGCTCCTCGCCATCGGGTCTGGCGTTGATAATGGCGGCGAACCCCTCCTTGGCGAAATCGACAAAACCGGCTGGATCGGGCTGCCCCGCCACCGATATCCGCTCATTGACCCTCACGGGCATCATCGAAGCCTCCGCGCCGCCCTGACCACGCAGTATCGCACGTATAACCGTACAATCTCACAAGTATATTGCCGAGCGCAAGAATAGAGGCGCCTGTTCTCGCGCTCGCCCAGCTGGTCAAAACGACAGCGTCGCCGCCCCTTGCTTGATCTCCGCATGCATGGCGCTGGCGCCGACGATGACGACGCCGTCGAGGAGATCGTCCTGCGCGTAACCGCGCGAGGTGACGCAGGGGATGAGGCCGCGGCATTCGAAGAGACGGCTTCGATGCGGGCTTTGAACTATCCGCCTCATATCACCCTCGCCGTTTATCAGGAGATTGCAGTCGACCGAATGGCCGAGGCAGCCGAGCGTGTTTTCCGCATCCACCCTGCCGTTACGTTAAGTTTTTCAGAGATTAGTTACTTCGAAAACGAATTCCTCGTCTTATGGGCGCGGCCGAACGACGACGAACTGCTCATCCGGCTACATGCGGCCCTTCACCAGGAGGTCGATCCATTCCACTGTCGCGAGCACTATCGGCCCGGCAACTGGGTGCCGCATTGCACGATCGCCACCAAAATCCCGAAGGCAAAATCGCAGCCAGCGATCAACTGGGCAAATCGGAACCGGGTGCAATTGTCAGTGACGTTCGATGCCGCGGACTGTGTGCGATTTCCGCCGTGCAGGTCTTGAGCGAAGTTAGGCTGGCGTCGCGATGATCGCAGACATCGCCTGCCTGCCAGCAAAAAACCCCGCCAATCATTGACGGGGTTGCTCATGCTGAAAATCGGTCGGCATTAAGTCCTGGGAGGAATCAATGATTGCCTTCTGCCAATCGAAGCTGGCGCGAGCCTTGCGTGACAAGCGCGGCTGTGTGAAGTCAATCCTGACCCTGCAGGCGATCCATAACCTGGAGCAAGAGATCGGCGCATACCTTCGTCGGTTCGTCCTCGGCGCATTTCAGGTCGATCCGTGTATTTCCATCCTCGATCTGAAAACGGGCTGCCTTGGACGGCGGCGGCAGGCGATGACCGTGGTAACCACGGAAGCCCATGTCGCCTCTCGAACCATGCCACCGGTAGTCGGGGCGGTCTCGGGACTGCTCATCCGGCCCGCGACGCATCACCCTCTCATCATCAGGCGCAGGCGGGGGTGGCGATGCGGGCTCGTTCGCTGCGGGTGGCTCGCTGGCGGGTGGTGGGGCGGGCGGTTGTTGGGCAAACGCGGCGGCGGCCGACGCTGCAAGGGCAAGACCGGATAGTAAGAGTCTTTGCATGGTATGTTCCTTTCAGAGAAGACGCATGCCTGTAAACACCGCGGCGCGGCTTTAGTTCACGCCCCGTTGGCGCTTGTAATCGAAATCAGCAGCGCGGCCGGGACGTTTCACCTGCGAACACGCCCGGCTGCGAGAGGAAGCGTCATGCGCTTGCCCGCCGCTTCGGATTTGCCGATGCAGAGCTGCCGAGAACTTCGTGTCGCTCAAGTCGACACGGCTTCTTTCGCCTCGCCTCTGCCTTGTTGGGCGACTATGCTCAACGCCGATTCGCTGTCCGCGACGAGGGCGTGCGGAAACGAGATACCAAAGGAGAAGACGATGACGGACGCCAAGAGCGGCATTACCGGGCTGCGGCCGCAAATCACCGTGGTTGGCGTCGGCGGCGGCGGTGGCAATGCGATCAACAATATGATCGCGGAAAAGCTGGCGGGCGTCGAATTCGTCGCCGCAAACACCGATGCCCAGGTTCTCGCCACATCCAAGGCATCGCGCCGCATTCAGCTCGGCGCGAATGTGACGGAGGGCCTCGGCGCCGGTTCCCTGCCGGAAATCGGACATGCGGCGGCAGAAGAGTCGCTCGACGAGATCATGGATCACCTGGCAGGATCGCACATGTGTTTCGTCACCGCCGGCATGGGCGGAGGAACGGGCACTGGCGCAGCCCCGGTCATCGCGCGCGCCGCACGTGCGGCCGGCATCCTGACCGTTGGTGTCGTCACCAAGCCGTTTACCTTCGAGGGCAATCGCCGCATGCGGACGGCGGAAGCTGGCATCGAGGCGCTTCGTCAGGCGGCCGATACCGTGATCGTCATTCCCAATCAAAACCTTTTCCGCATCGCCGATGCGAAAACTACCTTCGCCGATGCCTTCATGACGGCCGACCGCGTGCTCTTTGCCGGCGTCGGCTGCATCACCGATCTCATCGTCAAGGAAGGTCTGATCAACCTCGATTTCGCCGACGTGAAGTCGGTCATGCAGGGCATGGGCCGTGCGATGATGGGCACCGGCGAAGCCGCCGGCGAAAGCCGGGCGATGAAGGCGGCGGAAGCGGCAATCGCCAACCCGCTTCTGGACGATATCTCGATGAAGGGCGCCAAGGGCGTGCTGATCTCGATCTCCGGCGGCTCGGATATGACCCTGTTCGAGGTGGATGAAGCGGCAAGCCGCATTCGCGACGAAGTGCAGGACGATGCCGATATCGTCGTCGGCGCGATTTTCGACCGCAGCCTCGACGGCAAATTCCGCGTCTCGGTGGTGGCGACTGGCCTGGAAGGAAACTCTCTGTCCGCGTCCCCTTCTCATGCGCCGGCCGAACCCATTCAGACGCGCACGCTGCAGTAAGCGGTGACAGATATACCGGCCGGATTGTCAGACATCGGCCGGATAAACATCACTCCCCAAACGCAAGAATAATGCGGCGGCGCATGCTTCGAGGCTCCGCCCTTCAGGCTGCGCGCCTCAGCATGAGGGTGGTCGGGAATGCCGCATCGAAGCTCATCAGAGCCTCCGCAGAGATCGACGGAGAAAATTTGAAAAACCTATTTATATTCGCCGCATTATCCCTGGTGACGGGTCTCCTTTCGAGCTGCACGACAAGCTCGGAGGGCTTCCGACAGCAGTCCCTATCTTTCCCAGTGCGTAGCGGCGTCAGAACCCTGGTGGCCAAGAACTGGCATATCGACGACGACTGCCGCCATATTGACTATCCCGCCATGGATGTTGTCGAAAAACCCAAACACGGGCGCCTTGAAATCGTCCACGAACCCCTCTTCCCCAAGCTCGAGGGAAAAACCTCAAAGTGCCAGACGGTCAAGGTCAACGGCGTCGTCGGGTATTATACCGCTAAAAAGGGCTACACCGGTAGCGACCGGCTCGTCATCCGCTCCCCATATGAAGAGAAGAAGACTGAAGAAAGTGTGCTGAGCGTGAAGGTAGTCGACTGAAGGGATCTGCCGCCAGCGCCGGCTGCCTCACCCGACCAATGCCCTGATCTTCGCAACATCCTGCGCCGTCGCCGGATTGTACACCACCATGCTGAGATCCGGCCGGCCATCCACCTGAAACGCCGAATATTCGAAGGAGAGCAGCCCGAGCACTGGGTGCTTGATGTGTTTGGCGCCCTCGCCGTGGGTGCGTACATCGTGGTCGCGCCACATGGCCCGGAATTCCGGGCTCTTGCGACAGAGCTCGTCGACGAGCGGCTCCACCTCGGCGGCAGCACCGGCGCGCGCCGCATCCACCCGAAAAGCGGCGACGACGAAGCGGGCGACACTTTCCCAGTCATATTGGGCCGCGCGCACCCGCGGATCGAGGAAGATGAAGCGCAGCACGTTGCGCTCTTCCGGCGCCAGCGCGCCATAATCGGTAAGCAGCACGGTCGCCGCGCGGTTCCAGGCGACGACATCCCAGATCGCGGTGCGGATCAGCGCTGGGCAAGGGTCGAGCGCGTCGAGCACGCCCTGCAGCCGCGGCGTGACACCCTCTTGCCTGCGGTAGCGCACTTCTGGCGGGCGGCCGAGGCCGATCAGGAAGAGGTGCTCGCGCTCGACATCGGTTAGCATCAGCGCCCGTGAGATCCGGTCAAGCACGTCGGCGGACGGCGCGCCGCCGCGGCCCTGCTCCAACCAAGTGTACCAGGTCGGACTGATATTGGCGCGGCTCGCCACCTCCTCGCGGCGCAGGCCGGGCGTGCGGCGGCGCTCGCCGGCAAAGCCGAGGGCGGCGGGATCGAGCCTGGCGCGGCGATCTTTGAGGTAAGCGCCCAGCCGATTTTCGGAGCTGATGAATTCGTTCATCCAGTTAGCTCTTATACGATGATAATATCACTACTTTACCATGATAGCAGCCTACTCGATATCTGTCCCGTCACATCAGGAGATATCGACATGCGTGTATTCGTCACTGGAGCGACCGGCTGGGTCGGCTCGGCCGTCGTCAGCGAATTGATCGGCGCCGGCCACCACGTGCTTGGACTTGCCCGTTCGGACAAGGGGGCGGCGGAACTGGCAGCCGCCGGCGCCGACGTTCAGCGCGGCATGCTGGAGGATCTGGAAGGCCTCAGACGCGGCGCAGCCGAGGCCGACGGTGTCATCCACACCGGCTTCAACCACGATTTCTCCAAATTCGCTGAAAACTGCGCCGTCGACCGGCGCGCCATCGAGGCGCTCGGCGAAGCCCTCAGCGGCTCGGAGCGCCCGCTGCTCGTCACCGCCGGCCTCGGACATGCGCCGGGCCGCATCGGCACCGAGAAGGACCCGCCGATGCCGACGACGCAGACCTATCCCCGCGCCTCCGAAATCACCGCAGTATCGCTTGTCGCCCGGGGCGTGCGCGCCTCCACCGTCCGGCTGCCGCCGTCGGTACATGGTCACGGCGATCACGGCTTCGTGCCGATTCTCATAGAGACGGCCCGGCAGACGGGCGTCTCCGCCTACATAGGCGATGGGGGCAACCGCTGGCCAGCCGTCCACCGGCGCGATGCCGCCCGGGTCTACCGCCTGGCGCTGGAACGCGGCGCCGTGGGGGGCCCCTTTCTGGCAGTAGCAGAAGAGGGCATACCATTCCGGGAGATTGCCGAACTCATCGGCCGCCACCTCGGCGTGCCGGCCGTCTCGCTATCACGGGAAGAGGCGGCGGAGCATTTCGGCTGGTTCGCAATGTTTGCCGGCTTCGACGTGCCGACCTCCAGCGCTCACACCCGCGCCCTCCTCGGCTGGCAGCCGAGGGAGCCTGGCCTGCTTGCGGATATCGACCACTCGGCCTATTTCGGCAGGTAGCTTCAACCTGAGGGGGAGATACCGCGCCAACTGCCCACGAGAGCCATCCTGAGGTGACCCGGGTGCGCTGACAGAGGATGGATGCAAGAAACGATGTTGGAGCGCGTACTTCGAGGCTCCGGCCTTCGGCCTACGCACCTCAGGATAACGAGCGTTGGGAACGCCGCGTCGGTAGGAGGCGCTGGGGGATGCACGTCAGGTGAGAGAGTGCGCCGCCCAAGAGAGCCTCATCCTGAGACGCCCCGCAGGGGTTTCGAAGGACGAGGCGGGCGCACCACCATCTCAGCGCATCCGCCCCTCGTTCATGTCGGTGGGATCGTAATTGATGTCCCAGTCCTTCTCGGGCTTCTTCTTGCCGGGCGGGCGCTTATTCACCGTGGCGTCCTCGGAGCCGGTGATTACGGTCGGCTTGGCGCTCACCACACCGCTGGCTTTGCGGTCGGCCCGGGATTTGGCGAACTGGCCGGCTGCGTCTTTTTCGGGATTGGCCATGTCATTCGCCTTTCTGCTTCATCGCGTCGGAAATGTCGTTCATTTCGGGATCGCGATTGTTTTCGCCATTGGCGTCGCGATTTTTGTCCGGATCGTCCTTGGCTTTGAGATAGCCGCGCGGTCTGTTGCCCTTCGGTCCTTCCCAGCGGGGAGACTGGTCGGTCGTGCCGGGGGCGCCGTCCTTGGGGGTCGTCATGCCCATCATCGTTTCTCCTTGGTTGAGTAGGGAAAACCGGAAAGATCGCGAAGTGTTCCGGCAGCACCGTCCAGTTCTTCGTCGCCGCATTGGCCGGTCGGGTGAAGATCATAAAGATGACGATGTTGACCACGATCAGCACGGCGGCAGAGATCGACAGCGTCATGGCCGGTCCATCGGCTCTGAGGACCGCGGCATTGCCGATATTCACGAGAAAAGCGAGCGGCAGCATGAGGCCGACGATCCACCATCCGGCACAGGCCCGCTGAGCGACATAATAATCCGCCTTCTCCATCCCGATCTTGTTTGGGAGCGAGAGAAGGTGGGCGGCAGGCGCCAAGACCGCTAAGCCCGTGATGATGACGGCAAGGAATCTCATGTCTGAGGAACCAGCGGCCGGACGAAGGGTTCCCGGAAAATATGGAACTGTGTCGGCCCCCATCGGTTGGTGAAAGGTCGTGAACCTCGAAAAAGGAGCCGAACATGAGCAAGACCAACGTTCGTGAACTTCAGAAACGCGCCGAACAGCAAGTCAAGAACACCAGCGCCGGCGGCCACCTCGGCGGCACCTATTTCGGCCAGCAACCAGACGGAAAAACAGCGTCGGACACCACCAACGACAGCGCCAAGGCAAGGCCGAACGATGGGAGCAATTGAGACGGGGCGCCTTTCCTTCGCGTTTGCAGTGATAGAATATTGCGAAAAGGCGCGCTGTGGGACACCTCCGCGGCGCGCCCCTTTCTCCGTTCCCGTTTAACCTTCGCCAAGAGCAACAGCGTATCGCAACGACCATGAAGAGACGCCCTGCCCGAAGGGCGGAGCCTTGCGCCGATCGGACGACAGAGCACCTTGCCGAGCTACCTTGAACGGAAGCGCCCCTGCGCTAGCTTCTGCGGGCGGCTAGCGGACCATAGCGGGACTAAGGCGGAGGGGCGACGTGGCATCCTATTCGATTGACGATGCGATCCGGGAGCTCACTCCGGTTCTCGGCAAGGCGCCCGAGGGCGCCGTCAGCGGCGAGTGGATCGCCACCACCATGCAGGCCGGACATTCCTCACGCACGGGCGGCTATCGCGATGCCGGGGGAAACCCTGTCAGCGAGGAATCGACTAAGTCGCTTGATATCATTGAGGATGTTATCGAGAAGCTCGATGCGGCCGCATCGCAACGCTTCAACAAGGTGGTGATCCGCTGGAAGCAGGCGAAGCTCCCCTTTATGCGCGGCGAGATCACCATCGACCCCGCCTATGATCAATCGATCGTTCCGCGCGGGCGCGGCGACCCGGCCTATGAGGCGGCCGCAACCGCGCGGCGCGTCTTCTGGCAGACCCGCGGCGGCATGCGGGAGGGGTTCGCTGCCGAACGCGAAACGGCCAACGTCCATAACCAGACGAAATGGTTCGGTCCGCACCGCCGCGTCCTCGCCGTCGAAGCGCCGGAAAAGCTCATCCTCGCTACCGACGGCCTCTCCACTCCCTGGGCGGGCATTGCCGAGCCTGAGAATGGTGTCGAATGCGAGCTCTTCATGGAATTCGATCCTGCGACGCTGAATTCAACCGGAACGGCAAACTGGGCAAATCTCCTGATCAGTCTCGGCGATCTCGTCGCCAACGGCCACCGCGTTGCCCGGGACGTCGAAAAGCACGGCGCCATCCTCTTCTGCCGGCTGACAGAGGATTACGCGCCGCTGACCCGCATCATCCTGAGCTGCGACACCAGCCGCATCGACGGCTTGCCCTTCGGCTCCGTGCCGCTGATCCGCGCGACGCCGGTCGCCGAAGCTGAGATCGAAGGCCGCAACCCCGACGAGGACTGGGGAGCGACGGCGGCGCGCCAAGCGCTGGCGAAGCGCGGGATCAGGCTTTAGAGCCGATCATTTCATCGACATGTCATGAAACTTCTCGCTCCGGATCGGCTTTCTACAACGAAGCCAAACAAGGAGCTCCAAATGTCCGGCAAAGCCAAAAATAATGGTAAGACCGCCATCGTTTCAGTTCAGAAGCCGTCAGCAGGCGAACAAGCCGCCACTGCGTCCGTGCTCGAAGACATGCAGAAAGCAAGCCTGGAGACCCGTCAGCCGGAGCCGCGGGCGGCGTTGTTCTCCTGGGAGATCGATCCGCCGGAACTGGCCAAACTGATCTCCGAGGTGGTGACACTGCCGATGGTCCTGTGGTCGACGGGTATATCCCTGACCTATTCCCTCTGGCTGTCTTCGCTGCTTCCCGCACGCGAGACGATCGGCTCAATCAAGCAAAGCGCGGATTACGCTTAGCAACTTCGGCCGATTGCGGCCGACCACCCCCACAGTCTCTGCAACTTTCACCTTCCGCCCCCGCTCCATAGAATATTTGCGGAATGACGGGCGGAGAGGCGGCAAGCGGCGGCGCGGCTCTTCAAGTCTCGAGCAGCAATTGCATTATTCGTTGATGTCAGGCTCGATGACCCGGGCAAGATTGCGTAACGACTCCTGCCAGCCGAGATAGCAGGCTTCGGGCGGGATGACGTCGGGCACGCCGGCCTGGGTGATGTCCACTTCGGTGCCGACCGAGACTTTCTTAAGCGTTACGGTGACCTCCATCTCGCCCGGCAGGTTCGGGTCGTCGAACTTGTCCGTATAACGAACGCGTTCGCCCGGGACGAGTTCAAGAAATTCACCGCCAAAGGCGTGGCTATTGCCGGTCGTGAAATTGCGGAACGACATTCTGAAGGTGCCGCCGACCGCCGGTTCCAGGTGATGCACGGTGCAGAGGAACCCGTTCGGCGGAAGCCATTTGGCGAGCGCATCGGCCTCGACGAAGGCGCGATAGACCTTCTCCGGGCTGGTGGCGAAAACGCGGTGCAGGCGTATGGTGCTTGGCATGGTCGTGATCCTTTGGGTGGACGGAATGAACGAGCTAAGGACGGATAAACCATCGCCCATCCGACACGGGTTCGATCTTTTCTTCAAAAAATCATGCCCGGTCGCGCGGCCATCAGCTCGGCATGCCTTCGAACTGCGGAAGGTGGAGGGGCGTTGCCCAAGCCAGCCGGCGTTTGGTGAACATCTCGACGCCGGGCTGTATCAGTTCGGGCCGATCCAGGCTGCCAAGGGTGACGAAGACGAGGCCGGGAAAACTTTCGAGATTGCTGCTGAACAACCGCGCGCCGCATTCGGGGCAGAAGTTACGGTCGAGGCCCCTGCCGGAATCGGCGACGTAATGAAACGCTTTCGGACTGCCGACGGTCAGGGCGAAATCGTCCTGCGGCACGGCAAAGAAAGTGGCGGCCTCGCCGCCTGAGGCTTTCTTGCAATCCAGGCAATGGCAGTCTGCAACGAAGGTCGGATCTGTATCGAAGCCGAACTGTATCGCGCCGCAGGCACATTTCCCCGTATATTTCCTGCTCATACCAGGCCCTTTCATCCGATGTTGCAGATGGGCGGGCGCGCCCCCGCCTCCCGCGTTTCAGGCTGCAGCCTGCTCGCCCAGCGCATTGAGCAGCAGCCGTGCGGCCTGCTTCGACGAGGCCGGGTTCTGTCCGGTGATCAGCAGCCCGTCCTGGACGACATGCACGGCCCAGTCCTCAGTCGCCGAAAACTTCGCCCCCTGCTCCCTCAGCACGTCTTCGAGCAGATAGGGCACGACCTCGACGAGGTGCACGGCGGCCTCCTCGGAATTGGTAAAGCCGGTCACCGTGCGCCCCTTCGCGATCGGCCCGCCGTCCGGCGCCGTTACATTGGTCAGGATTCCCGGTGCGTGACAGACGAGCGCCAGCGGCTTTCCCGCCGCAAGCATCTCCTCGATCAGCGTGTGCGCATTGCGGTCGTTCGTCAGGTCCCAAAGCGGGCCATGGCCCCCGGGGAAGAACACAGTGTCATAATCGGCCTGATCGATGTCGGACAGCCTCAACGTGTTGGCAAGCGCAGCCGTCGCGGTCGGGTCCTTTTCAAATCGCCTCGTGTCGTCCGTCTGAAACGCCGGCTCATTGCTCTTCGGATCGAGCGGAGGCTGGCCCCCTTTCGGCGACGCGAGCACGACCTCCGCCCCGGCGTCACGGAAGACGAAGTAAGGGGCCGCGAGCTCCTCAAGCCAGAAGCCCGTTTTCTTGCCGGTATTTCCCAGCTGATCATGTGATGTGAGAACCATGAGAATTTTCATTGCTCAGCTCCTTCGATCCGGCCGGCGGACAAAGCTCCCCGCGTCCGGTTTAACGGTGATGACTGCCTGCAATCTCATGCTGAATGAGAGAAAGCATAGATCGGCTGCACCCGCGACACAAGCCTTCCGCCATCGGCCAGCGCTGCCGGCGCTCGGATAGCGTGCCACGCAAAAGCGTGCCTGTGCGTTTCGGGGCCTGGGTGTATGAAGAAGGACAAATCGCCCATAGGATCGGCCGCACTGCATTGGCATCCGAAGGATCTGGAAAGTGATCAAGCCGAATTATCGGGATATTGCCCGCCACGCGGGCGTTGGAACGGCCACGGTCGAGCGGGTCCTGAACGGACGCGGGGGCGTTCGGCCGGAACTGGTCGAGAAGGTCATATCCGCCGCGCGGCACCTGGACTATCCGCGCAAGCTTCCCGACACCCATCGCGGCCTGCTCAGGATAGAAGTGCTGATGGTTCGCCCGGAAACGAGCTTCTATCGTCGCCTTTCCCACGCCTTCGAAAGGATTGCTGCGACCCTTGATCCGTTGGTGGTTGTGCACCGCAGTTTCACCGACGAGATGAATCCGGAGGCGATTGCGCGGCGCATCCTCTCCACCGACCTTTCACGTGCCGGCTTGATCCTTGCCGTGCCGAGCAGCCCCTTGATCAGCGCCGCGGTGGAAAAGGTAAATTCGCAAGGCCTGCCGGTAGTCCACGTCGTCACCCGCGCTTCCGAGCGCGTCGGCGAGTTCGTCGGCATCGACAATACTGCCGCGGGCCGGACGGCTGCGCTCTATATCAGCCGAATGGCCCTTCGAACCGGCCCTGTCGTTGCGATCTGCCATCCCATCTATCAGGTGCACCGCGACCGGATTCGCGGCTTTTCGGATTATTTTCGCGACCATCCCGGCGCCTCCAATTTCGAATGGCTGGGCTTCGGCGGCGATGAAGAGCGCGCCAGCGCCGATCTCTTGTGGTCGGCTCTGGAGATGTATCCCGGCCTTGCCGGCCTCTACAATGCCGGCGGCGCCAATTCCGCCCTGATCGAAGTGCTGCGCCGCCATCCGAGCGGCGGCAACGTGTTCTTCGTCGGACATGAATTGACGGACTATACCCGCGCGGCCCTGAAGGACGGCATCATGGATGTCGTGCTGGATCAGGCGCCGGAAGCCCAAGCGCGGCGGGCGCTCGACCACATCCTGCGCCGTATTGGCTTGACCGATATCGAGCCGGACCGGACCCCGATCCGCTTCATCACCATCACTAAGGAAGGACTTTGATCTAATTAGATCAAAGAAGGCTTCGGTGTTCGTAACGCCCCCTGCTACTTTCGCGTCAGGAGAAGATCCGGCGCGCAAGAAGCCGAAGCGGATCAAGGCGCACGGGGCGCTCTCCTTTACCAAAAAAGAGTGCGGGCACGGAGACATCAGGCGCCCGGAGGAGATGCCAATGGATGATCTGAACTTCGGCAAGCGTAACAAGCGCGGCGACTGGGCGCCGAACCACCCGGTCGAAACCGCGCCGCTTTTCGTCTTCCCCCCGCAACTGACGGCAATCCTGAAATGGCTGCCGCACTACTTCCTTCCCTGGAACCTGATTTTTGCGGTGTCTGCGCTCGCCTATTGGGCCTGGATCATTCCCCCGGTCGCCACGATGCAGACGCTGAGCTTCGGCTGGATAGCGTGGCTATTCGCCGTGAATGCGATCTGCGTATTCCTGTTCTATGGAGCCTTTGAACTGCATCTTTATGTTCTGAAGCGCCAGGAAAACCGCTTCAAGTACAATGGCAAGTTCCCCGCCGACCAGAAAAACAATGCTTTCTGGTTCCAAAGCCAGAACCTTGACAATATTCTGCGCACTTTCCTTTCGGGCGTCGTGATCTGGACCGCCATCGAGGTCGGCATGCTCTGGGCCTATGCCAACGGCTATGCGCCGTGGCTCGGCCTTGCCGAAAACCCCTGGACGCTGGCGCTCGTCGCGCTCGTCGTTCCGATCATTCACGAGTTCCACTTCTTCTGCATTCACCGGCTCATCCACACGCCCTTTCTCTATAAGTGGGTGCATTCGGTCCACCACAATTCCGTCAACCCCTCCCCCTGGTCGTCGCTGTCGATGCACCCAGTCGAGCATCTGCTCTATTTCGGAACGGCGTTTTACCACCTGATCCTGCCCTCCAACCCGGTCATCATGCTCTATCAACTGCACTATGCCGGCTTCGGGGCAATTCCCGGCCATGTCGGCTTTGACAAGGTCGAGGTCGGCAAGGACAGGCTGATCGATAGCCACGCCTATGCGCATTACCTCCACCACAAATATTTCGAGGTGAACTACGGCGATGCCCTGATCCCGCTCGATAAGTGGTTCGGCACCTGGCACGACGGCTCGCCCGAAGGCGAAGTGCAGATGCAGGAACGCTACCGCAGGCGCAAGGAAAGGCTCGCAGCCCGCAAGGCTCGCCTGGAAGCCGAAGGAGCCGCCGAATGACCTGGGTTTCAGCTGGCAGACTTGACGACATCGAACAGGAAGGCGCCATCCGTTTCGACCATGGCGGACGCACCTACGCGATCTACCGTGGCCCGGATGACAGCGTCTACTGCACCGCCGGGCTCTGCACCCACGAGGCGATTCACCTCGCCGACGGACTGGTCTTGGATTTCGAGGTGGAATGTCCGAAGCATTCCGGCGCCTTCGACTACCGCACGGGTGAAGCGCTGAGGCTGCCGGCTTGCGAGAATCTGAAGACCTATCCGGCGGAGGTGGTCGACGGAGAGGTGCGCGTGGCCCTCGGTTAAGTGGCCAAAGAACATGGCGGAATACGCCAAGAAGAACTGAACCTCGCCGGCCGGCGTCTCCTCGTCACGAGCGCCGGCTGCTCTTGCTGTCGGAGAATGCTATGAACGGTATGGTCATCATTGGTGCGGGCGAGTCCGGAACCCGGGCGGCCTTCGCCCTGCGCGAGGCGGGTTATTGCGGAGCAGTCACGCTGGTCGGAGCCGAGCCTCATCTGCCCTATGAACGGCCACCTCTGTCGAAAATCGTCGACGACACGGTGCAGATGAAGCTGATCTGCGCGAAAGAAGCGCTTGAGGCGGCCGGCATCACCTATCTCAAGGGCTGCTCGGTCTCCAAGCTGGATCCCGTCGCCGCAACCGTAAGCTTGAGCCATGGTCAGCTATTGGGTTACGAAAAACTGCTGCTGACCACCGGCGCACGGCCGAGGCGGCTTGCCTGTGCCGGCGCAGAACGCGCGCTCGACTTTCGCACCCACGCGGACGCCGAAGCGATCTTCTCCAAGGTTGCGCCCGGCCGGCGCGTCGCGATCATCGGCGCAGGTCTGATCGGGATGGAACTCGCATCGGTCCTTCGTGCAAAGGACGTTGCGGTCGATGTGATCGAGGCCGCGCCGAAACCTTTGGGCCGCGCCGTCCCTGCCCGTTTTGCCGACAAGCTGCATGCCCGGCATGCCGCCGAAGGCGTGCGCTTCCACTTTGATCGGAGCGTTGCGGAAATCGGTAACGATAGTGTCGTCTTGAGCGATGGCACCATCCTGTCCGCTGACCTCGTCGTCAGCGCCATCGGGGTCCAGCCTGAAATGACCTTGGCGGAAGCATCGGGACTGGCCACGGGCAACGGAATTCTGACGGACGCATGCCTTCGCACCAGCGCGCCGAACATATTTGCCGCGGGCGATTGCGCGGCGGTGGCTCAAGCTGGCGGAGGACACATCCGCTTTGAAAGCTGGCGGAATGCCAGAATGCAGGCCGAGACCGCAGCACGGAACATGGTCGGCGCCGCCGAGACTTTTGCCGCCATTCCCTGGTTTTGGTCCGACCAGTACGATCTCGGCCTCCAGGTGGCGGGGCAGCCGCTGCCCGGGCATCAGAGCGTCCGGCGATCGGCAGCGGAGGGAGAGCTCGAATTCTATCTCGATGACGGGCGATTGGTAGCCGCCGCGGGTCTCGGCATCGGCAACGGCCTGGCCAAGCATATCAAACTTGCCGAAATGCTGATCGCCGCTTGTATCAGTCCCGAACCTGCGGCATTGGCCGACCCGGGCGTGAACCTCAAGACCCTTCTGAAAAGCGCGCGGGCCGCGTGATGCAGAAGCTCCTGATCTTCCAGTCGCTCTGGGCCATGGAGCGCCGGCACACGGACGGGTTCGAGCCCAGCCTCGACGACAATATCGCTGCGATCTGCGAGGCGGGCTTCGACGGCATCAGTGCGCACTATACAAACCGCGGCGATGTCATCCGCCTCAACCAGGCCATCCGAGGCACCGGCTTGAAGATCGAGGCAGTCTGCTTCCCCCGCTGCGTCGAGGATTTGCGTCTGCCGCTGGAACTTGCCGCGGCCTTTCCGGTCAGCCACATCAATCTGCAGCCCGATATCCGCCCCCGCCGGATCGAGGATTGCCTGCCGATTCTCGATGGCTGGATGCGGCTCGCCGAAGATGCGGGTATCCCGGTATTCATCGAAACCCATCGCGACAGGATGACGACGGACCTGTTCTTCACGCTCGATCTGCTCGATCGACGCCCCGATCTGCCGTTGCTGGCCGATCTTTCGCATTTCCTGGTCGGGCGCGAATTCGCCTTTCCGGTCGATGAGGAAAATCACGCGCATGTCAGGCGCATCCTGCAGAATGCCCATGCATTTCACGGCCGCGTCGCTTCACGCGAACAGGTGCAGATCGAAATTTCCTTCCCGCATCACCGGCCGTGGGTTGATCTCTTCCTGCAGTGGTGGGACTACGGCTTTCGCCATTGGCGATCACGTGCAGCCGATGATGCCGAGCTGGTCTTTACCTGCGAATTAGGGCCCAAGCCCTATGCCATCACCGGCAGAGACGGCAACGACTCGACGGACAGATGGGCCGAATCACTGGCGCTGCGCCAGATGGTGCGCGAACTGTGGACTGCCATTGCCTGAACCGCCGGAACAATCGCGCGGCAAGTCGTTCTTTCGTCAGCCCCCAGGCACCGCTTCCAAGGCGGCGGCAAACAACCGGTCAGAACACTGCAGATGCGTCCACAGCCCGTGAACGCGTTGGCGGAGGTTGGGGATTGTTAATCAGAATTGCCTAATGTATTTCTTAACGTGCACAAGTTGTGCGGTAGTTAAGTTGCTATAATATCTGGTAGGGCATTCAATCAGGGAGAGCCTCCGACATGCGGAAAATTCCTGCTGCCAGCTTGGCCCTCGAAAAACCGGAGACAATCGATTCGGGGGGCCTGGTCGACCGGCTTTTGTTCTTTGATCGCGATTTCAATCCCGTTGAAAATTTGCTTGGCAATGCGCTGCCCGCTTCCGTCAAACCAGCCGCCTCCTTCTGGGAGCATTTTCCGGAGCTGGACAAATCGGCAGTCATGCTCGCTTTCCGTTCACTGGGTGACAGCGCCCAGCCTTTGCGAATAACAGACGCACTCGGCGGATCACATGACCTGACGATCTATCGGATCGGTGATCTGTTTGCCGTGGTCCGATCCGAGGAGCAGGTTGACGACGAACGCGCAACCCTTTTGCATCTCGCCACCCACGATCCATTGACTGGACTGCCGAACCGGCGCCAATTCAGCGAGGACCTGACCGCGCTGTTGCAGGAGATCGCAGGCACGAGCGAAACTCTATCATTGATGCAACTCGACCTTGACGACTTCAAACCCGTCAACGACACGCTCGGGCATGCCGCGGGCGACAAGCTTCTTCAATCGGCTGCAAAGCGTATTCAAGCCTGCCTCTCCAGCGATGACAGAGCCTATCGACTGGCCGGCGACGAATTCACGGTGATTTCCGTCGGCGGGGGACATCCCGCCAAAGCCCATCGCCTGGCCGAAGATCTGGTTGCTGCGTTCAAAAAGCCCTTCGCGATAGACGGCATTGCGGTCTTTGTCGGCACCAGCATCGGCATATCCACCGCTCCGCCGGACGGCACGAGTCCGGAACAGCTGATGAAGGCTTCCGACCTCGCACTCTACGCCGCCAAGAAAGAAGGGCGTGGTCGGGCTAAAGCCTATGACCCAACAATGCTCGAATTGCTGGAGCAGCGGGAACTGCTGCGCCGCAGCCTGCGCACGGCGCTCGACCAACAGCAGTTCTATGTCGAATACCAGCCCATCGCCGAGCACGGCTGCATTGTCGGTTTCGAAGCATTGCTGCGGTGGCACCACCCTCTGCTTGGAAAAATACCACCGGCGGCATTCATTCCGATGGCCGAGGCGGATGGAATGATGCCAGAGATAGGCGCGTGGGTTTTGGGGCAGGCATGCCGCGAGGCGAAGAAGTGGCCTGATAACTACATAGTCGCCGTCAATTTGTCGGTGGCTGAATTCTTGACAAGCGGTCTCACCGACCGGATTTCCCAGACGCTGGACTTGGTCGGACTTCAGCCCGAGCGTCTGGAGCTCGAAATAACCGAAAGCGTGCTGCTCGAGCGGACCGTCAACAACATCGACACTCTGAATACCCTTAACGTGTTGGGCCTGCGGATTTCACTGGATGATTTCGGCACGGAATATTCTTCCCTGAGCTATCTCAAGACATTCCCTTTCGACACGATCAAAATCGACAAGTACTTTATTACCGATCTCGAAACCGATGTGAAAAGCCAGGCAATCGTCCGCTGTGTCGTGAACCTCGCACATGACCTCGACATGCAGGTGACGGCCGAGGGGGTTGAGACGCCCGGTCAGGCGGAATGGTTGCGCAGCGTGGGCTGCGACAGGCTTCAGGGCTATTTGGTGAGCAGGCCACTTCCGGTCGAGGCCATTGAGGAATTCATTACCCGGGCAGAAGGATCCAAAAAGCAAGCTTGACCACGCGCCGATTTTCGCCGTGCATTTAGACCACGCAGATCTGACGCTCCAGACGGACGATTGGAGGGTATATTGGAAGAGGAAGCATCCCGCTTCGACGATCCGGCATTTTCGCCGATGGTATCGCTTGAGATGAATATCGCGATGTTCAAATCTCAATGGCAATTTTGCGATGAGATAGCGGAATATATCTCCGACATTCTCGGCCAGGGCCACAGTGATCCCGCTCGCTACTCCAACTTTCTTTCGGTCGCGGCGAACGAGCTCATCGAATTTGCCTTCCGCGCGACGGACAAGCGGGGAAGGATAAGTTTCAGCCTCTATCGCAGCGCGACATTCAATCGGCTGAGAATTACGTTTCCTTACGAGGAAGAAGTTGCCCACAAGCACACAAAGCCAAGATCATCAGGGAAAACACAGCCCCTCGACAGCGGGTCCGGTCACTTGGTCGCAAGGTCTGATAGAACGGCTTTGCTCAACAGTTTGACAACAATATTCGGCGCCGCGATCCGCATCGAGAAAGATGATGTCGATGGGATCGAAATCGTTGCGGATTTCCCCTCGGCCGAGGACTTCCAATGAACCTTCTTCCCCTGCCCTTCACAGTACGGTCTGATCCGACAAATCAGGAGCTCGTGCTGTCTGGCAAAATGCGGCCGGAAAGCGCCGCCGAGATTGGCGAAGCTCTCGAGCTGGTGCGGCAGAGTTTGGAAAGATATAGCGGCATCGTTTATCTCAACGTCAAACGCCTCACCCACATCAACATGACAGCCTTCGCCGCTCTGGCCGATGTCCTGGCAGCAGGCTGCCGAGCTCGGCCGGAACGGGAGATCAAGATTATTACGTCGAGCGTGATGGCATGGTCTGCCTCGCTCTTCGAGATGCTGGCAGCATCGCAGCCAAACCTGTCGGTCGAGGTCTATGATTCGGCATTCTATCCGGGGCAAAGCTTCGTCGAGGACGAGAGCTTCATTCCCATTCTGCGCACGCAGACGAAGATGACATGGAGGCACGAACGCGAACTCTTGCCGCGCCACGGTCTGCGCAGCAGTCTCGCCATGGCCGATATCTGCTGCGGCATTGGTGATTTCGCAGCTCTGGTTCAACGGGAATTCAAGCCGACGCGCCTTGTCGCACTAGACCACTCGGTGCGCAGTCTCGATTATGCCCGCAAGGTCGCTGCCGAGTTCGGCCTGGAAGGCATCGAGTACACCTATGGCGATGCGTCTCAGATGCTGCTTCGAGACAATCAATTCGATTTCGTAACCTGCCGGCACTCGCTGCAGATTTTCGACCGCCCCGAAATGCTCTTGCGTGAGCTTTATCGCATCTGCAAGCCCGGCGGCCGTGTCTACATCACCAACGAAAAGAACTCGCATTGTCTGGGTGAGCCGCATGCCGACTCGATCAGATGGACCTACGAGGAAGTGGCGAAATTGTTCAGGCACTTCGACATGGATGTCGAGATGGGGCCGAAAAGCCGCCACCTCCTGCTCAACGCCGGATTCGATAACATCCAGGTCGACTGCTTCATGGTCACGAACCTTGACGGCGATCCCCAGGACTTCGCAGACATCATCGAGGCCTGGGAAAATGTCTATGCCGGTGAGATGGCCGTCCGCCGCGGCGACTCGCCGGATTTCATTCGCAGATTCCGGCAAGGATTCAAGGATCACGTCTTTGCCGCTCTTCACCCCAAAGGTTATGCCGGCTGGCCGATCTGGGCAGCCTCTGGTCGAAAGCCGCTGTGATGGATGGAGGATTATCGAAAAGAACGGTAGGACTGGCCTCGTTTCGGGCGAAATTCATCCTGGTCGTCGGTGGAGCCGTTCTCTTCGACTTGCTGGTCAGCGGTGGCCTGGCGCTTTGGAATGTTCAGAGGCTGTCGCGTGACGCGACACTCGAAGTCGGCCAGGGTCTCGAAGCCGCCAGCCAGGAATATATACGCACCTATGCCGATTCGACCGCAGCCCAGGTGAACCTGCTCCTGCGCCAGGTTCACAACGACGTCGACACTTTGGCAGGCGTGCTGCAGGCGCAGATCGACAACCCCGCCCGCAATACCGATGTCGGCGCGGCAATCGCCCGCACATCGCCGGACAGCGTCAGTCTATCTTACGACGAGAAGGGGAAATGGTCGCAGAACGCGCCCGGCTCCGCTTCGGTCGTCAGCGTCTGGGGTTACCTGCTCGGACAGGACCATCAGCCGAAATCCGAAATCAGGCGCGATATAGAGACAAGCGCGGTTCTCGATCTCGTTGCGCCGAGCCTGCTGCAGCACGGCGCGTCAAAGCTGCAGATGTATTACATCGGACCGAGGGAACGACCGATCTTCAGGACAGCGCCCTACACCGACCAGGCTCAGACCTTCGACCGCCTTTATCCCGGGCACAACGAGGCTGATTTCTGGAACTTCTTTTTTCCCGGGCTTTACGAGTCCTGGCAAGGCTGGGCCAGGGACATGAAGACGCGACCGGTCGCGGACGACATCACGCAAACGGCTCCCTATACCGATGCCATTACCGGGAAGCTGATCGTCAGTTTCTTTCATCCGCTTTGGACCGCCGATCGGAAGGATGTCGCCGGGACGGCCGGCGCCGATATCACGCTCGACCAGCTCGCCCAGACGGTTGAAAACGTGAAGGTGGCCCAGTCCGGCTTCGGATTTCTGGCAATGTCCGACGGAAACGTGGTCGCGATCAACAGCACCGGCGAAGAGACGCTCGGTCTGCGTTCCGCGAGCGATGCGAGCGGAACCGGCGTGACCGGGCTGGAACGTTCCTTGAAAGGAAGCTCCCAGCCTGCGATAGCGAAACTGGCTCTCGACCGGGAACAGGGCATTCAACATCTGCTGCTGCAGCGGGACGGCAACCAGGTTCCCTATATTGTCATCGTCAAGAAACTGCCCGCGACCAACCTGTGGTCCAGCGGCCCGGTTCGGCAGGAGGCAATGCTGCTTGGGGTAGTTGTTCCGGAACGGGAAATCGACGCCTCCCTCTATGCCGCCCAGGCCAAGATTTCCGAGGCCACCAACCGCATCGTGATCTACCAGATCCTGGCGATCTTGATGTCGTTGCTCATCGTGACGATCGCGGTGTTTGCGGCTTCGAAACGCATAACGAGCGGGATCAGCGCACTTGCCGGCGCCGCCAAGCGGATTCAGGCGCAGGACTATTCAGTCAGAGTGGCAATAACAAGCAAGGACGAGGTCGGCGCGGCCGGTGAGGCCTTCAATCGGATGGCCGAGCAGATCAGCTATCACACCGAAAATCTCGAGCAACTCGTCGAAGAACGAACCGCCCAGATCGAAGATCAGAAGGAAGAGATTTCGACGCTGAATGCGCAGCTCGAGCGGGAAAATCGTCGTCTGGGAACGGAGCTCGCCGTCGCCGAGAGAATCCAGCTGATGGTTCTGCCGCTGCAACAGGAGCTTGAGGAATTTCAGGACATCGAGATCGCAGCCTATATGAGACCTGCGGAAGAAGTCGGCGGCGATTATTACGACGTCTTGAAGAACGGAAAACGGTTGAAGATCGGCATCGGCGACGTCACCGGCCACGGGCTCGAAAGCGGCGTGTTGATGCTGATGGTCCAGTCCGTCGCCCGCGCTCTTCAGGAAGCGGGGAACTCCGACGCCGTCAAATTTCTGGCGAATCTAAACAGTGCCCTATTCAAAAACATAGTCAGGACCAGAATAGACAAACATCTCACCCTGGCCTTTCTCGATTATGACGGCAAGGAGATGATCTTGTCGGGACAGCACGAGGAAGTCGTCATCGTGCGGGCGAACGGTGAGATCCAACGCATCGACACCATGGATCTCGGTATACCGATCGGATTGGAAGCCGATATTTCCACCTTTATCAAAACACGTGAAATAGCATTCGAGAAGGGCGACCTCATACTCCTGCACACCGACGGCGTGACAGAAGCCGCAAACGATGCGGGAGAGCTGTTCGGCATCGAACGTCTCTGCAGGGAAGCACTTCGCTTGAAAGGTCAGAGTGCTGAGAAAGTCGTTTCTGAAATTGTTGCAACGCTGATGCTCTTCATCGGATCGCAGAAAATCTACGACGACATCACGCTTCTCGCGGTACGGCATAGGTGAGACATGGCGCCCAAAATATATGGCATCGAATCTCTGGCGGACATCAGCCTGGGTTCTGGCGCTCGCCTGACATTGAGCGATGGGCCGCTTCAGCTTAGATGGAAGCATTCGGGAATGACTTCGGACTTCCTAGCGAAGATCATGGCGCTGCCCTATTCCCGGTCGAGGAAAGATTATCTGCAGGCGCATCATGATATTGGATACCTCAGCAACGAGCTGATCGAAAATGCAGTCAAATTCCGACAGCCTGGCGAGATCCTCATCGAAGCCGGCATAATCGAAGGAAGCTTTCTGCTCAGGGTGAAGAATGCCATCGACAGCGCGACGTCGTCGCGCTTCCAGCAGCTCCTGCATCGCCTTCAATCGAAGGAACCCGGCGTACTCCTTCTTGAGCAAATCGAAACCAACGCCATATCGCCGGAAAGCGGTTCCGGTTTGGGCCTGCTCACCCTTTTGAGCGATTACGATGCGAGAATGGCATGGACATTCGAAGAGAATAAGGACGAGCATATCATACTGACGACGACTGCAGCTGTGGCGATGCCGCCCTCCTCCAATCTGTGAGCGAAGAATGGAAATCAGCGACGAAAACTTCCGCGTATGGGCGGAAAAAAACGAGGTGTATTTCGACGGCGTCTTCCGCCTGGCAGGCCCGGACGCCTATGCGCCGATCTATTCAATGATAACAGGCCTTCTCCATGAAGGGCACAAACAGGTGACGTTCAACCTGACGGGCCTCGAATTTCTGAATTCCTCGGGCATCAACCTCCTGGCGAAGCTCACCATCGAAGCCAGAAAGATGGGCGACCTCCTGCTTATCGTCAAAGGCACCAATCAACATCCGTGGCAGGCAAAATCCCTCCCGAATCTGAAGAAGCTGCACCCGCTGCTCGACTTGCGCCTGGCGTGATCGACCTTGAGCCGAGGACGACGGAGATTGGGGTTGGCGTCTCGCCAAACTCGGCAGGCCCGCATGCCGCATCTCGGATGACGACCGGTGCTCCGCTCCACGTTTGACCTCACCGCGCCAATCTGTGACCACCCTTCCATGGCCGAGCAAAGGGAACTTGCTCCATGGAATTCATGCCGCATAGCACGATCTTTCACCCATCCGGATGATTGCAATCACTGGTCCGAACTATAGTCTAGGGCAGGTTTTCGGCAACTCCATCGAAATAGTCATCGATTGGGGCTCGATCTTCGCGACGAACTCTTTTTGAAGAGCATGCCCGAGCAAGCAGATGCGGCTGGTGTAAAGGAACCGTCATGGCTGGAGCAGCCTTGGTCGGTCCGTAGGCTCCATGTCGTCGGATGATCTTTAAAGGGTAACGACATGCGCAAAACAATGGCCATCGGCCTGGTTGCCGTGATCGCCATCTATGTTCTCGGCGGCATGAGCGCGAGACATGAGATCTTTCCCTGGCCACAACTTTCCGCGCTGAAGAAAACGATTGCCGGAGAGAAGGCGGCGGCTTCAAGCCGTTATACTTTCGACGACAAGGAACGACTCATCGCAGATGAATCAAAAACCGCTGTGACCTGCCCGACTCAAACTGATCGGACTGCCGTCCTACTCATTCTTGGCCAATCGAACGCGGCCAACTACGGTGGACAACGGCACCGGTCGGATTATGGCGCTCGCGTTGTAAACGCCTTTGACAAACGGTGCTTCATCGCTGCGTCGCCACTTCTTGGATCGACCAATACCAAGGGGGAGTACTGGACGCTTCTTGGGAACAAATTGATCGGGTCGGGACAAAATGACAGCGTCATTCTCGCACCACTCGCATATTCCGGATCGGAGGTCGCTCGATGGGCGACAGGCGGTGACCTCAATCCTGTGCTGATCGATACAATGAAACAGCTTCAGGATTCCGGTTATAGAATAACGAGCGTCCTCTGGGTGCAAGGAGAGGCGGACCTCGTTCTGGGCACCACTTCGGAGGCCTATCAGAAACATTTCATGTCGATGGTTGACACATTGCGTCAGCACGGCGTCGAAGCCCCCGTTTACATTTCGATCGCATCGAAATGCCTCGAACCGAGCAACGGCGGCTTCAAGGAACATATTCCAGACAATCCTATTGTACGGGCGCAACTGGCCTTGTCAAAAAGCGGCCACGGTATCCGAGAGGGCGCGAATTCTGACGCCTTGCTCGATGGAGACGACCGCTACGACGATTGCCATATCGGGGGCTCAGGCGCGGAGAAAGTGTCGCAGGCCTGGCTGAACCTTTTGCGTGGCGAGAGCCACCTGGAAAGCTCGCGATAATCTTCCCTGAACCGTTTGCGCGCCTTGGCGAGCTTGGATGTTTCCTTAGGACCATAGCCGGGGCCTTTCGCCGGACCTCAGTCCGATGTGCAGCGCGCGATAGCAATCTATCCTTCAAGTCAGATCTCGACGTGCAGTTGCACGCCATCTGGTGGTCTCATTCGGAGGAAAACGATGCGGAAAGCAACCTTAGCGTCCCTGGCCGTGCTTTCGCTGACGCTTGCAGCAAGCCCGGTAACGATTGCGGGGCTCGACATGAGCGCGCTGGCGAAGGACGGCGGAAACGGCGGCGGCAATGGTGGTGGCAATGGTGGTGGCAACGGCGGCGGTAATGGCGGCGGCCACGGAAACGGTGGCGGCCACGACAGCGGTTCAAACCATGGCAACTCCAACTCGTCAGCCGTGAGAGGCAAATCGTCAGAGGCATCGGGCAAGTCCAAATCGGGCAAGTCAGATACCGCAGCCACCAACAAGAAAGAGAAGAACCTTTCAGCACAGCTTGCGGGCCTGAATTCCTTGAAACGGAATTACAGGGCGCTGATGAACACATCGGACCCGCGCATGGCCGCCATCTCGGCCTACGCCGTGGCTTATGCCCAGTATGAAATCGACAACGGTATCGAGCCCGCGGCCGACGATCCCCTGCTGGGCGATCAGGCGCTGGAGGACGCTTTGGCTTCCGCAACGAAAACCGGTCAGGTCAGCCCGGCGGTCCTGGATCAAGCCAAGACCATTCTCGGGGTTGGCGATGCCGACGGCAAGATTGATCAAATCCGCACCTCGCTGGAAAACGCCGCGTCGGCGGCGCCAGACGAATAGCCACATGGCGAGATGTGAGAGGTGCGAAGCCGACTCTGGTAAGCTTCGCACCGAACTACGAGAGCATTTCCGTTTCTGTTTGCGTCCGGAAATGCTCTATTTTTTTGCCAATTTTCCGGCGGCCCAAGCCTTCCTTATCAGTCATTCCGCGTCTGCCGCCAGATCTGCGAAGACATGGTTCGCATAGTCAGAGATGGACCCCACCCCTGCACTTCCGCCGATATGATCCTGCGCCACACAAGTTCAGCATCTTACTGTTCGCCAGCCCACCCGGATAGCGGGCCCGAGCGCCGGACGACCTAGACCATCACTTGTCTTGCGTGCGGCATGTCACTCTTGCGCAAGCAATGTCCTTCCTGATGTACACCGAAATTCATAGAAAATTCGCACGGATAGAACAACGCCCGCGATGAGGACGACAATCCCAGCGCTTTCGATCGGGGTCGGCCAACGAGCATGTACGACAAGTCCACCGATCACACCGAAGGCCGTTTCCGAGACGATCAATTGCGCAGCCAAGGCAACCGGCAGGCTCCGCGACGCAATGTTCCAGGCCCAGACGCCGCCTACGGTTGCCAGCAGCGCGAAAGAAGCGCCCCAAACATACAAGCTGCCGGCGGCACTCCAACCGAATCCCAGCGTTGGAAGCCGGAAGAGGTCCAGCGCGGCGCCGAAGGGGTAGAAGGCCAGCATCAGGATGCCACCTCCCACCAATATCAACGCAGCCCACACACCGGAGGGCATTTCCGGCCGGGCCGCCAGTGCAGCCTGATTGGCAAGAGCGAACCAGACCCAAAGTCCCACGGCGGCCAGCGCCAGTGGCACGCCAACCCAAAATGATCGCACCGAATTCAATCCTTCGGTCGTAAGTGCCGTGCCGTTGACGAGAGCAAGGCCGGCCAGCACCAGCGCCAGAGGCATCATGAGAGATCGCCATGGCAATGATCCCTGACGCTTGTTACCAACGACCATCAATACGATCGGCACCAGGCCGAGAAAGGCAGGAGCGATGACCGGACCGGCAAAGACGGCCGCGCCCGTCACAGTCAGGAAGTAGCCGACATATCCGATGAAAGCGAGCCAGATTGCATTCAGCCAGTTGCGAGGTGTCAGGTGGCGCAGGACACCCTTCTCGGAAAACAGGATGTAAAGTCCGACCAGCGCCGAGACACCATGACGGACGAGGGCGAAATCAAAGGTGGAATAGTCGCCGATGATCAAGGGCACGATGAAGTTGAGCGAAAAGGCAAAAGCCGCAAAGAGAGCGGCCGACACGCCAACATAGAAGATTCTGTCCATGACGATTACTCCTTCTGAAGTTGCGTCACCGAGCCGTTGATCTCCGTGACACCGACGGTGTCTATCGGCAGTCAGCGAAACCCTTGATCGGATGGGAGAAATGTACTGGCCGGGAGCCCTGGCCGGCAGCCGGTGAAATTGAGAACCACCTTCTCAATGCTCATCCACCGGATCGTGAAGCGGTTCCGCATCGGCGAGACCGTTTGAACGACAAGAGGCTACCCGGGTGATGATGAGGGGTGCGCCCGCGGCCATTGCTGTTCATCAGAACCGATTTCCCATATCCTCAAGATCGAGGCTTTCACTCGTCGGGGTGTTATGGATCGGCTTGATGCAATGCGGGTTCTGCTTGCAGTGGTTGACGCCGGCAGCTTGTCGGCGGGCAGCCGGAAGCTGAACGCGCCGCTGCCGAGCGTCAGCCGCAAGGTTGCCGATCTGGAGCGATATCTCGGCGCAAACCTCATCATCCGGACAAGCCGCAACCTGCAGCTCACCGATGCCGGTCGCGACTATGTCGATGCGGCGCGCAGGATCATTGCCGATCTCGAGGAGGTCGAACGCAGGGCCTCAGGCGAATATCAGACGCCGCGGGGACTGCTGACCATCACGATGCCGATCGAGTTTGGCCACCGCTACGTTCTGCCGATCGCGCTCGATTTCATGAACAAGCATCCCGAAGTGACCTTGAACCTTCTGTCCCTCGACCGCTCTGTTCATCTGGTCAACGAACAGGTCGACGTCGCGATCCGACTTGGCGAGTTGGCCGACAGTTCGCTCTATGCGGTCAAGGCCGGCGAGTTCCGCCTGTTGACCTGCGCAAGCCCGGCCTACCTGGAGCGGCATGGCACGCCCCAGCATCCGACCGAGCTCACCGATCACGACGGCATCATGTTCAACGACAGGTCCTTCTTCTGGAATTTCGAGATCGAGGGGAAGCCGGTCGAGGCGACGCCACGGAGCCGGATCGAGGTGAACACCGCGGCCAACTGCGTCGCCGCCGCGTGCAATGGAGCCGGGATCGCCCGCCTCTTCGACTATCAAGTTCCCGAGGAGCTGTCTTCGGGAATGCTCGTGCAGATCTTGAAGGACTATGACGGCGGGCCCAAGCCGATCCACATCGTTTATTCCCGACAGGGCCTGCTTGCCCTCAAGCTGCGCGCCTTCATCGACTGGATTCTGCCGCGGCTTCGCGCGGCCTGCAGCAGATATGGCGATGCGCCGTCACCGGAATGAAGTGCGCACTTCCCCGACCGTCCGCGCCCGATCCTGGAGGTGCCGATAATCGCCAAGCATGGTCATTGTCATGGCGGTCGCTGAGACTCAATTCGTCAGCGAACGATGCGGTCCACCTGCGCCTGAAGGTGTGGGCCAATCAGCAGGATGGCCGGAATGACGATGAGATAGGCGATGCTCCACGAGCGCAGCCACGTCAGCACGAATTCCTCGGAAAAACCCAGATTGAGCGCGAGCAGTGTGAAAGAGATGATCCCTGTCGTTACGATGCCCATCGACAGGGCGAAGGCGACCTTGCGTTTGAAAAGCGTGTTCATGTCCGTCTCCTGGCTGGATGAGAGATCAAGACCGCCTCGGCAGGTCTCAATCCCGGTTAGCACTTCGAAGATCGCGCAATGCCGGCACCGGCGGTAGCGGGGAAACCTGAGAGGCAGCCTCTTGAGTTCGGCAAGTTCCGAACGACGGCGAACCCTCGGCGGTTGGAAGCGATATGCCTCCCGCAACGCGCTGCTTTCGACATCCTCCACAGCGCTGCGGCTTGGCAACCTGGTGCAGGACTGAGCGAAAACGAGAGGCTTGCTCTCACGCCTGCTCGCTACCGGGCAAGTCTTGCCGAGCTCATATTCCCGTCATCGCCGCCCGGAACCCTGCTGGGCCGTGGCGGCGCCTGAGACACCAGCAGTGTGCTGTCCCACCGGCTGAAATCGAACAAGGAGCATCCAAATGTCGAAAGTCATCTACACCGGCACCACCAACACCACCGGCGGACGCGACGGCGCATCCCGCACTTCCGACGGTCGCCTCGATGTGAAACTCTCCCCGCCCGGTTCCTCGGCTCCAGGCACCAATCCCGAACAGCTCTTCGCCGCCGCCTGGTCCGCCTGTTTCCTCGGTGCGATCGGAAGAGCGGCTGCCGAACGCCAGCTTCGCATCCCCGCCGATGCTGCCGTCAATGCCGAGATCGACCTCGTCTCGAACGATGACGGCGGCTATGTCCTGCAGGCGCGACTGAACGCGACGCTGCCGGGCATCGAGACTGACATCGCCAAGTCCCTGGTCGAGCGCGCTCACCAGCTCTGCCCCTACTCCAAGGCCACACGCGGCAACATCGCCGTCGAACTCAACGCCGCCTGATCGGCCTCAACTCAGCGTCGCTCCGGTGTCCCGACGATGTCGGTCACGACAGGCGCGTCTACAAAGGATTATGTCATGACCACGGTCGCAAGAGCCCTCGCAACAGCAGCCTTCCTGCTCACCGGCACATCCCTCCACGCGCAGGCGCCGCATCAGGCGGCGACGCAGTTCCTTCCGATCAAGAACGAAGCCGCACCCAAGCTCTTCGTGGATCAGCCCCTTCCAGAACCGCTGGCCACCAGAGGCGTGGCCATCATTCCCTATAGAACCGAGAACTTCCGCATCCTGCCCATTTTCGGCGCCAGCGCGACCGATGTCTCGCCTCGGGCCGGACACCTTCATGTCAGCATCGACGACCTGCCATGGCGGTGGGCCGATGCGGGCGGCACCGGCGCCATCGTCCTGACCGGCCTGCCGCCGGGCGAACACAAGGTGCTCATCGAACTTGCCACTCCAGTGCACGAAGTGCTGGGCGGAAAGCCTGTGAAATTTACCGTACCGCCGGTCGGCGGCGCGCAACATTAGGGCTCGCCCTGCCCCACCACGGCCGGGTGCAAGTAGATCCGATACTCGTCGATCAGACCAAGTTCGGTCAGGATGTGGACGAACTCCGGGCCAGCGACGTCGATCTCCCCAATTTCACCCAAGCACGGTGGTAGCGGACTTGGATGAGCGGAATCTGGGATGTCGATCTTGCTAAGAAGTTTGTCGTTACTGGTTGGAATAACATTGGCGGTGCCAGCCTTTGGCGATTGCTTAACCGCCAGTGAGACCAAACAGGGCGTGCTGCTGACCAGAGAAGCGCCTTTCTATTCCGTATTCTACAAGCCCGACGGCCCGGGTCTCACCGAACAGCGGCTGATGGAGCGCGACGGCTCACTGCAGCCGGTGTCGGCCGTATATGTGCACCCCTTGCTCGTCGAAAAGAGAGTGAGTGCCAGCGGCACGCATGAGCTGAAATACGCGAACGCGATTGCGTTGGACGATCTACCACAGAAGAAGGCCTGGCAATCCGGCACCACGCTTTTCATCAATGGCAAAAAAACTGATTCGGGCACGACTTTTATACGGTTCGACGGCTTGGGAGAGGAAACAATTGCATCTTGTTCCTACAAAGTTTGGGCCATTAACAGCCGTCTGAAACTGACGGAATTGCCTCCGATCATTTTCGAACAATACTATTCCCCCGAGCTTCATCTCGTTCTTCGTTCGGTGAGGCTGAGCCCCTCCAACCAACCGTTGAGCGAGGTTCGATTTGATCGGTTGCAAATCGGCTGGGGCAACTAGAGATATCGTGTCCCCTCTATCTTCCCAGAAAGCCCGCTGGGCGCACTCTCCCTGCCTATCACTCCGTCGTCGCGAGTCGATGGCGACTGGCGGCTGTGCCCTTTCCCTATCCGGCAGTTTGGTCGAATTGTCCTCACTCCGAACATCTCGTCATCGACGGAGAGTTTCGATGCGGAGGCCCGGAGCCTCCTCCCACTCCATCACAAGTGGCGGCACTCAAGCGGCGTCCGGTCGTGGATCCCTGAACTCGTTCAGATCGGCGCGCCATCTCCCACGCCTCGTTGCAATTCGCGCTCACGCGACTACCTTTCGTGCGAGGCCACTTTCCCCAGTGGCAAAGAGAACATCACGCGAGCAAGCCATGTGCCGAAACATAAAACCACTGTTCAACTTCGATCCGCCTGCAACGGACAAAGAGATTCATGATGCCGCGCTCCAGTTCGTGCGCAAGCTCAGCGGAGCGACCAAGCCGTCGAAGCGCAATGAGGCCGCGTTCGAACGCGCGGTCAGTTCGATCGCAGCTTGCGCCCGTGAATTGCTCGATTCGTTGGAGACGTCTCAGCCGCCTCGCGATCGCGAGGAAGTAGCGGCGAAGGCGCGTGCGAAATCCGCGATGCGGTTCGCGTAAAAAAGGGTCCCGTTCTTACGGGAAGCCTCAGCCGGGCTGCGGATACATTCGCTTACAAAAATGCCGGTTTCCCGACACATGCCCGGTTCAATCATCGACTGAAATGGCGATGCGGCCGATTCGCTGCAATGGTCAATTCAGGAAGGATGACACGATGAAAATGATCCAGGCGATACCGCTCGCCCTTCTCCTTGGCGGCGCGGCGATAGCGCATGCGGAACAGCCGCTGCAGCGCACCGACCTCGTCAGAAGCGATATCGATGTACCCGGCCACGAGGCCGTTCAGGTGCGCGTCGATTTCGCCCCCGGCGTTCTCGCGCCGAAGCATGCGCATCCGGGCGAAGAAATCGCCTTCGTTATCGAGGGCACGCTGGAATATCGGCTCGACGGGCAGGAGCCGGTAACGCTGAAGGCCGGCCAATCGCTGTTCATTCCCTCCGGCGTCGTGCATTCGGCCAGAAACGTCGGCAGCGGCAAGGCTTCGGAGCTGGCGACCTACATCGTCCGTAAGGGCGAAGCGCTGGTCGTGCCCGCCAACTGAGGCCGCGTCAGGATTGGGGCGGGCGCGGGAAGCACTCGCCGCGTGGACCCGCGCCTTGGCTCCAGTTTAAGCCTATTGCTGCGGCTGCGCCGGCGGCGGGGTGCCGATCTTGTCCAGAACCTTCTTAGCGAGCGCCGGGTCGCTCTGCGCTGCCGTCAGGATCGACGAATATTCCTCGACGGAGATGTCGTTGGAGGCCTGGACGGTGTCGACCATCTGCTTCTTGGCTTCTTCCTGCAGCTTTTGCTTCGCAGCTTGGTCCTTGGTCGCGTCGATCTTGGCCGAATATTCCTGCCTGACCTTGTCGACCTGCACGTAGGCAACGGCAAAGGCCTCGAGTTTCTGATCACTGACAGGGGCAGCCGCACCGGTACCACCCTGTCCTTGCATCGGCGCCTGCCCCTGTGCCGGCGGCTGCTGTTGCGCCTGGGCAAGCTCGGTCGCGGATGCCGGGCTGAGAGCAAGCAGACTGAACACCGCGGCTGTCATCGTTGCGAGGGATGTGTAACGAGTGATCATTTTCATTCCTTTTCCGGTGATTTGGACGGCAGCAAAGACCGCCTCGGTCGATCGCTCAGCCGCTGGAAAGGCTGGCGAGGTCACGACGATGAAGCCCGGAAAAGGGCTCGGTGCGGCGGTAAAGGGGCCATTTTCTGACGATTGAGCGGCAGCTTTGTGGCCCCAGCTCAACTATTACCGCGCGAACCTGCGCGCCCCCATTACGCAGAAAATGACAGCCACCGTCACCGCGAGCATCGCCCAGGTGACCGGTTCGTGCAGCAGCGTGGCGGCGAGCGCCAGGCCGAAGAAGGGCTGGAGCAGTTGCAGTTGGCCGACGGCGGCGATGCCGCCTTGCGAGAGGCCGCGATACCAGAAGATGAAACCGATCAGCATCGAGAACAGCGAGACATAGGCAAGGCCGATGAGCGCCGGCGTTCCAATGTCGGCGAAACTTTCCGGCCGGTAGACGAACGCGACTGCAATCATGATTGGCAGCGAAAGGACCAGCGCCCAGGAAATCACCTGCCAGCCGCCGAGCGTGCGCGACAGCCGGCCGCCCTCGGCATAACCGAGGCCGCAGGCGACGATTGCCGCGAGCATCAGCAGGTCGCCGACCGGCGAGGCCGTCAGACCTTGCGTCAGGGCAAAGCCCGCCACCAGCGCGCTGCCGAGGATGGAGAACAGCCAGAAGGCCGGCTTCGGCCGTTCGCCGCCGCGGATGACGCCGAAGGTCGCCGTTGCCAGCGGCAGCAGACCGACGAAGACGATCGAATGGGCTGACGTCACATGCTGCAGCGCCAGCGCCGTCAGCAGTGGAAAGCCCGCCACGACGCCAAGCGCGACCACGGCAAGCGAGATGATATCGCGCCCGGCCGGCCGCTTCTCACGAAAGACGATCAGCAGGCAGAGCGCCAGCACCCCGGCGATCGCCGCGCGCGCAACAGTCAGGAAGACCGGATCGAACTGCGCCACCGCCACGCGCGTCGCCGGCAGCGAGCCGCTGAAGATCACCACACCAATCAAACCATTGACCCATCCTGCCGTCATGCGCTCCATCATGCGTTCCCTTCCCAGATGCATGTCGTCGAAACCCTGCGGCCTTGAGAGAACGGCATGCATAAACAATAACCTGAGGCGCGTTAGCTGAATCGAATTCACAAGAACGGGCCGTCCAGCCTTATCCGCCAAAACCGATAGCCACGACAGTGACGGTCTGATACGGTTTCGCAAAACTGTTATGGTTCAAAAGGCAGTACGGATGAACGAAAAGATAGCGGGACGCACCCGCGTCGAGATGGTGATGGCGACGATCCGGCAGCGCATCGCCGGGCGCAGCCTGACGCCGGGGGCAAGGCTGCCTTCGGTGCGGAGCCTGGCGTCCAGCATGAAGCTCTCGACTTCGACCGTCGTCGACGCCTATGAGCGCCTGGCCGCCGAGGGCGCGATCATCTCACGGCCGGGTTCCGGCTTCTATGTCGCCAACCAGGCGGCCCCCTTCGCACTGGCCGAGGCCGGGCCGAAACTCGACCGCGCCGTCGATCCCTTGTGGATTTCGCGGCAATCGCTGGAGTCCGATGAAGCCGATCTCAAACCCGGCTGTGGCTGGCTGCCGTCCTCCTGGCTGCCTGGCGAGGGCATGCGCCGGGCGCTCCGAACGCTTGCGCGCGCCGAGGGGCCGGCCCTTGCCGATTACGGCTCGCCGCTCGGCCTGCGGCCGCTGCGCCAGCTGATTTCGCGGCGCATGGGCGAGCGCGGCATCGAGGCTTCGCCGGCTCAGATCCTGCTCGCCGAGTCCAGCACGCAGGCGATCGACTTGCTCTGCCGTTTCCTGCTCGAACCCGGCGACACGGTGCTGGTCGACGATCCCTGCTACTTCAACTTCCACGCATTGCTGCGCGCCCACCGGGCGAAGATCGTCGGTGTGCCCTACACATCGTCAGGCCCCGATGTCGAACTCTTCGCGCAGACGCTCGCCGAACATCGGCCGCGGCTCTACATCACCAACTCGGCCATCCACAATCCGACCGGCGCGACACTCTCCCCCGTCACAGCCCACCGGGTCCTGAAACTCGCCGACCAGTTCGATCTCACCATCATCGAGGACGATATCTTCGCAGATTTCGAATATTCGGTCGCGCCTCGCCTCGCCGCCTTTGACGGGCTCGAGCGCGTCATCCATATCGGCAGCTTTTCGAAGACGCTTTCGGCCTCTGCCCGCTGCGGCTTCATCGTCGCCAGGCCCGAATGGATCGAGGGCCTCACCGACCTCAAGATCGCCACCTCCTTCGGCGGCGCCCGGATGACGGCCGAGCTGGTGCTCAAGGTCTTGAGCGACGGCGGTTACCGCAAACACATGGAAATGCTCAGGCAGCGGCTGGCGCGCGCCATGACCGAGGTCACCGCTCGTCTGAAGGGCTTCGGGATAAAACCCTGGCTGGAGCCCCAGGCCGGCATGTTCCTCTGGTGCCGCCTGCCCGATGACATCGACGCAGCTGATGTGGCGCGAGCGGCGTTGGAAAAGCGGATCGTGCTGGCGCCGGGCAATGCGTTCAGCCTGTCGCAATCGGCGACGAATTTCATGCGCTTCAATGTGTCGCAGACGCTGGATGAGAGAGTATTTGCGGTATTGGGGGATGTGTTGGGAAAGGCCGCGCGATAAAGCTACAGCACATCCCTCGGAAAAACCGCGAAGACATCAGAGCGACCGAAAGGTCATGCGTGAGACACCCCCTCTGGCCTGCCGGTAGAATCAGCCAACGATTTCGGACGCGCTGGTCTCACCCCACCCAATCAAAACGACCGATTGAGCGCCTTATCGTTCTCCAGCCGCGTCACGCAGCCCTCCAGCTTGGCGAGCAGCAGGTCGAAGTCGAGCGGCTTCGTCAGATAATCCGCAGCACCGGCCCGCAGGCCGGCGAGCGTGTTTTCCCGGTCTGTCAGCGCCGTCAGCATGATGAAGGGAATGTTGGAGAGCTCCGGGTGATTGATCTGGATTTCCGCCAGAAGCTGATGCCCATCCATAACAGGCATGGAAATGTCGCTGATGACGATATCAGGCCATTTCGACAGGATCATTTCCAGGCCCTCTGCGCCGTTCGAGGCCTGGAGCGTCCTGTAGCCGGCTTCGCTCAACTCTTCGACGAGGAGATTCCGGATCTCGACTTCGTCTTCTATGCACAGGACTGTAACCATAAGCTCTTCCTTAAGCTGCGACTTGTTGATCCGACAATAGAAACTCTATTGGCAGAGAGATGGTGAATGTTGTGCCTTTGCCAAGCTCACTCGTCACCTCGACGGTGCCGCCGTGCAGCTCGATGACCTGCTTGACGACGTTCAGGCCAATGCCGGTTCCGGCAATACCCGTCGCGCTGCGGGCGCGATAATAAGGTTGAAACAGTTTCGGCAGATCATCCGCATCCATGCCGATGCCGCTATCGGCAACGGCGATTTCCACCATTTTCTCTTCAACCCGGGCGTGAACATAAATGTCAGGCTGATCGGGCGAATATTTGACGGCGTTCGACATCAGATTGATGAAGACCTGTTCCATCGCGCTTCGATCGAAGGTCAATACGTCAGGTATGAGTTCGAGATCGAGATGGAAGACATGCGAAGGGCTGAGTTCGCGCTGCCGATCACAGCAGGCGACGAGCAAGGCTTTCAGATCACCTTCGCTCCTCTTCAGTATGATCTGTCCGGTTTCGAGCCGGCCGCTCGCAAGGATGCTCTCCATGAGATCGACCATGCGCACTACCGCGCTGCGGATCACTCCGGCTTTTTCGTGAACATACTCGCCGCTGACGTTGGTCGTCGAGCGGCAGAGCCGCTGGGCGGCCGCATCGATGATGGCAAGCGGCGTTCGAAATTCGTGCGAGGCCATAGCAACGAACTGGCGCTGCAGCGCATTCACCTGGCGTTCGTGCACCAGCAGGCGGTCCAGCTCCTGCCTTTGTCTTTCGATTTTGGCTGTTCGGTCCGCCACCATCTCTTCCAGATGGTGGCGGTGGTGGGTGAGTTCGGCCTGGCTGTCCAGCAGGGTCAGCGAGGTGCGATGCAGTCCTCGTCCGAGCCAGAACACCGCGGCGATCAACAGAGCCAGACAGCCGAGCCCTGCCGGCGCGATCTGCTGGAGCAGCATGAAGCCCGGGCGGATCGGCTGCCACACGAGATAGCCGATCACCCCGCCGTCATAGGACGAGACAGGCACTTGCGCCCGCTCGTCGTCTCCCTTCGAAAGGGAAAAATGCAATCCTTCGAGCCGCGCATAATGGGCAATGCTTTCAGCCGCTTTTCCGTCGATGAACTTGACCGAGACGGCGATGAACTCCTGACCCGCTTCGATCTGCATCCTTGTCGAACTCGGCATAACAGGGCGCGCGCTTGTTATCGCCGGTCTGTTGCCGATCATGATCGTGCGTACCCTGGCCAGCTGGCCAAGCGGTTCGCCACCGCTTCTTTTGCGCTCGACGAGAGCCGCCCGCGTCTCGCCGGCCAGCGCCGTCATTTCCTCGCCGTCGTCGCTGCCGAGGCGCGGCGGCATGGTGTCCGTTCCGTCGCGGAACGCAAACAGCAGGCGATTGGTATTGTCGAAGATGTAGGTTCTATCGTGTCCGAAATATTGGCTCGTCCAGCGGCCGACATTGTCAAGCAACCATTCATGGTTCCGCTGCTTGGAATAAAGAAAGGCGTCGTCCCATTTCGTGACGCTTTCCTGTTCCCGGGGAAGCGCCTTGAACTGCTCATCCAATCCTTGTCGCACAAAGTCGGCCTGGCGGCGCAAGTAGAGATCATCGACGTTCACGGCGGCAATCCATGCGAATCCGCACAGCAATACGGCCGCCGCACAGGTGAGCGCCACCAGGACGAGCGTGATGTGCGATGTGAGCCTGACCTTCAATACTTGCAACCTTTTGATGGCGCCCCTTCCCTCGAAATTGACACGCAAAAGTTGACGGACGGTGAATTGCTCCCCGCAGGTATTTGCGTGGCCGGAGCCGCCGGCACCCACGAGAGCCTAAGCCTGAGGTGCCCCGCAAGGGGCGCCGAAGGGCGAGGCGGGTGCGCTGACGCCGGCTTCTTGCAATGAGCAGCCCCACCCTGGCGGCGCAGCCCTCACGGCCGGCGCACAGCGCGGATCTTGCCGCTATTGCCTCCGCCACAGAAGAAGCAGCCGCCGCCGTCGGATTCGAGGCCGGAGACGCCAGTGCCTTCGGGCATGTCGAGCCGCTCCAGCACCTCGCCGGACTCGGGGTCGATGCGCCTGACATCGCTGTCGTCGCCCTCCCAGGTGCCGTGCCAGAGCTGGCCGTCGACCCAGGTGACGCCTGTCACGACGCGGTTGGATTCGATCGTGCGCAGGATCTTGCCGGTCTCAGGATCGATCTGATGGATCCTGCGGCCGCGATGCTGGCCGACCCAGAGCGTGCCCTCGGCCCAGGCAAGGCCGGAATCGCCGCCATTGCCGGGGGCCGGGATGGTGGAAAGAATCTGGCCGGTCTTCGGGTCGATCTTGTGAATGACGTCCTCGGCAATCTGATAGAGGAACTCGCCGTCGAAAGCCGTGCCGGCGTGAGAGGCGACTTCGATCGACCGCACCACTTCGCCGCTGTCGGGATCGAGTGCGTTCAGCCTGTCGCCCGAGGCGAACCAGACATGCCGGCCGTCGAAGGTGACGCCGTGAACGCGCTCCGCACCCGGAAAGGGTCCATATTCACGCACAATGGTCGCAGCCGATGTCTTCATGTCTTCCTCCTTGTCGGTTGACCCATACTAGTCGCTCGGCAGCGGTCCCGGGAGTAACAAGATCGTCGGGAAAGAGGAGAGCGGCGGGCTCATCCAGCGGCGCGCCCGCCCGCGTCCGATCGCTTGCACCTTCTCCTCGCCGGCGAGCGCATCCAGCGCCCGCTGCACGGTGCGCGGACTGGTGCCGAGCGCGATTGCCAACGCCGAACTCGACCACGCTTCGCCATCGGCGAGCAAGGCGAGCACCGCCGCATGCGGCCCTTCGACGAGCGGGGCAAGCACTGCAACCTCAGCGGCGCCGGCAGGGGAAAGGGTAAAACCGCGCTCGGTAGCCGAGACTTCCGCCAGCCCGGCTAATTCCGTCCGCAGCCGGCCGATCTCGACGCGCAGCCGGGCGCGATGCGATTCATCGGCATGCTTGCCGCGGAAGGCGCGTGCGATCAGCGCCCCGCGCGACACATCCGCCGGCCAGGCTTCGGCAAGCGCACGAGCGAGGGCGAAAAGCACCGGCCGGCTCGCCAGCGGCACCACCGCACTGCCCGCGCGCACGACATGGCGGCAGGCATCGACGACGAGCGTGCCATTTGAAAAGAGCGCCTCCACCTCGGCAAGCAGCAGCGGCCGTTCATGCCCACGCGAAACCAGGCGCGCCGCCGGCAGATCGAGCACATGTCCAGCGGTCTCGACCTCCGCCGTGAGCACGGGCATGTCGGCCCGCCGCGCCGCAAGCCTTGCCCGTTCGAGCGCCGCGCGCGCCGGCTGCGTCCGCAAGCGCCGGACCGCGATCCCAGCCGCGACAAGCTCATGGGCGGCCAGCAAGGCCGGCGGCAGCGGCGTCGGGTCGAGCGCGGCCAGCGCCTGCTCGGCCTCGTCGAGCCGGCCGATCAGCACCATCAGGCGAATGGCGATATTGCCGGCATGGGCGGCGTTGACCCGGTCGCCATGCGCTTCCAGAACCTTGCGCGCCCCCTCCAGCACCTTCGGCGGCCAGGTGAGATCGCGCGATACGAGCGCGATCTCGGCCTCGGCGACGACACAGCGGGCGCGGGCCACCGCCTCCCGCGGTCCGAATGCGCGCGCAGCGCTCTTCAGCAGCGCCTTGGCGCGGATGAGGTCACCGAGCTGCGCCATGGCGATGCCGCGCAGCGCCAGCGCAGGCGCATCGTCGCGCAGCGCCACCCGTTTCAGCGCGCCAAGCGTATCGCCTGATGCCAGCGCCTGCGCCGCGGCCGTAATCAGCGAGTCCATTCAAATCCCGTCACACTTGTCACTCCCGGCATTTGTCCCTCCCGCCGTAATCTTCTTTCAACGGCAGGCAAGCGCGCCGGATGCTACGACGAGAGACAGGCAAAGGAGAAGACCCATGACGGCAATGCTGAACGCAACTCGCGAGCAATGGCTGGCGGCGAGACTTGATCTGCTCGAGGAGGAAAAGGAACTGACCCGGCGAAGCGATGCGCTGGCGGCCAAACGCCAGCAATTGCCCCGTGTGAGGATCGGCAAGGACTACCACTTCGACACCGAAGGCGGCGGTGCTTCGCTGAAGGATCTCTTCGGCGGGCGTTCGCAGCTCCTGATCTATCATTTCATGTTCGGGCCGGATTACAGCGCCGGATGCCCCTCCTGCTCCTCGATCGCCGACGGCTTCAACGGTTTCTTCGTCCACCTGGAAAATCACGACGTCGCCTTCTGGGCGGTCTCGCGCGCGCCGCTTGCAAAGCTTGAGGCCTTCAAGCGGCGCATGAACTGGAGCTTTCCCTGGGCCTCGTCAGCCGGCAGCGATTTCAACGCCGATTTCAGCGTCTGGTTCAGCCCGGAGCAGCAGCGTCTCGGCGAGATCGAATACAACTACCGTCGCGAACCGCCCGCCCCCGAACCGCCGGCGGGCAAGACCGTGCCGGACTGGCAGTCGCGCGGCAGCGACGAACCCATCGTCCAGATCGCGTCCATGACCGGCACCGACGTTCCCACCTACACCCGCGACCGCCCCGGCGTCAGCGCTTTCGAACTCATCGATGGCGGCGTCTACCACAGCTATTCCAGTTATGCGCGCGGACTCGACGGGCTCTGGGGCGTGTACCAATGGCTGGACCGCGCGCCGAAGGGCCGCAACGAAACCGGCATCTGGTGGCGCCACCACGACCGCTACGGCAAGGAGTGACAACAATGGCGCTCTTCGCTCACGCCTCAAAACGGGCTGACGACGTCAGCCCCTCCCTCGGCACCGCGAGTTGGCTGTCGATCGCCGCCGCTGACGGACCCGCCGACGAGCCGGTCAAGCCCGCTCTCGCCGCCGCCGATTTTCTGTCTCTCGCCGCCGCCCCAACATTTGCGATCATGGCGCTGCTGACGGCAGTAACCGGCAGCGCCGACACGATCTGCACGACTACATCGGATGCCTTCCCGATCGGCGGGATGGTGCCGATGTACCTGCTGATGAGCGCCTTTCACCTGGCTCCCTGGCTGGGGCTTGCCAGCAGGCTGGGGCTGGGGTGCAGATGACGGTTCGGCGCCTCTGACATTGCTTCGCGTCCCGCTTGAGCAAACGCCTCCGGGAAAGCGCGCCGTTCTCTCTGGTTGTGATTGTCTTACGCACCGAAACTATGCCATGACCGATCCACTATGACGCAACGGATAAAGGTGCGACATGAAGAAGATCGGTTTTCTCTCGTTCGGGCACTGGACGCCCTCGCTTCAATCGCAGACGCGCTCGGCGGGCGATGCGCTGCTGCAGTCGATCGACCTTGCCGTGGCGGCCGAGGAGCTCGGCGCCGATGGTGCCTATTTCCGCGTGCACCATTTCGCCAGGCAGCTCGCAGCGCCTTTTCCGCTGCTGGCGGCCGTCGGCGCCAGGACCAACCGGATCGAAATCGGCACGGCCGTGATCGACATGCGCTACGAGAACCCGCTCTATATGGCCGAGGATGCCGGTGCTGCCGATCTCATCGCCGGGGGGCGGCTGCAACTCGGCATCAGCCGGGGCTCGCCCGAACAGGTGATCGACGGCTGGCGCCATTTCGGCTATGCGCCGCCGGAAGGTCAGAGCGAGGCCGACATGGCCAGGCATCATGCCGAAGTCTTCCTTGAGGTGCTGCGCGGCGAAGGCTTCGCCAAACCGAACCCGCGGCCGATGTTTCCGAATCCACCCGGCCTCCTGCGTCTCGAGCCGCATTCGGAAGGCCTGCGCGAGCGTATCTGGTGGGGGGCGAGCTCCAACGCCACCGCCGTCTGGGCCGCCAAGCTCGGCATGAACCTGCAGAGCTCAACACTGAAGGACGACGAAACCGGCGAGCCGTTCCACGTCCAGCAGGCCGACCAGATCCGCGCCTATCGTGAAGCCTGGAAGGCGGCCGGCCATACACGCGAACCGCGCGTTTCGGTCAGCCGCAGCATCTTCGCGCTCGTCGACGAACGTGACCGCGCCTATTTCGGCTTTGGCGGCGACGAAGGCGACAAGATCGGCTTCATCGACGAGAAGACCCGGGCGATCTTCGGCCGCAGCTACGCCGCCGAACCTGACGTGCTCATCAAGCAGCTTGCGGAAGACGAGGCGATTGCCGAGGCCGACACGCTGCTGCTCACCGTGCCAAACCAGCTCGGCGTCGCCTACAACGCCCACGTCATCGAAGCGATCCTCACCCACGTCGCTCCGGCGCTCGGCTGGCGCTGACAGCGAGGCTTGCGCGAGCCTTCAATAGAAGCGGTGGTGATGAGAAACGGCAGCTGTCGTCGGCCGCCATCATTTCGATGCACCCGGGACCTAACTGGCGCGGTCGACGTTGATGATGCGAGCCTTGAATCTGTCACATCGCGACCGACTTAAGGCTGCAGTCAAATCGCTCGAGTTGCCTAATGCCGCGCACGAACCTGAACGATATCCTGATCTTCATGGCCGTCGTCGATGCCGGAAGCTTTATCGCCGGCGGCCAGGCCATGGGCCTCTCCCGTTCGACAGCGGGAAAGGCCGTCACCCGCCTGGAAGAGCGGCTCGGGGCGCGCCTGCTCAACCGGACAACGAGAACACTGAGCCTGACCGACGAAGGACGACTGTTCTACGAGCACGGGCTGCAGATCCTGGCATCGGTCGACGAGGCGGAGGCGAGCATTGCGGGGCAAAGCGGCACGCCGCGAGGCGTTCTCAGGCTTGCCGTTCCCGGTCTCTTCGGACGGCTCGTCGTCCTTCCCTTACTCGAAAAATATCTTCGCACCTGGCCCGACATGCAGGTCGAAGTGAACTTCACCGATCGCCCGGCCGACAACGTCGAAGATGGCTTCGATCTGGCGATCGGGATTGGCGCGACGCCATCGGCGGCCGACAGCCGGTTGATCGCGCGCGTGATCTCCAGTGACAAGGCGCGGCTCTGTGCCTCGCCCTCCTACCTCTCCGAACGCGGCATGCCTCGCGATATAGGGGATCTGGCGGCCCATGACTGCCTGTTCTTCACCAGCCGCGGCCAAAGGCAGGGCTGGCGCTTTCGCAGTGGTGGCGGCTGGATCAAGGCGCAGGGGCGCAGCCGCCTGAGGCTCGACAACGGTGAAGCCGTTCGTGACGCCTGCATGGCCGGCCTCGGAATCGCCCTTCTTCCGCACTTCGTTGTCGCCGCCGAGTTGACCGCCGGTCGTCTCCGGCAGGTCCTGTCTGACCTCGAAACCGACGACACGAAGATCGTGGCGCTCTATCCCGACAAAGGCATGCTGGAGCCGCGAGTGCGCTGCTTCATCGATCTGTTGTTCGAGGAAATCGGAGGGCAAGGCTAGGGCCTGCGCGGGGCTCATGCCACGGCCTTGTCAAAACCGCGAAAGCTCTTGAGCGCCAGCGGAAAGAGGGTCGCAGCGAGGTAAGCGAGGCCGCAAAGGAGCAACGCCGCGCCAAGCCCGATCGTGCTGATCAGCGCGCCACCGACGAGGCCGCCGAAGGGGATGAGGGCAAAGCAGAGAGCGGTATTCATCGCCGTGACGCGGCCGGTCAGCGGTTTGGGGATGCGCTCGAAGATCACCGCCGACAGGATAGGGTTGAGGAAACCGGAGGCAAAGCCTGCGATTGCGAGCGTCGCAAAGACGGAGCCGAGCGGCGCATCCACCGCGAGCACCAGAAAGCGTGGACATCCGGTCAGGAGGAAAGCCACGGTATAGACGATCAGACGCGGCATGCGCTCGCCAATAACAGCGGCAATCGCCGCCCCCGCGACGGAAGCGCCGCAGAAGGCGGCGAACATCGCTCCGAGCAGCTCCGGCCCATGACCGGCGTTCTTCGTCCAGACGGGCAGCAGCACGGCGTGATAGGCTTGATCGAGCAGATTGGTGATCGCCACCATGGTGACAATACTGACGAGCACGGCATCGCTGCGCAGAAAGCGCCAGCCTCCCCGGAGATCGTCGAGATAGGATGAAGCTGGCCGCGCGTCGGACGCGGCGAGGATCGCAGGAGTGCGGCGGATGCCCGGTATGCCAGTCGCAATGATTACGGTGGCCGCGGCAAAGGTGGCGGCGTTGACGATGAGCGCCTGCCCCGGGCCGATCAGCCCGATCAGCAAGCCGGCGCCGGCCGCGCCCATCGTCGAGGCCAGCCGCTCGATGGCGCTGGAGACGCCGGTCACCCGTTCGAGCGGCACATCGGCGAGAGCGGCGATATCGGGAACCATCGCCTGCTTGGCGGCGTCGGAGGGACCACGCAGCACACCCATGGCAAAGACAAGAGGCAGCAGCATCGGCACCGTCAACACGCCGAAGAGATCGAGAAGCGGAACGAGACCCACCACAGCCATGGAAGCGGCGTCGCAGATGATGGCGATGCGCTTGGCGCCGACCCGGTCGATCAGCGGCCCGCCGAGCGCTTTGGCGAGCACGTAAGGCAGCATCTCCATCATCGCCGTCAACCCGGTCAGCACCGGGCTGCCGGTGGCGCTCAGCACCAGCCAGGGAACGGCGACAGTCGAAAGCCGGGTGCCGGACAGCGATAGCGTCTCGGCGGCGGCGAGCGCGAGAAACGGCTTGCCCCTTCTCACGGCTCGTTATCCCGCTCGCGGTGCGGAACACGGCCTGGATAGGGGAAGGCGTGCAACATGACATAGAAGGGAACGATGTCAGGATTGCGAGACGCCGCCTCCCCCAACGGCGGGGCCTCCCGCATCGCTTCGAGAATGATATCGCTCAGCCGTTTCGTCAGGGCTTCGGCCTTTTCAGCGGTCATCGGGATGATGATGTCGTCGGCGGCCGTCGCCTTGCGCCATTTGGCCGGCAGCTCCGCATATTCCTCAAGCGCCTGCTGCATCTGGTCAACCTGCAGCGAGAGCGCCGCCTGATTGAAGGCGACATCGAGATCGAGCGCCTCCCCCTGCGTCTCGCTTGCGGGCACCGAGGTCAGCTCATGGCGCGCGCGCCACCAACGGTCGCGTCGTGAGCCATGCGGCGCCTCCTCGATGAAGCCATATTGGGCAAGCTGGCGCAGATGATAGCTGGTCGCGCCGCTGTTCAGGCCGAGCCGCGCGGCGAGCTGCGTCGCCGTGGCGGGGCCGTCGATCCTCAGCATGCCGAGCATGCGCAGGCGGACGGGGTGCGCCAGCGCCTTCAGTGCGGTGGGTTCGGGCACGACCCGGCTGACGGTCCGGGAGATGGCGGCATCTGGGGAGGGTCGGGGATTGTACTCATTCATGACCCAAGGATACAATCGCAAACATATCTTTGCAAATATTTCTTTGCAGACCTTTTCCGAAGGAGATTCGAAAACGATCTTCAGCGATGGCCAGGCTTGATCAAACGCCTACGAGAATGATTCTTCTGCGCGATTTGTGGGAAAACATGCCATGGCAGGTGAAGGCGGACAGCCCGATCTCAGGGTTCAAACCCCAGCCAAAGTGAAGATGGCGCAGGGCTCGGCGATGCCGCGCAGGGCATGCTCGCCGAGCGGCGTCAGCGCGGCCTCGGTATTCGCCGCCACGGCACCTGAGATCAGAACGCTGTGGCCGAGCGGCTTGCAGAGCCCTTCCAGCCGGCTAACCAGATTGACCGCCGGGCCGATGGCGGTGAAGTCAAGCCGGTCGGCGGCGCCGATATTGCCCCAGAGGATTTCGCCGAAATGCAGGGCGGCGCCGAAGGGCAGCGGCGCCAGCCCCTCAGCCTCGCGCATCCGATCGAGATGGATCATGCCGGCGCGGCTGGCGGCGACGGCCCGAAGCGCCGCCTCGCAGGCTTCTCGATCAGCCCGGGCCTCGTCACCGGAAGCGGCGGTGACGGGAAAGATCGCCAGCACGCCGTCGCCGATGAATTTCAGCACCTCGCCGCCGAAGGCGTGCACGGCGCCGGCGACGCGGTCGAAATAGGCGTCGAGCGCTGATATCATCGCCTGCGGCTCCGTCACCTGGGAAAGTGCGGTGAAATCCCGCAAATCGGCGCAGAGAAGAGCGGCGCGAATGGTTTCGCCGGTGCCGCGGGCAAGTGCACCGGACTGAACCCGAGCCGCACTGCGCCGGCCGAGATAGGCTTCAAGCAGTGCCGCCCGCGCCTCCCGCGCCGCAAGGGCCGCAAGCGGCGCGGCGGCAAAACGCGCGATCTCCTGCAGCCGCGCGGCTTCATCAGGAGAAAATTCGTCCGCCCCCGTCCTCCTGCCGACGCCCGCCCAGCCGAGCACAGCGCCGTCCCGCGAAGCTCCAATGCTCTCCTCCCAAACCGGCCCAAGCCCGGCCAGCCATTCGCGCCCGGCATCGCTTTGAGGTGCGGCGGCAAAACCCAACGCCTCGATGACGGCTCCGGTTTCGGCTCGCCACAGCCAGGTACGGCGCGCGATGATCGGATGCGGCACCGAAAGTGTCAGCGCGCCGCCGGAAAGCGCCAAGCCATCGGCCAGCAGCCGGCGCCCGAGCTCGGCCAGAAACCGTTCGGGACCGGGCGAAGCCGCAGCCTCGTCAATCAGCCAGGCAAGAGAGGAAGGCAGATCCATGGGTTAACATTGGCATTGCAACAGGACGTGGGCAACCCCGAGACATCAGCCCACGGACACTCCCGCGGCCTCTGAGGTGGTCTCCGGTATCCGCCTGTTGGCAACCAAAACCCCCGACGTCATCCTCGTCCTTGTGCCGAGGATCTGCGACGATCCAATTATGCATCTGAAAATAAACGGTTTTCGTTCAAACAACTGCCCTGGTCAGATACTCGGCACAAGGCCGGGCATGACGGAGGAGACTTTGTCGGCAACTGAGGACACCTCAGGTGTCCGGGGGATTTCCTTTCGGCACTTGCGCCAGCCGGGTCCCTCCGCACCCCTGTCAACCCCACCGTCCAACAACTCTGTGGAAAACCATTCACCACGGTGGAAAACAACCCAATAAACACTTTTAAATTGCGCGACATTGATTCGATTATGTGCCAGCCTGTCATTAGCGATTGAGGGGTTGCGATGGGCACGACATACTGGCCGAAAGACCCGCTTGACGGGAATGACATGACGCTGCTGACGTCGATCCTTCGACGCTGGTGCGAGCGCTATGGGATCGACTTTACAGCCGAGGAAAGCAAGCGGAAGGCGAAGGAACTCGTGGAATGGTTCGAGTTCGGCGTCAAGGATCCGGCCGAGCTTGAAGAGCTGATCGACGGAAAGCACTGGCTCGTCAGCCGCATTTGAGCGCATTCGTTATTTCAACGGATAAAGGCCGGGCGAAACATCGCACCGGCCCTCGTTTGTCTGCCTCTGTCAAAGGCTTTTTAGTAGTCATCCCGCCAGCGGCGTTCGCGGTCCCAGCGCCGCTCATAGCCCCAGCGCGGGCCATCCCAATCGCGATGACGCCGCTCCCAGCCCCAGCGGGGCGGACCGCCATAGAAAGCTACAGGCGGCGGGCGGTGCCAGTTGCGCCGGCATTCGCCCCAGCGGGTCAGGTGCCAACCGCGACCACAGGCGTAGTCGACCTTTGTGACAGTGCTCTCAACCTTGATTGCCCCGATCGGCATCGCCTGAGCCGTGCCGATCGAGAGGCTGCCAGCGAGCAAGGCAGCCGCGATAGAAAGTGCCTTCATCGAAAACTCCATTTCATCCAGCCGCAATCACCTTAGGACCGCCAAATTGAACTGGAGATGAACTGCACGTTCATGTTTGCGGACGAAAAAGCAGCACTTTTTTGACCGCGGCAAACCGTTCTTCCCGTAGCGTCAAGCGCTTGAGGGGCGTCCCGCCGCCTGCCGAAAACCGTTCATCTCCTGCCGTAAAATGGATCTGGACCGGGGTTGCGCCCGGCGGCGACCTCGGTGAGCCGTCCGAGGTAATGCGCCCAGCCTTCCTCGTGGCCAGCGCACTGCTCCGCACTCGGCAGGCCGCTATGGGTGAGCCGCAAAAGCGTCCCGCCTCCCTGTTCGATCAGGTCGATCTCGACCAGACTCGACCCGGGCGGCACCACCTCACTGCCGTCCCAGCCGAAGCTGTAGGCAAGCCGATGCACCGGCACCACCTCGCGAAACGAGCCGCGCGCAAAACGGGCGCCGGTGACGTTGACGAGATAGAGCCCGCCGGGCTCCGGCTCGACCTCGGCCTCCGTCCCCATCCAGCGCAGGATCTTCTCCGGATCGGTCATCAGCGCAAACACCGCCGCCGGCGGCGCTGCAAGATGCGTCTCGCGGCGCACGACGAAAGATTCTGGCATCGCTCTCTCCCATGGTTGCTGCTCTACCCCTCAGTGAGGCGGAGCAGCATGCTTTTTCGACATGGATATTCCTCAGCAGAAGCATGTAGGCGGAAGGGCATGCTCAACAAGGGTGGTGGAGCATGTGCCCTTCGCTGACGCTCAGCGCATTCGCTCCCATCGTCGCTCACCCCCTCATCTGCCCTGACGGGCTTCTTTTCCCCGCTGGGGCGAAGGGGAAGCAAGCCTCACGGTGACCATACCTACCGCAAACATCTCAAATGGAGCGAGGCGCCCGCCGCGATTCCCCTTCTCCCCAGCGGGGAAAAGAAGCCCGGCAGGCAGATGAGGGGCGGGGAGCGAAAGCGATGAACGCCTTGAGCTGCAGCGAAAGGCAAATGGCCATATTAGAGGACACACCAACGCACCCATCCGGAAACCATCTTACCCTATTGCCAGCCCGCCGCCTTGCCCCTATTGTCCGCGCCGTTCTCAGGGCGGGGTGAAAGTCCCTACCGGCGGTATGCAGTTTCGATTGCGAGCCCGCGAGCGCCTTCCTCGGAAGGGTCAGCAGATCAGGTGAGATGCCTGAGCCGACGGTCATAGTCCGGATGAAAGAGAACGTGCGCTGCTGCTGCCCTCCGGGCTGGCGGCGGATGCTCGTGATCGCCTTGGGTGATGTGTCTGTACGCCAAAGGAGATTACCATGACACCCACCCGTTATGCCTTCGTCAAAGCCGGCTGGCACGCCGATATCGTCGACCGTGCGCTTGAAGGCTTCCAACAGCTTGTTCCCGCCGAACAGATCGACATATTCGATGTCCCCGGCGCTTTCGAAATGCCGCTTTTGTCGCGCGATCTTGCCGCGACCGGACGTTACGCCGCCGTCATCGCCGCTGCCTTCGTCGTCGACGGCGGGATCTACCGCCACGAATTCGTCGCCCAGGCCGTCGTCGACGGCCTGATGCGTGCCGGCATGGATACGGGCGTGCCGGTGCTATCCGTTTCGCTGACACCGCACCAGTATCAGGAGACGGAACACCATACCCAGATCTATCGCGCGCACTTCGTCGAGAAAGGCCGCGAGGCGGCACGCGCCGCCCTGATGATCGGCAAAACGCGCGCCGCCCTTGCGGCATAGAAGCCCGCGCGACAGGCGCAGGATCGGTCCGCTATCCCCCAACTGACGAAGTCGGCCAACCGCTCTTTCGTCATGCTCGGGTTTGTCGAGCATCTACATCAGGTGCAGCAGATCATCGGCCAAGGCCGAGGACGACGCCAAATAGAGGACGGGCTTGTCGACAAACTGACGGCGGGAGAAGCCCGCCGTCTTCTCCAACAGCAGAATAATTGATTCGACGCCCACCCCACGCTGTGGTCCACTCGATCCCGACATGTATCGCCATTCTTAATGCGTCCAAACCTCAGGGGAGCTGAAGATGAGCAATGCAATGCGCAGTGAAACCCCCATCGAAATTCCAGAAACACGGCCGATCGACACCAAGCTCGAAGTGGTCGTCATCCCCGTTTCCGACGTCGACCGCGCCAAACGCTTTTATGAGAACCTGGGCTGGAGGCTCGACGCCGACTTTGCCAATGATGTCGATTTCCGGGTGATTCAGTTCACCCCGCCGGGCTCCGGCTGCGCCATCATCTTCGGCAGGAACGTCACGGCCGCCGCCCCCGGCTCAGCGCAAGGGCTCTACCTGATCGTCTCCGACATCGAGGCCGCGCGGCGCGATCTCATCGCCCGCGGCGTCGAGGTGAGCGAGGTCTTCCACGACGCATCGGGCGTCTATGCCGGCACGGACGAGCCCTATCTCTTCGGCCGCCTGCGCGTCGCCGGCCGCGACCCCGAGCACCGCAGCTACCGTTCCTTCGCCTCCTTCAAGGATCCGGATGGCAACGGCTGGTTGTTTCAGGAAGTCACCACCCGCCTGCCGGGACGCATCGACGCCGATGAGACGGCCTTCTCGACATCGAGCGACCTTGCGGCGGCACTCCGCCGCGCCGCCCAAGCCCACGGCGAACACGAGAAACGCAACGGCGGCAAGCATGACGAGAACTGGCCGGACTGGTACGCCGAATACATGGTCAGCGAGCAGGCCGGCAGGCAGCTGCCGTTGTAGGTTGCGGCGACAGACGCTGGGAGTACCCGCTTCGCCTTCGAGCCCCTCAGGGCGAGGCTTCTTTCCTTTCTAGGGGTGCCATGCGGCACCCCCGTCTCTGCTCGTCCCAAGTCGCGCGCCATAGCCCGCACCTCATCGATCAAATATATCCCGCCACTGCTTCTCGCCGATCAGACAATCCGTCGTCGGCGCGTCGGCGGCGATCCTCTCCACCCCAGGCGACGGGTAAATGCCGCTGATCTCGAGCACCAGCTTTCGGCGCACGGCGATGGCGAAATCCTCGATCTTGTTGACCGGCAGCACGAAGCTGCCGGGGCCGCCGATCACGCAATCGGCATAATATTTGTCGAGCCCGCCGGGTGCATCGGAAGGACGCAGCATGATGGTCAGCCCGTTGATGATCATGCCTGATGCCACCGCCTTGTCGCGGGCGGGTGTGACAGGATCGCCGGAATTGTTGGGGCCGTCGCCGGAAATGTCGATCACCTCGCGCCTGCCGCGAAAGGGACCGGTGATGATCATGCTGGCGCCCTGATCGATGGCGGTGGAGATCGAGGTGCGTCGTTGCGTGGCGATCGGCCGGGCATCGAGCTTGTCGGCGAAAGCGATCGCATCCGCTTCCGTCTCGATCACCTGCCAGTCGATCATCGAATCCTGGACGACATAGCCAGCCCATTCGAAATAGCTGATGGCAATGCGGCCGGTGAGACCGCCCTTGACCGCATCGATGAATTCCTTATGCTTCAGCGCCTCGACATAACCGTCGCGCTGAATGCCGATCTCCTCGAAATCCATGGACCGCGAGGTGTCGACGGCAAGCACAAGCGTCACGTCGACCTCGTTTCCGCCCGCCCCAGCTGCCGGCGCGACGCCGGTAATAGCCATGAGCACAGCAAGTGTCGTCAGCATCGGCAAATCCTCGTCAGGAAGCGAAGAAACTGTAACACAGCTTGCGGAGGTGCGGGTGCTCGGACGCGCCGGCGGTTTCAATTTTCAGTGATGACAAAGCGCCAGGCGCGCCTGTGAGTGCTCGTTTGGCGTATTCCCGGGCCTTATGTCAGGCCTGCTATGGGACATCTGTCCCTTATGCCATCCCGCATTCAGTGGAGCGGCAACCACAATGGGCTTTTCCATGTCTTCAGCGCTTCCAGAAAGACCTGAAGGCGCAAGGGCAGGAAGCGCCGGGTGGGGTATACGGCATGTACGAAGATTTCCTCCGACGACCAGTCGGGCAGCAGGCGGATGAGCTCACCTCTCCGGATTTCGTCGTCGCAATAGGTCGAGGGCAGCAGCCCGATTCCGTGGCCGCGATAGGTAAAGGCGCTGACTGCATCAAAATCCCGGCTGGAGACCGGCCCCTTAACACGGACGTCGATCGCTCGCCGACCGCTGACCAGATGCCACTCCCCTTCGCCGTTGCGGCCGTTCAGGAGCACGCAATCATGATCCCTAAGGTCCTCCGGCTTCGAAGGAAGCGCCCGGCCTTCGAAATAGCTGGGTGCGGCGACGAGATATCGGACGCTCTTGCCGAGCCGTTGCGCGACGATGGAGGAGTCCTTCAGCTCGCCGAAACGGATGGCGAGGTCGATATTTTCGGCGATCAGATCAAGAAACAGATTGGTGACGAAAAGATCGATTTGAATATCGGGATAGATCTTCAGAAAACAGGAGACGAATTCGTAGAAGGGTTCCTGCCCGAAGATCACCGGAACGGAGATCTTCAACAATCCCTCCGGCTTTCTTTGCGTTTTCGTAAGAGCCTGCTCGGCGTCCACGAGATGAGCGAGCGGCTCGCTGCACCTATTGTAATAGGCCTGCCCCTGCGCGGTAAGACTGAGCTTACGCGTCGTGCGCTGGATGAGCGTCACACCGAGCTGTTCTTCTAACGATGTCACCTTCCGACTGACAGTTGAAACGGGCATGCCGAGGGAATGGGCCGCACGGCTGAAACTCCCGTACTGCGCCACCTTTACGAAAACAGCGATGTCGTTGAGGTCCGCCATGCCTTCACTCTTGCATCATTGCAAAAGAGAATCCAGATATTTCCATCTAATCGAGCAATAGGGTTTTCGCCATATTCACCTTGCGAAAACACATCAACCGATGGCCGGCGCTAAGGCGCCGGCCCATCTCGAGCGACCCGCCCTCGCAAGGCTCGTGTTGCCCGAACCAGATTAATGGAGTTCAACATGACCAAGCAAAAGACAGTCATCATTACCGGGGCCTCCCAGGGTATCGGAGCAGGCCTCGTCAATGCCTTCGTCGAACGCGGCTACAACGTCGTCGCCACCTCCCGCCAGGTCAGCGCGTCGGATGCTCTCACGGCTTCCGACAGGCTGGCCCTCGTCGACGGCGACATCGGCGATCCCGAGACTGCGGCCCACGTGGCCAAAACCGCGATCGACCGTTTCGGCTCGATCGACGCGCTCGTCAACAATGCCGGCATCTTCTTGGCCAAGCCGTTTGTCGATTTCACGATGACGGATTTCAGGACGTTGTCTTCGACCAATCTCGAAGGTTTCATCCATCTGACCCAACTGGCCGTCAGACAGATGCGCGCACAGAAGTCAGGCGGCAGCGTCGTCAGCATCACGACGCCATTGACCGATCATCCGATCGCCGGCTTCTCCGCTTCGGTGTCGATGATGACGAAAGGCGGCATCAACGCGATCTCCAAGAACTTGGCGATGGAATATGCGAACGAGAAAATTCGCTTCAATATCGTGGCTCCCGGTGTCGTGGACACGCCGCTGCACAAGGACAATCCGAAGGATTTCCTGAGCACGCTGTCGCCGATAGCTGGCATTTCAAATGTCGATGAGATCGTCGAAGCGGTCCTCTTCCTGATGGAAGCCCCGCGTATCACCGGGGAGGTGCTGCACGTCGACGGCGGAGCACATCTGGGCAAATGGTAAACCATCGAAAAGCGCAGGCAGCCAGCGCGGAACGGCGGCTGCAGGACCTCGGCATCACGCTTCCCCCGCCGCCGACGCCCTTCGGGGCCTATGTCGAGGCGATCCGGACAGGCAAGCTGGTCTTCTTCAGCGGCATGCTGCCGGTCATCGACCGCAAACCGCGCTATATCGGCCGCGTCGGCGGTACGCTGACGGCCGAAGACGGCAGGAAGGCAGCCGAAACGGCGACGCTCAGCGCCCTCGCCGCCGCCAGAGAGTACCTCGGCTCGCTGGACAGGGTCGTCAGGGTCGTCAAGCTCGGCGTCTATATCGCCACCGAAGGCGATTTCCGCGACCACCCGAAGGTCGCTGATGGAGCATCCGAAATGCTGCTCCAGGTCTTCGGCGAGGAAAGACTCTCCGGCCGCGTCGTCCTCGGCGTCGCCAGCCTGCCCTTAGGTGTGCCGATCGAGATCGAGTTCGTCCTCGAAGTCGAAGATTGAATGATCAGGGCGCGCCTCGGCGTGCCCCGCATCCCTGGCATCGCCGCCTCACCCTCACCCGGCAATCAAAAGCAAGACATAGGCGATCACGCTCACCATCAAGCCACGAAAGGCGAAGGTGACGCAGCGATATTTGTTGCAGGCGATGGCAGAGAGGATGTTGGCGTTTTCAAAATACTGGTCGAAGAGGTAGCGCTCGTCACGGCGAACAGCGGCCTCGAAGAACATGTCGCGATGCTTGGGCCAAGAGCCCCAGAACAGCGAGGTGGAGGCGCCGAGACGCCGCGGCAGCACGACAAGAATCGCCGACAGGATGGAGAAGACCGAGGCTGCGGCAAGCAGGCCGGAAAACAGTATGCTGCCCGGCGTGCCGCCTGTGTAGCGCCCCAGGCTGAAGACGGCCCGCACCTCGCTGGAACTCACCAGAAAGGCAAGCATGAAGGTAAAGATATAGGCGGCCTTCTGATCGGATATCTTGATCTGATCATAAAATATGTCGTTGATTTTCTTGATATGATCGAAATACTCGGTGCTGACGTCCCCGCTTGAGGGATTGCTCAGCATTACCTCAGTGGCATTTTCAAACTCGCTCACCTGAATACTCCATACCCCAAAGTGTTTCCCTGATATTACACTCCTCGGCGAAAGCAAGAACACGTGTGCAACATGCTTGACTTTTCCACTCTACGCGGACAAAGGGGAAGCGGGGTATGGGGTCGAGGACATGCGGGGTTATTCCAGTAACATCTGTCGCATCGGGATGGCGCTTGCGTTTGCCGTGCCCGGTTTCGGGCTGCCGGCGATGGCTGATCCCGTGCCGCGCGCCACGCCGGTCGCCGGCTCGGTGATCGCCCGAAAGACCGGCGAGGAAGTGCGATTCATCGACGTGTCGGACTGGCGCGTCGTTGACATCAACCAGGATCTGTTGACTGGCGACGTGCTGCGCACCAATGCCAATGGCCAGCTCGCCATCGTCTTTTCCGATCATACGCAGGTGCGACTCGGCCGCAATTCCTCCCTGCAAGTCAAGAAGATGGCCGCAAGCGGCGATACGGTGCTCAATCTCCAATCCGGCACCATCTGGGCACGCGCAGAGCGCGGCGGCCAGGGCCTGACCGTGGAAACACCGGCCGCCGCCGCCGCGATCCGCGGCACCGACTGGACGATGACTGTCGAGGGCGCCAAGACCTCGATGATCGTGCTCGAAGGCCGCGTGGCGCTCTCCAACCCGCAGGGCAGCGTCGAGGTCAGCGAGGGTGAAGGGGCAGTCGCCACCATCGGCCAGGCGCCGCACAAGATCATCAGCGTCAATCCCGACGACCGCGAGCAAATGCTCTTCTATCTGGACCTGCGCGACGGCTTCGACCTGATGCCGACCTCGCCATTGCGGGCCGACCGCATGGCGACGGAGCGCCGCCGCCTGCTGGCGCTGCCGCCGGAGCGCCGCACCACCGAAGACTGGCTGGAACTCGCCGAAGTGCAGAGCGCCTTCGACGGACGCCAGGCCGCAGCCGCAACACTAGAGAATATCCGCGGCCGCAAGCTGACGGCAGCCCAGCAGGCACGCATCGACCTGATCGACGCCACCATCGCCGGCTCTGAAAAGCGCTATGGCGATGCCGCCAAGCTCTTCCAGAAGGCCCTGCCGCATCTCGATCCGACACGCCGCAACATGGCGCAATATGGCGCCTATTTCGCCCGCTCGCTTGCCGATCCGAAGCATGCCGAACCGCCGCCGGCCAATACCACCGGCCCCTACGGCGCCATCATGCAGGCCTATACGGCCGGCTTCCTGCAAAACCCGCGCGCAGCTCTCGAGATCATCAAGAAAGCCGAACAGCGCTATCCCGACGATCCGACCCTGCCGGCGGTCCGCGCCCAGCTGGCGCAGCTCACCGACGACCGCGAACAGATGAAGGAGGCGATCGAACGCTCGCTGGCGCTCGACCCCGACCATCCGATGGCGCTCTCCGCTCGCGCGAGCTACAAGGCGGTTTATCAGAGCGACATCAACGGCGCGCTTGCCGATCTGAACCGCGCCATAGCACTTGCCCCCGGCGCATCAGGCACGCTGAATTCGCTCGGCCTGCTGGAGAGTTCGCGCGACGCCAATGGCGAAGCGGAAAAGGCCTTCAAGAAGGCGATCGAGCTCGATCCGCAGGACCCGCTGCTGCACGCGAACTTGGCAATCCTCTATCTCGACCAGGGGCGGATGAAGGAGGCCAAGCGCGAGATCGATACGGCAATCGCCCTCGATCCATCCTTCGATCTCGTCCTGCTCGCCCGCGGCCGCTATTACCTGCAGACCGGCGAGCGCGACAAAGCATTGCAAGATCTGCTTGCCGCCAGCACGGCCAATCCGGCGCATTCGCAGTCGCAGTTGATGCTCGCTGCCGCCCATTACGAAAAGGGCGACCGCATTCCATCCCAGCAGGCACTCGACAATGCCGACCGCCTCGACAAGAACGATCCGGCTATCTCGGCATTCCGCACTGCCGTCGATATCGACGATTACGCCGCCGACGGCGCGATCCGCAACGCGCAGGAGTTCCTGCGCCGCTCGCGCGCCCGCGGCGGCGATTACAGCGGCCTCGGCGCCAATGCGAGCGCCGGCTCGACGCTGAACGACGCCTTCCGGCTCCAGGGGCTGGATGCCTGGGGCCGCTATTACGGCGATGCGGTTTTCGATCCCTTCCAAGGCAGCGGCTATATCGATCAGTCGATCAAGGGCAGCATCTTTCCTTTCGTCAACGCGACGAACTTCAGCGACGACAATATCATCCAGAACCGCGGCAACGCGTCGAGCTACTCATCCTTCATCCAGGGCCTGCTGATCTCTCCGCACATGCTCTCCGGCCGCTCGCGCTCGGCAACTCTATTCGACGTGCCCTTCATCGAAGGCTCGCTCGGCGGCGGCATCAACAGTGTCGACGGCCATACAAGGCGCATCGGCGAAGCCGATATCCAAGGCTATTCAAACGCGACGATCCCGATCAGCTTCTACGGCAATCTGACCTGGGAAGAACTGGCGCTCGACCGCGACTACCGGGATTTCGGCGGTGTCCAGACGGATAACAAGCTGCTGGGCGCCAACGGTTATCTGACGGCAACAGTCACGCCTGACGATCGCGTAGTAGCCTTCGTCAACCATGGCAAGAACGATGGAACCCTGAATGCGTTGTCCTCAAACACCGGGTTCATGGAACTCCTGTTCCGTGTCCCTATCGCGCTGCCTCTCTACACAACAGAGCAGACCGCACGAGAAACCACATATGCCGGCATCGGCTGGAGCCATACGTTTGCCTATGAAAACGTGTTGAATGGAGCGTTGCTTTATTCAGGAAGCAAATCGACCACGAACAGCGCGCTTGATGTCGACGTGGACCCGGTGTTTATCGGCGCAGGGGTTCCCTTCGTCATTCCCTTTACCAACGTCACTCAGGAGATCGAATCTCATACCTATATCGGCGCTTTGAGCCATTCCATAGGTGCCGGACCTTTGACATTTCGCTACGGCATCGAAGGCGGCTGGATGGATGCCAGCAGCAGCGTCGATACGACGCTCCTGGGCTTGACAGCTCCTCCCGATCGTACCGAGAATACCATCGATATCGGCCGCGCCTATGTCGATGTGCTGCATGAGATCACGCCCGATCTCAAGGGCGAATACGCCTTGTTCGCCACGCGCATGGAGGGGGACGGCATTGATATCAGCCGGCTGGAGCCGCGCTTCGGTCTTGCCTGGGCGCCGGTTGAAAACCATTGGCTGCGTGCTGCCTTCATGCGTCAGAGCTTTGATACCACCGTGCCGACTCTTTCCCCGATCGGCGTACTTGGGCTGCAGGCGAACCAGTTTTCGAACAATCTGCAAGGCTATACGGATACGGTCGCCCTCCAGTGGGATGCCGAATGGACCGACCGTTTCTTCACGTCAGTGGAGTACCAGCATCAGGAACTGCATGATTTCTCGATCGATTTTCCGCTCATCTCGCTGCCCTCGGATACGAGTCTGCCGATCTCGCGCGGCCGCATCGATCGCGCTGCCGTCACCGCCAACGTCGTGCTCGGCCATGGTTTCGGCCTTTCCGCCACCTACGCCTACATGGATTCGGAAAACAGGGATCCGCTCGAACCGATCTACGGCGGCCCCCTTCCCTTCATACCGCAGAATTCAGGACAGATTGCGCTGACCTGGGTCAACGAAGCCAAGGTCAAGGCGACGGTTGCCGCCAACTATATCGGCGAGCGCGACGGCGATCGGTTCGGCACCAAACTCGACGATTATTGGAGCCTCGACGCCCACTTGGTCTGGGAGCCCTTCGACAAGCGCATGGAGCTGGAAGCGGCCGCCTATAATCTGCTCGACGAGGACTTCGAGATCACGCCCGGCGTGCCCGGCTGGGGCCGCGCCTTCAAGGGCACCCTCAAAGTCCGCTTCTGATGCGGGTGCGGGACAAGCCCCTGCAGGCCAGGCAGACCAGGAGCCGCCATCTCAGGCTGCTGGTGCTATCGCTGACCACGCTGATCGCCACCTTGCTCCTGTCGCGCCTGCCCGCCTGGTCGCTGCTGGAGCTCAGAAGCTTCGACTATCTCTCGACCGTCGACGACCCCCGTCCGCCACCCGGCGGACCCGTCATAGTGGCGATCGACGAACCCTCGCTTGCCGATATCAATGCGCAGTGGCCCTGGCCGCGCAGCCTGCATGCCGAGCTCATCAGCCAACTGCGCGCCGCCGGCGCCCGCGTGATCGGCCTCGATATCATCATGGCCGAACCCTCTACATCTGATAATGACGCGGCGATCACCAGGGCGGTCGGCCCCGATGTGGTGCTGGCCGGCGACGAGACACTGATCGAGACGCCGCAGGCCTCGCAACTGATCCGCGCGACACCCCTGCCGCAAATGATCGAAGCGGGCGCCGTCACCGGCATCGCCTCGATCGATCTGAGCGGCGACGGCATCTTCCGGCGCATCCCGGGCTATGAGGATGGCTTCGCGGCGATGCTAGCAAAGGTCTCGGGCGTGGCGCCCGAAGCGCTGCCGGCTGGCCGGCTTATCCAATCCTTCGGCCCGGCCCGCAGCTATCCCACAGTCTCCTATTACCAGGCGCTTGACCCGAAGAACCTGTTGCCGCCGGGCTACTTCAAGGACCGCGTCGTGCTCGTCGGCTTAAGCCTGCAGAACGCACCTGCCATCGACAAGGGCGGTGTCGATGCCTTCGCCACACCCTATACAGTTCACACCGGCAAGCTGGTCTCCGGCGTCGAAATCCAGGCGACGATCTACGACAATATCCGCGGCGGCCTATCGATCGCCGAGGGCCGGCTGCCGACGGTTGCCGCCTGCATCCTGGTATCGGTGCTGCTTGCCGCCGCCACCGTCTGGCGCTCAACGGGCTGGCTGACGGTGGTGAACAGTGCGGCGGCGCTCCTCGCCTTCGCGGCCGTCAGTGCCGCCGGCATCCGACTTACCCATGTCTTCGTTTCACCGCTCGGCCCGACCGTCGCCTATATCTCCGTCGTCTTCGCCCAGGCCGCCTTCGATTTCGCCGAGGAGCGCCGCAACAAGCGTCAGATCACCCGCGCCTTCGCCCAATACATCTCGCCTGATCTTGTCAAGCGCCTGTCGAGTGACCCGTCGCAGCTGAGGCTCGGCGGCGAGCGGCGCACGCTTTCGGTGCTGTTCTCGGACGTACGCGGCTTCACCACGATCGCCGAGACGCTGAAGGAGGATCCGGAGCAGCTGACCGGCCTGATCAACCGTCTGCTGACGCCGCTTTCAGACGTGGTGATGGATCACGGCGGCACGATCGACAAATATATGGGCGACTGCATCATGGCCTTCTGGAATGCGCCGCTCGACGACCCCGACCATGCGCTTCACGCCGTGCGCGCCTCGCTCGCCATGCAGTCGGCGATTTCCCGGCTGAACGGGCAGCTGGAGCGGGAGGCGGCTGCACTCGGCCGCAAGCCGCATGTTTTGAAGATGGGCGTCGGCATCAACACCGGCGAATGCATCGTCGGCAACATGGGCTCGACCCGCCGCTTCGACTATTCCTGCCTCGGCGACAGCGTCAACCTCGCCTCCCGCCTTGAAGGCGCATCGAAGAATTACGGCGTGGCGCTGCTGCTCGGAGAAGAAACCGCCAGGCTGGTCGCTGACACCTATATCGTCGTCGAACTCGACCGCATCATCGTCAAGGGCCGCACCGCCCCCTCACCCGTCTTCACCGTCGTTCACAAAGCCGACGCCAAAGCGCTGGCCGCCCACCAGGCCTTCATCGACGCCAAATATTCCGCCACGCTCGCCCCGTCGGACCCGGTCTTCGACAAGCTGTCTGCCGATATTCCCGAGCTTGCCGGTTATTATGCGATCGTCAGGGATGCGCTGACGGAAGGCGGGGAGTAATCGCGCAGCGACAGTTGTGCACAGATGCTCCTCCAGGAACCGCTCGTTTTCCCCAACGCTGTTCCTTTGCATCCATCCAGCCTTGGCGCACCCGCCTCGCCCTTCGAGGCCCCTGCGGGGACCTCAGGATGAGGCTCTCTTGAGCTTCGGCGCGGCATCCTCCAACGCGCTCCTCATCCTTGTACGTTGCCGTTGCTGTATAGTGGCGTTGTGCGACTGGGATGCCTATTTCAGGTGGGAGTGGATGGGCGTGCCGCGTGGCACCCCCTCTGTCCTGCCGGACATCTCCCCCACAAGGAGGGGAGATCGGCTGGGCGTAACGGCTTCCCCAAACAACTAAAGCACCATGATTGTCGCTGCCGGCTGGGAAGGAGCGACGGTCAGGCCACTTGCCAATCTCCACCCTTGTCGGGGAGATAACGCCTCCCTTCTGGTAGATAGATTGTCAAGTCTTTCGGTGCATCGCGGCATCACAAGAAGGTGTGCGGCCGAGACGTTGACTCTCGTTTTTATTTACCTACTAGTAGGATGGCAATTAGAAAGGAATCTGCCGATGCAAACTCAATCTTCCCCCCAGTCCGACTGGCTGAGATCCTATTATTTCATCCGTGCCGCCTTCTCCGTGATCTGGATTGCCGCCGCCATTCTCCTTGCCCGGCAGCCAAGCGCCGTGGCCTTTCTGCTGGTGATCTATCCCCTGTGGGATGCGCTGGCCAATCTGGTCGACACCAGGGTCAATGGCGGCCTGCAGGCCAACCCGTCTCAGACGTTGAATGTCGCTGTCAGCACCGTCACGGCCCTCGCCGTCGTCATCGCGCTCGGCCACAGCACCTACGCGGTCCTGACCGTGTTCGGGGCCTGGGCGATCCTTTCCGGCCTGTTGCAGCTCTATACCGGCGTCAGGCGCTGGCGCATCTACGGCGCCCAATGGGTCATGATCATGAGCGGCGCGCAATCGGCCCTTGCCGGCGGCTTCATGATCAGCCAGTCCTTTGCCGCCGCCGCGCCGAATATCCTCGATATCGTGCCCTATGCCGGGTTCGGCGCCTTCTACTTCCTGCTGTCCTCGGTCTGGCTCGTCGTCGCAGTCCGTCGCAAGGCACGTGCATAAACGGCCCCGGCCACACGGCGGCAATCTCGGGGCATCCATCGCCACCGGCGGGGGTCGGGCACCAGCCACTCCCATGCTCTCGGCAGCACACGAGATTGGGGGAGACGCCCCCCTTCTTTCCGGCTATTAAGAGTGACCGCATATCCCGCCCACAGGCCCTGAGGTCACTCCATGGCTTTGAAAGTCCTCTTCATTGGCGGCACCGGCCAGATCTCCCATCCATGCGTCGAACGCGCCGTTGCCGAGGGCCATCATGTCAGCGTCTTCAATCGCGGCCTGAGAAGCACAGCCTTGCTTGACGGGGTAACCCCGATCGTCGGGGAACTCGGATCGAGCGCCTATGCCAATCTCGCCAAAGCGAACTATGATGTCGTCTGCCAGTTCATCGCCTTCACGCCAGATCAGGTGGCACGTGACATCGAGGTCTTCGCCGGAAATTGCCGCCAATATATCTTCATCTCATCGGCCTCGGTCTACGAAAAACCGCCGCGTCATTACGTGATCACCGAGAAGACCCCGGCGATCAATCCTTACTGGCCGTACAGCCAGGCCAAGATCGCCTGCGAGGAACTGCTCAGGAAATCCGGTGATCTTGCATGGACGATCGTCCGCCCCAGCCACACCGTCCGCACCGGCCTGCCGATCATGATGGGCGACAGCGACATCATGGCGAGGCGCATGCTGGACGGCGACCCCATCATCGTGGCCGGCGACGGCCACACTCCATGGACACTCACCCGCTCAGTCGATTTCGCGGTGCCTTTCATCGGCCTTTTCGGCAATCGCGCGGCGCTCCGTGAAATCTTCCACATCACCTCGGACCGCGCCCACATCTGGAACGATATCCAGAAGACCATCGCAAGATTGCTCGGCGTGGAGGCCAAGATCGTCCACGTGCCGACGGACACGCTGATCAAGTACAATCCGGATTGGATCGGCCCCCTCCTCGGCGACAAGGCTTGGACTGCGATCTTCGACAATTCGAAGGTCAAGCGCGTGGCTGGCGACTTTACCTGCGCCGAGAGCCTGGACGAAATCCTGGCCGACTCTATCATGCACCTCAAGCAGCGCCTGGCGAAGAGCCGCCCGCCGAAGGGGGAGCTGGATGCGTTGATTGATAGGATTTGCGCAGAGCAGAGTGCTCTTGGTTAGGTCTGCTCTTTAGGGCTGAGGCTCAAGGTCAGATAGAATTTAAGTCAGCATCTCCAAAAGGGCCGAGGGCGAACGGAGGAGGCCTCCCACCACGACCCCTACAAGACCAAGTGCCAACGCTCCCACAAGCCCGTGACTTTGCCAGCCGAAATAGGCACCTGCTGCGGTAGCTGTAACAGTGACCGAAATGTTCCACACGATCGCCACCAGTGACATCAACCGGCCCACAGCTCATTGCTTCTTTTTCGTCACGGTAGAAATCATCCTCCAAGCCCTTGATGGGTCTGATATAATAATCAACCTTCCTTCCCACCAGATAGGCCCCCGCGCTAATTCAGGACATACGCTCGAGAAAGCTATCCCTGTTTTCAAGGCATCGGCTTCCAAGGCTGTCACGCGATAGCCCAACGTCTGTTTTAACGCGCGGCATTCTCCAACGCTTTTTATCAGGCGCGGCATCCTCCAACATCCCTCATCCTGAAGGCGCGCAGGCCAAAGGCCGGAGCCCGAAGACAGGGCGCAACCCTGCTTCTTGCCTACATCCGACAGCGGCGCACCGCTCGCGCCTATTCTCGCCGCCGCGCCTCCACAGGAGCCTCCTGCCTGAAGCAGTCGAAAAAGCGCCCGCCATGCAGGGCAATTTCCCGATCGGCGAGAGCCAGGAACCGGGCGCCGTCACCCTGCACCGCCAGTCTGAACGCGGCATCGAAGTCTGCTGCCAGTTCCACATCGAGCTCCCGCAGGAGCCGCGGCGCCCACTTGCCGCGACCAGCCCATGCGCCGCGCCCGCGCAGCATCAAATCGGCGAGCTTCTGATAGAGAAGCGCGGCGATGGCGGCAATCTCTTCAGGCGGGCGGTGGCCGCGCAGGTCATCGGCGAGATCGGTGACCTGATAGCGCAGCATATCGTAGCTCGGGCCATCGAGAGGCTTCGGCCCTGCGGCAAGAACGCTCGCCGCCTTCGCCTGGATGAACCGCGCACGCTCGATGTCAGGCCCGACGATGCTGCCCGTCGCAACCATATGGACCATGATGGGACAGCCGCCCTCCGCATCCTGATGGAGATAAAACGCCAGCGTCTGCGGATCATGGACGAAGGCTTCGACCGGAAAACGGTCTTCGGTGAAGGATTCCCGCCAGGCCCGCTCGAGCGACGGAAATACAACGACGAGATCGATGTCCGAAAACTCGGTCCCCTCACCGCGCATGATGGAACCGGAAACATAGGCGAAGGCGGCCCCGGCATAACGGCTGGCCAGAGAGCGGCAGGCGGCGGCAAGCGTCCGCTCGGCAACAATTTGTTTCCCGATATCGTCCATGTTCTCGTCCTCGAATGCGGGAGACGAGCGGCAACAAAAAACCCGCTCGTTTCCGGCGGGTTGGTGTCTTCTGCGATGAACGGAATTCAGTTCACGCGTCTGCCACCCGCCGCCAAGCGGTGGTCGTAGACGTCGTGGAGACTGCGAAAATCCTGCTCATGGACGTAAGTTATCGCCCGCCGGCAACAGCGTCAATCCGCCAAGCACGCTTCCCCGCGACACTGTTTTCCGTCTAAGATGAGCCTAAGACTCGTTGAACAGGAAGCCCCGCCATGCCCCATCCCGCCACCGTCATTCCGCGTCCCGCACCGGTTTTGCTGCCGGTTGATGGCAGCGACGAGCGTTTTCCGGTGCGCCGCGTCTATTGCGTCGGGCGTAATTATGCCGACCATGCGATCGAGATGGGTCATCATCCGAGCCGCGAGCCGCCCTTCTTCTTCCAGAAGAACGCCGATAATCTGCTGCCGCCTGGCAATGCCTTCCCCTACCCGCCGCTGTCGAACGACGTGCATTACGAGGTGGAATGCGTGCTGGCGCTGAAATCGGGCGGTGCGAACATCCAGGCCGCGAATGCACTTGACTGCATCTACGGCTATGCCGTCGGCATCGATTTCACCCGCCGCGACCTGCAGGGCGAGGCCAAGACGCTCGGCCGTCCCTGGGAACTCGCCAAGGCCTTCGAACATTCCGCCCCCCTCTCGGCGATCGTGCCGGCGAGCCGCCTCGGCCATCCCGCCGACGGCCGGATCTGGCTGGAGCAGAACGGCAGGCGCGCCCAGGACGGCGACCTCAACCAGATGATCTGGAAGGTGCCGGAGATCATCGCCGAACTGTCGAAGCTCTTCGTACTGGCGCCCGGAGACGTGATCATGACCGGCACGCCGGCCGGTGTCGGCGCGGTTGCCAGGGGCGACCGCATCACCTGCGGCATCGAGGGCGTCGCGATGCTCTCCGTCGACATTGTCTGAGGAGAGACCCATGCCCGTCTACGCCCTCGGCGGCCTGATGCCGAAACTGCCGCCCGCCGGCCTCCACTGGATCGCGCCGGATGCGCATGTGATCGGCGATATCGAACTCGGCGAGAATGTCGGCATCTGGTTCGGATCGGTGCTGCGCGGCGATCATGAGAAAATCACCATCGGCGCCGGCACCAATATCCAGGAAGGGGTGATGGCCCATACCGACATGGGCTTTCCGCTGACGACAGGCAAGGGCTGCACCATCGGCCACCACGCCATCCTCCACGGCTGCACGCTCGGCGACAACGTGCTGATCGGCATGGGTGCGACCATTCTCAACGGCGCCAAGATCGGCAACAACTGCCTCGTCGGTGCCAATGCGCTGGTGACGGAGGGCAAGGAATTCCCTGACAACTCGTTAATCGTCGGCGCACCCGCCCGTGTGGTGCGGGTGCTTGACGAGGCGGCTGTCGAGGGTATTCGCCGCTCGGCGGAAAATTATGTGGCGAATTGGCAGCGGTTCGGGCGGGATCTCAGGGTGATTGCGTGATTGCCGGTGGCAGCCCTCGCGGCCCTCATCGGAAAGCAAGCCTAGCGGCTGGCTGGCAACCTCGGACTTCGCGCAGGCCCGGCCACACGGCATACTGATCAACCCTCATCCTCGGATGCGCAGGCGAAAGGGCCGGAGCCTCGAAGGACGAGGACCGGTCACAGGCGCTTGAAACCGCTCACCAAACACCGGGAATCCACCGCCAGCGCACCCGTTCCATATACTCCGCATATCCTTCAAGCCCCTTGCGCAACTCCGCCTCCTCTCCGAGCGTCCGGCCAAAGAGCACGACGACGAGCAGCCCCACGGGGATCAACGCATAGATCGACGCGAGTGACAGCGCTGTCCCGGCGGCGAGCAAAATGGCGGTTGCATAGCCGGGGTGGCGGATGACGGCGTAGGGGCCGCTGTCGATCACCTTGTGGTCGCGGTCGGTCTGGATGCGCACCGTCGGCTCGAAATGCCGGTTGACCGATTGTGCCCAGGTGAGGCCGAGATAGCCCGCGCTCATCACGAGATAGCCGAGGACAACGACCCACCAGGGTTGCGGCGCCCAGTGGAAACGGCCGTCATCGAACGCGCCGACCGGAAGAATGGCGGCAAAGAGAATGATCGTCAGCGTCGCGACCACGGCGTCCCAGCGCTTGGTTCCCTTCTGATATCGGCTACGCGCCGCAAACAACTCCGGATTCGTCCGCCAGATCCAGACGAGCGCGATTGCTGTCAGCGCCACGAAGAGGCCGAGAAAGATCCAGCCGCGCGGCCAGGCGAACGTGCCGGCGGGCCAGAACAGTGCGACAATCATCACTGCAACGGTTATCGCGAGCGATCCGAGCGACGGCGCCGCCGCAAACGAGCGACGCGGCCGGCTGTGTTCCTGCGTCATGACCGTTTTTCCGTTCCACCGGGCAAGCGCCTTCTGCTGTCGGCAGCGGCCGCAAAAGTCTGACTGTCCTACGCCTGATTTAGGAAGTGAAACGCGCGCAACAACCCGTGGCGAGACGGCAAATGAAACCCCCCCGATAACAGGCGTCATTGTTTCCGCAGTTGCGTGGCCGGAGACTGCCGTTGCGGCAGGATTGGATATTGCTGAAAAACGCCTATTCGGCCGCTTCCAAGAACTGGTTCTCGCCCGACGAAGCGGCAAGCGCCCGAACCTTGGCTTCCGTCTTGGCGATCAGCTGATAGAATTCGTCCTGTGCTTCCACATCCAGCTGAATGACGGCATTGACGTCATCAGGGGTATCGCAAACACAGGCAACCGCCGAAATTGGACAGATGCCGCCGGGATAACGCTTACCGGTCCCCGTGTAGGCACGACGGCCCCAGCGCTCGGAATACACCGTTTCCTCCCGATCGAGATGGAGGATCGTGCCTTTACAGGCGGTCACGATGGCCGCCTTGCCGTAGGCGAACCAATGATAATTCAGCTTCCGGAGAATATATTTGCCAGTGATGTCTTCGCCAGCCAGTTCGGCAGGGTCTTCTATCATTCGGATCATGAGAGCGTCCTCAACATGAGAGCAATATCCGTCATCTCTACTTGCCTCGCAAGTCGAAAAGTGCAGCTTTTGTAGTAGCTTAGTCACAAAGTGTTTCTGATTCTTACATCTTGCACGCGCCAGGCAGCTTGCCGGCCATGCAATCCATCGTCGAATTTCCTGCCTTTGCACCCGATTCCGCCTTTTCCAGCGGGCAGCCAAGCCGCCTTGCGTTTTCCCGTTGAGGCCCAATATATGAAACCTGGATCGGCCAATCAGCCGTCGGATGACGGCTCAACTGGTCCGCCGGTTCACACCAGCAGGAGTGCCCCATGGTCGAAGCCGTCAACCGCATCTCCTCCACGGCCGCGTCCGAGCCCACCAAGGTCGGCATCAGCACCTCGATCGGCTCGGAACCCGACAATGCCTGGGTTGCCGCCCGCCAGTCGCAGATCACGGCCGATCAGCACGCATCCAAGGGAGCCGCGGAGACGAATGGTGCGGGCACTCTTGTTCCGCATGCGGATCTGCTTGTCGACCACGAGGAGCATCCACGAAAGCAGCATGGGCATGCGCGATCGGGCGAAGGGGAAGAGGCCGGCGAAGACGCGGAACAGCCGCTCCTGTCTGGTGAAAGCGAGCGGATCGGCACCCGCAATTTCGACGACGATACGCCTTTCGGCGAGCGCGTCGCCATCCTCTGACGAAGTCCCGCTCCGCCGTGTCACAGCCCGTCCACAAGCTGAGCCTCGATCGCCGCCTTGTCGATGACCGACCAGACCTCGATGATTTTTCTGCCGCGAAATTCGTAGATCACGTTTTCGGTAAAGGAAAGGTGCCTGCCGTTCACATCCAGCCCGAGAAATTTTCCTTTCGGCGAACAGTCGAAGCCCAGACGGCAGGCAACGTAAGGCGGATCGATAAGAAGCATTCGCACATTGAAAGAAAGATCGGGAATCAGATCGAAATCCCGCACCAGCATGGCGACATAGCCCGCAAGTCCAAGCCGCCGGCCATTATGGACCGCATCCTCGTCGACGAACTGGCCGAGATCGGGCCAGTCCTGGCGGTTCAGGCAGGCGATGTAGCCTCGGTAAAGATCGGCAAGTTCGGCTTTGGTCACGAACGAATTCCTTGCTCGGCTGAAGCATTCGGCAGCGGCGGCGAGCGCGCCGACTCGCGGCTTTCAGCTCAGGAGAACTCGCCGGCGCGGGGACCGGCAAGCGTCACGCGCCAGCCTGTGCGCGACTGGAAATCCTGGGTGGCCAAAAACGTGTAACCCGTCGTGCGCCAGGGCTTCACGGTGCTGGTCAGATTGTCGAGCACATAATCGCCGCCGGCCGTGCGGGCAATCAGAACGACGTGGTTCTGATCATGCGGTCCGATCACCACGGAAAGCGCCAGTCTGTTCGATGGAAAACCCGCCTCGATCAAGTCCTTCATCTTCTGCAGCGCATAGTCCTCGCAGTCGCCACGGCCGGCAGCTGGCAGTGACCAGACATCCCCATTTCCGGATGACGAGCGATCTTCCGCCGAAACGATACGTCCGTTTACGGCACGATTGACCTTTTGAAGAAGCGCTATTCCCGCCTGCTCGTCCAACTGTTGCGCCACCGTCCTGCCGCACAGCCACTTGTACTTGGCGCAGGCCGCAGCGAATCCCACCGGTGCGCCGATGCTTCGCTTCACGGGCAGCGATGATCCCGCAACTGCCGGAAAATGCGGAACAATTACCAAAAATATCGCAAGAGAAAGGAGACGCTTCATGGCCGATTCCTTCTGTTCGTAACGGGAGAATATCACGACCAGTATAAAAATTTATTAAAATTTTATACTTGCGAATTTAACTCTATTTGGCGATAGAAACAGATTAACCATTGTTTATTCTTCATGTTAATCCCTTGTTAGTATAAGTCTTCTCCCCATTAACGGTTAATTAACCTTGGGAGACGAGTGAAATGATCAGCAGAGCAGCAAAATTCAGCCTCGCTGTGGCGTCCCTTCTGGCAAGCAGCAGCTTGGCGACGGCAGCCCCCACAGTCGTTAACTGCAAGGCCGCAGTCCGCGGCACCCTCGAATACAGGCTGTGCATGCCCACGCGGGCAATACAGACCGACAGCAAATTCGGTCCGAACGATAAGGATCGCAGCAGCCATGACGCCGGTGGCAAGAAGACTTCCAGCACCAGCTCGCACGCCAGCAATGGCAACGGTGGCAATGGCGGGGACAGCGAAGACGTCGGCCAGAATGGCGGCAGCGGCGATCAAGGCGGCAGCGGCGACCAGGGCGGCAGTGGCGATCAGGGCGGTAGCGGCGACCAGGGCGGTAGCGGAGATCAGGGCGGTACCGGCGATCAGGGCGGTAGCGGTGATCAGGGCGGTAGCGGTGATCAGGGCGGCAGCGGCGACCAGGGCGGCAGTGGCGATCAGGGCGGCAGCGGCGACCAGGGCGGCAGCGGCGATCAGGGCGGCAGCGGCGACCAGGGCGGCAGCGGCGATCAGGGCGGTGGCGGCGATCAGGGCGGCAGCGGCGATCAGGGCGGTGGCGGCGATCAGGGCGGCAGCGGCGATCAGGGCGGTGGCGGCGATCAGGGCGGTAGCGGTGATCAGGGCGGTAGCGGTGAACAGGGCGGCAGCGGTGACCAGGGCGGCAGCGGCGACCAGGGCGGCAGCGGCGACCAGGGCGACAAGGGCGATAAGGGCGGCAAAGGCGACAAGGGCGGCAAGGGCGACAAAGGCGACAAGGGCGGCAAGGGCGACAAGGGCGACAAGGGCGGCAAAGGCGACAAGGGCGGCAAGGGCGACAAGGGCGACAAAGGCGACAAGGGCGGCAAGGACCACGATGATCACGGCCGCGGCAAAGGCGGGAAGGATCACGACCACGCCAAGGACGAACCCGGTAAGGGTGGAAAAGACCATCACGGCGGCAGCAAGGACGGGGAAGATCACGGCCACGGCAAGGGCGGCAACGACGACACGGGCAGCAGCGGCAATGGAGGTGCCGGCAAGGGCGGCAACGACGGCGCGGGCAGCAGCGGCAATGACGGTGCCGGCAAGGGCGGCAACGACGGCGCGGGCAGCAGCGGCAATGATGGCGCCGGCAAGGGCGGCAACGACGGCGCGGGCAGCAGCGGCAATGATGGTGCCGGCAAGGGCGGCAACGACGGCGCGGGCAGCAGCGGCAATGATGGCGCCGGCAAGGGCGGCAACGACGGCGCGGGCAGCAGCGGCAATGACGGCGCCGGCAAGGGCGGCAACGACGGCGCGGGCAGCAGCGGCAATGACGGCGCCGGCAAGGGCGGCAATGATGGTGCCGGCAAGGGCGGTTCCGGCAAAAACTGATCGGAACGATTGAGGCGGTTTGCCCGCGCCACTCCGCTGGCCGGCAGAGCGGGCGAACCCCTCTTTCCTGAGGCTCGCGCTTGTCGCGAGCATCTCCGTGCGGTCGCACCAAGCAGATCCTCGAAGCCAGCGCGAGGCTGACTCGGACGGAAAAAGGTTGTCAGCATGTGGAGGGCCGGTTTGCCGGCCTTATCCTTTTGAGCGCCCTGTTGTTTGCAACGGGACGGCTCCCCGTCTTACGCCGCGCAGGCCTCGCACAATCCGCGAATCTCGATCGTGGTCTTCTCGGGCTTGAACTTCTGCCCGCGCACCCAGCTCATCAGCCGGTGGTCGACCTCGTGATCGTGGAATTCCATCACCTGGCCACAGCTTTCGCAGATGGCAAAGGCGACGATGCCGTGGCTGTGGCAATTGTCGCCCGGATGGGCGCAGGCGACGAAGGAACTGATGCTTTCGAGCCGGTGCACGACACCATATTCGAGCAGCTTCTCCAGCGCCCGGTAGACCTGCAGCGGCGCGCGAAAACCATGGTCGCGCAGCTTGTCGAGGATGGTATAGGCGCTGAGCGGCCCCTCGGCCTTCTCAAGCACCTCGAAGACCAGCGACTGGTTCTTGGTGAGTTGCGGTGTTGTCATGAGCCTTGTCCTTGCGCGAGCGCGCGGCGCCTGACGGGAAGCAGGCTGAGAATGAAGAGGATCAGCGCCGCGACCACGATCGAAGGACCGGACGGCGTGTCGTAGGTCAGCGAGCCGAACAGCCCGCCAACGACGGCGGCCGCTCCGATCAGCGAGGCCAGCACAGCCATGATCTCCGGCGTGACCGAGAAGCGCCGCGCCGCCGCCGCCGGAATGATCAGCAGCGAGGTGATCAGCATGATGCCGACGATCTTCATGGCAATCGCGATGACGACGGCCATCAACAGCATGAAGAACAGCCGCGCCCGCTCGGGTCTCAGCCCCTCGGCCTCGGCAAGCTCGGCATTGACGGTGGCCGCGAGCAGCGGCCGCCAGAGCCAGGCGATCGCCGCCAGCACGAACAGCCCGCCGCCCCAGATCAGCGCAATATCGGTGGTGGACACGGCGAGGATATCGCCGAACAGGAAGGCGATGAGATCGATCCTGACCCAGCTCATGAAGGCGACCATGACGAGGCCGATCGCCAGCGTCGCATGCGAGAGGATGCCGAGCAGCGCATCGGCCGACAGCGCCTGGCGCTTCTGCAGGAAGAGCAGCAGCACCGAGACGAGCGCGGCGACAGCGAAGACGGCTAGCGTCAGGTTGAATTCGAAGAGCAGCGAAAGCGCGACGCCGAGCAGCGCCGAATGGGCGATCGTATCGCCGAAATAGGCCATGCGCCGCCAGATGATGAAGCAGCCGAGCGGCCCGGTCGTCAACGCCAGCCCGACGCCGGCAAGGATGGCGCGCACGAAGAAATCGTCAAGCATGGCGGCCCTCCCCGCTGCGGGAATGGGCATGTTCATGAGCATGATCGTGCCCATGATGATCGCCATGAGCGTGGGCATGCGCATGCCTATGATCTTGGCCATGTGCATGCTCACGGGAATCGTGAGCGTGCTCATGCGCGTGATGTCCATCTTCGGGATGGCAATGGTCGGTCACTGAGCCGTCCGCATGCAGCACGCGACCATCCGGCAGGTGCGTGTGGTCGTGATGATGGCTGTAGACGGCGAGCGTCTGAGCCGCCCGGCTGCCGAACAGGCGCACATATTCCGGGCTGCGGCTGACGGCCTCGGGCGTGCCGCGGCAGCAGACATGGCCGTTGAGGCAGATCACCGTATCGGTCTCGGCCATGACGACATGGAGATCGTGCGAGATCAGCAGGACGCCGCAGCCGCTGGCGTTGCGGATCGATTTGATGAGGTCGTAGAGCGCGATCTCGCCGGAGAAATCCACCCCCTGCACCGGCTCGTCGAGCACCAGCAGGTCAGGCTTGCGGGCAATCGCCCGGGCCATCAGCGCCCGCTGGAACTCACCGCCGGAAAGGTGCTGCACCTCGGCGCCAATCATGTGGGCAATGCCGGCGGCTTCGAGTGCGGCCTGTATGTCGCGCTCTGGCAGCGGCCCGGTCAGCGTCATCAGTCGGCGCACCGTCAGCGGCAGCGTCCAGTCGATCGAAAGCTTCTGCGGGACATAGCCTACCTTGAGGCCGGAGAGGCGCTCCACCCTGCCCTCGTCCGGCTTCAGCACACCGATTGCCGCCTTGGCGCTCGTCGATTTGCCCGAGCCGTTCGGCCCGATCAGCGTGACGATTTCGCCGCGCGAAACGGAAAATTCCACGCCGCGCACCAGCCAGCGGCCGCCGCGCAACACGCCGACATTTTCGAGCGAAACCAGCCGTTCGCCCTTGGTATTTGCGGGAGAGAGCATCAAATTTTCCGAAAGCGCTGTTGCATCCTGCTATTGCACACGTTATAGCATAACGCAATTGATGTAATAACATAACATTTGTAATTCAAGCGGAGCAGATGATGAAACGCGCCTTGGGGCCTGCCCTGAAAACCCTGGCCCTCAGAATTTCGGCTGCCCTCGCCATCCCGGTCCTTGCGATCCCCGCCCTGCTCTTGGCCGGGACGATGCGGGCTGCCGATGCGCCCGTCGTCGTCACCTCGATCAAGCCGATCCACTCACTGGTTGCGGCGATCATGCAGGGCGTGCGCGAGCCGGAATTGATCGTCGATGGCGCCGCCTCCCCGCACACCTACAGCATGAAGCCCTCGAACGCGCGGACCTTGCAGGAGGCGAAGGTCGTCTTCTGGGTCGGCCCGAACCTGGAGGCTTTCCTGGAAAAGCCGCTCGAGACGCTGGGCTCGAACGCCAGTGTCGTCGAACTCGACAACGCTCCAGGACTAACCAAGCTGCCCTTCCGCGAAGGCGGCGCCTTCGAGCCGCATGACGACGGGGACCACGAAAGCGCCCCCGAGCAAGCGGATGCCGCCGAAGATGACCATGGCCACGATCATGCGGCTGAGCCCGGACATGACAGTGGCCACGCGCATCACGATGATCATGAAGAGCATGAGCACGGCCACGGCGCCTTCGACACGCATCTCTGGCTCGACCCGATGAATGCCAAGGCGATGGCGACTGTCATCACCACGACACTGGTCGCCGCCGACCCCGCCAATGCACTGACCTATCAGGCCAATGCCAAGGCGCTTGACGATAAGCTGACGGCGCTGGACAAGGAGATCGCCGCCACCGTCGCCCCCGTCAAGGACAAGCCTTTCGTCGTCTTCCACGACGCCTACCAATATTTCGAGAACCGTTACGGCATCCGCGTCGCCGGCTCGATCACCGTCAGCCCGGAAACCATTCCCGGCGCCGAGCGCGTGTCGGAAATCCACCGCAAGGTCGGCGAACTCGGCGCAACCTGCGTCTTTGCCGAACCGCAATTCGAGCCGCGCCTCGTCAAGGTCGTCATCGAAGGCACGAGCGCCAAATCAGGTGTGCTCGATCCGGAAGCAGCGACCCTCAAGGCCGGCCCCGATCTCTACTTCACCCTCATGCGCGGCATTGCCGACAGCATGAAGGCCTGCCTCTCCAGCGCATGACATTCATGCGACGCGCGGGAGCGCCTTGATAAAAGGCCTCCCGGGGAGAGCTGAGGCGGAAAGAGGCGGATGACCCCGTTCCGCCTTTTTTCGTCGCCACAGATGTAATGATATAACATCAAATATCGATCCGATGAGGTTCCCATGGACAACAGACTTCCGGTCACGGTGCTCTCCGGCTTTCTCGGCGCCGGCAAGACGACCCTGCTCAACCATGTGCTCGCCAATCGCGAGGGCCTGCGCGTCGCCGTGATCGTCAACGACATGAGCGAGGTGAACATCGACGCCGCACTGGTGCGCGATGGCGGCGCCAATCTCTCTCGCACGGAGGAACAGCTGGTCGAGATGACCAACGGCTGCATCTGCTGCACTCTGCGCGACGACCTGCTGAAGGAGGTGCGTCAGCTCGCAGATCAGGGCCGCTTTGATTACCTGCTGATCGAATCCACAGGCATCGCCGAACCCCTGCCCGTCGCCACCACCTTCGAATTCAACGACGAGAACGGTGAAAGCCTGTCCGATGTCGCAAGGCTTGATACGATGGTGACCGTCGTCGATGCCGCCAATCTGCTGGCCGACTATGCCTCGGCCGATCTCCTCGCCGACCGCGGCGAAACCGCAGGCGACGGCGACAACAGGATGATCGTCGACCTGCTGGTCGAGCAGATCGAATTCGCCGATGTCGTGGTGCTGAACAAGATCGGCACGGCAAGCGACGAGCAGCGCGACGCCGCACGCAAGATCATCATCGGCCTCAATCCGGATGCGAAGCTGATCGAGGCGGATTTCGGCAAGGTGCCGCTCGCGGAGGTGCTTGGCACCGGCCGTTTCGACATCGAGAGGGCCGAGACCCATCCGCTCTGGTACAAGGAACTGCACGGCTTCAGGGATCACGTTCCGGAGACCGAGGAATACGGCATTCGCTCCTTCGTATATCGCGAGAAGCGGCCCTTCCATCCGGCAAGATTGCAGGCTTTTTTCGATCGGACATGGCCGGGCGTGGTGCGCGCCAAGGGCTTCTTCTGGCTGGCGACCCGACCGCACCATGTCGGCGAGATCAGCCAGGCCGGCGCGATCGTGCGCACCGGCAAGATGGGCCTGTGGTGGGCTTCCGTGCCGCGCGAACAATGGCCCGACGCGCCCGGTTTCCTCAGCGCCATCGGCCCCTATCTCGACCCCGTATGGGGCGACCGTCGCCAGGAAATCGTCTTCATCGGCGCCGACCCGATGGACGACGCGTGGATCAGCAGCGAACTCGACGCCTGTCTGGTGGAAAGTGATGCCTTCACACCTGAACGCTGGCGCAACCTGCCCGACCCCTTCGCCAGCTGGAGCCGGCAGGCGGCATGAAGGCGACAGCGATCAAACGATATCGCTGCGTCTGCGAGGAATGCGATCCGTTGCCGCCGGTCGAGGGGCTGCATCCGTCGACGCATGAGGGCGATGTGAAGGTTGATGCCGAAGAGACTGCTTGGCATCATCGCCGCTGTGCGCCGGAAGGTTTAGGGCAGGCGTCACCTCACCCACCCTCATCCCTGTGACGAGCACAGGAATGAGGAAGGCGGGGAGAGCGACTGTGCTTATCCCTTCACCGCCCTCATCCATTCCCAATCGGCGTTTTAGTTTAATTTTACACACTCCAGTGAACTGCCGTTCTTCCCGACACGACGCGATCGACGCATAGTCCCGAGGATCGGATTCGATTTTGTGCGGAATTGGGCGCAGATTCAAATAACGGAGCGCTGCTCCGCACCTTCGATCGAGCGCCTGGGGCCATTGGATCCGTCGTTCGGGATCGCTCGCCTTAAAGATGATGGAGGAAATCATGCCCGGCATCAGCATGCGTTATATCGTTGACGACGTCGACGCCGCGTTGGAATTCTACACGCGGCATCTCGGCTTTTCGGTCGCGCTTCACCCGGCCCCGAGCTTCGCTATTCTGACGAGGGACGGTTTTCGTCTGCTCGTCAGCGGCACAACCGGACCGGGCGGAGCCTCCCAGGCGATGCCGGACGGACGATGGCCGGAGCCCGGTGGATGGAACCGCATCCAGATCGAAGTCGCCGACCTCGAAGCCGAAGTCACTAAACTGCGCCAGGCGGGCGCGCATTTTCGCAACGACATAGTCCAGGGCATCGGCGGCAAGCAGATCCTGCTGGAAGACCCGGCCGGAAACCCTGTCGAGCTCTTCGAAGCGCCGAAGCGATAAGCGCCGCGGCATCGCAAGAATGGCGGCCGCGCCTTGCCAGCTCTGTGCGAGCGTGTAGTTTCGGACTCGCATCAATTCAGGGGTAAGCAAAATATGTCCGAATCCGCGGGCGGGCTCTTCGACTTTGTCGGGATACTAGCCGTGTTCTTTCTCGTCGCTGCCAATGGCTTCTTCGTCGCCGCAGAATTCGCACTGGTTTCGATGAGGCGCAGCCGTGTTACCGAGCTTGTCGCGGCCGGTCGCATGAACGCCTCCGCTCTCCAGCGCGCCATCGACAATCTCGATGCTAATCTCGCCGCAACCCAGCTCGGCATCACCATTTCGTCGCTGGCTCTGGGCTGGGTAGGCGAGCCGGCGCTCGCCCATCTGATCGAACCGCTGCTCTCCTGGCTGCCTGAACCGTGGGCGACAACCGGCGCCCATACCGTCTCCATCGTCATCGCTTTCGTCATCATCACGGCGCTGCACATCGTGCTCGGCGAACTTGCGCCGAAAAGCCTGGCGCTGCAGCGCAGCGAGGCGACCTCGCTTGCCGTCGTGCGTCCCCTCGGCCTCTTCCTGCTATTGTTCAAGCCGGCGATCTTCACCTTGAACGGTATGGGCAACCTTGTGCTGCGGGCGGTCGGCCTTCGCGCCGGAACCGGAGAATCCTCGTTCCACTCCCCGCAGGAGTTAAAGTTGCTGGTCGCCGAGAGCCAGGAGGCCGGTCTTCTGAACCAGGTGCAGCAGCAACTCGTCGAGCGGGTATTCAACATCGGCGACCGGCCGATCTCCGACATCATGACCCCGCGTCTCGACATCGAATGGTTTGATGCCGACGACAGCGAGGCGGAGATTCTGAAGACGATCCGAGAGTGCAGCCATGAGCAGTTGCTGGTCGCCCGCGGCTCGATCGACGAACCGATCGGCATGGTGTTGAAGAAGGATCTTCTCGATCAGGTCCTCGACGGCGGCAAGGTCAGGCCGCTGGAGGTGATCAAGCAGCCCCTGGTGCTGCACGAGGGTAGCAAGGTCGTGCGCGTCATCGACAGCTTCAAGGCGTCGCCCGTTCGCCTCGCCATCGTCGTCGACGAATATGGCAGTCTCGAAGGCATCGTCACCCAGACCGACCTGCTCGAAGCCATCGCCGGCGATCTGCCGGGCGCCGACGAGGAGCCCGACATTGTCGTGCGGGAAGACGGTTCGCTGCTGATTGACGCGATGATGCCGGCCTTCGACGCCTTCGAACGGCTGGGCCTCAAGGATCGCCCCGACGCCGATTTTCATACGCTGGCGGGCTTCGCGCTGCATCAGCTCCAGCATATCCCGGAAGCCGGCGAAACCTTCCTCTTCGAAGACTGGCGCTTTGAGGTGCTCGACATGGACGGCATGCGCATCGACAAGATGCTCGCAACCCGCGTTCCCGCCGAGGGAACAGAGGCCTGATCAGTTTATCGCCAGCGTCCAGAGCATGCCAGCGATCGCACAGCCGAAGAGCGTCGTGATAACCGAGGTCTTGAAGCGGAAAAGTGCGATGGCGGCGGCGACAGAGAGCGCGATCGCCGCCGGTACGGCAGATTGCAGCTGTGGAATATCGAGCCGCAGGTTTCCGAAACTGACCTGCGCGACTTCGGCAAACAGCGTATGCAGGCCGAACCAGATGGCGAGGTTGAGAATGACGCCGACCACCGCCGCCGTGATCGCCGACATTGCCCCGGCAAGCGCGACATTGCCGCGCAACTTTTCGATAAAGGGCGCACCAAGGAAGATCCAGAGGAAACAGGGCACGAAGGTTACCCATGTCGTCAGGATCGCAGCAAGGGTGGCGGCAAGCATCGGATCGAGCGAGCCGGGATTGCGAAAGGCGGCCATGAAGCCGACGAACTGGAGCACCATGATCAGCGGCCCCGGCGTCGTCTCGGCCATGCCGAGACCGTCCAGCATCTCGCCCGGCTTCAGCCAGCCGAAATGCTGCACGGCCTCCTGCGCGACATAGCCGAGCGCGGCATAGGCGCCGCCGAAGGTGACGACCGCCATCTTGCTGAAGAACAGGCCGATCTGGCTGAAGACGTCACCTGGGCCGATGAACGCGTAAAGGGTGGCGACCGGCACCAGCCAGAGGGCGAGCAGTATAGCTGATATGCGCATCGACCAGGCGAGGTTGGCGCGCGCATGCGCCGGAATACCCTCGCCTAGCGCCGATTCCGCATCCGACAGCATCGCGCCGCTTGCGGCCTTATGGCCGCCGCCCGCCTTGAAGGCGTCGAGACCGAGCCTGCCGCCGAAGAAACCGATGATTCCGGCGGCCAACACAATCAGCGGGAACGGCACGTGGAGGAAGAAGATGGCGACGAAGGCCGCGGCCGCCACGGCAAGCATGACGCGGTTCCTCAGCGCCCGGCTGCCGATGCGGATGACGGCCTGCACGACGACGGCAAGGACGGCCGCTTTCAGGCCGAAGAACAGGCCGGCGACGATGCCGACGCTGCCATAGGCCGCGTAGATGTAGCTGAGGCCGAGGATCGACAGGAAGCCCGGCAGCACGAAGAGCACGCCGGCAACGAGACCGCCCAATGTGCGGTGCATCAGCCAGCCGATATAGACAGCGAGCTGCTGCGCCTCGGGGCCAGGAAGCAGCATGCAATAATTCAGCGCATGCAGAAAGCGGTGCTCGCCGATCCATCGCTTCTCGTCGACGATAATGCGGTGCATGACGGCGATCTGGCCGGCCGGGCCGCCGAAGCTCAAGGCGGCGACGCGCAGCCACACCCGGAACGCCTCCCCAAACGAAACGCCGTGGTGATGCCCCTCGCCCGCGTCCTTCTTGCCCGCCTGTCCGGCGGGCGCATTCTCCGTCATGTCGACCATCTCATACTCTCTTTTTCGGCGCGGGCCAGTTGTGGGTCTCTTCGGTCGCATCGCGGCACCAGCGGAAGAAGGCATCGTAGAGAAGCATTCCGGCCTCGAGCTGCTCCAGATCGTCGGAATACATTCTCGAGAGGCCGAGCGAGGCGGCAAGCAGACCGGATGCCTCGGGCGCGAGATCGAGCCTGGCCGTATCCGCCGCCCTGACGATCCGCGCCAGGCGCAAGAGCGGTTCGGAGGCCAGGCCGAACTCCTCGACCATCACGTCGAAGGTGCAGAGCTCGCCACGATGGCTCCAGAACACGTCCTCGATATCGAAGGGCGCAGCCCCGAAGCGCTCGCCGACGGCGACAACTTCAGGCGCCGGCACGAACAGGAAGACGGCATTCGGATCGACGAAACGCCGAATCAGCCAGGGACAGGCAATGCGGTCGATTTTTGGCCGCGCCCGTGTCACCCAGACGGTGCGTCCCTGCCCGTCGCGACGCGGCAGCTTCGCCTCGGGCACGACGGGTCCCGCCGCGACCCAGGCTTCGAAGCCGCCTTCGAGGCTTTCCGCCTCGATCCCGGCATGCCTGAGATAGGCGGCGACACCATGGCTGAGTTTGGCGCCCCTGTGGCAGACCACGACGACGGCATCGGCATTGATGCTATCAGCCCAGGACGCAACCTCGGCGTGGTCGCGCCGGATCGAGCCCGGCACCAGGCGCGGATCGAGCCCGAAATCCTCGTCCGTGCGGACGTCGATGATGCAGGGCGCCCCAGGAGTACCAATGAGGCGGCTGAGCTTGTCGGGAGAAATTTCGAGAAATGACGGCATGACGCGTCCTCCGTTGATCGGGTTTACCGGACGCGATTCTTCAGCATGACGCCTCGTGGGGTGATCGCGACCCCAGATCCAAAGCATTGGCAAAGACACCCCGTCCTGTCAAGAACGACGCTTCCGCTGCGGTTATGCCCGTCTATACGGCGGCTGTGCTGTGCGTATGACAGCACGATCTCCTCAGGCGTCATCCCCGCAATTGCCTTTTGCTTTCCGCTCAAGAAGCCGCTCCAGGCTCAAAAATCCCGCCAACACAGGCACTTCGGCCCCAGAATGGAACAAAAGTCCCACTGATCCATTACTTCATCACCGAAAGAGGAGAAAGTACCATGACGTACGACCCCAATAATGCCAACGATCCGAACCGCCCGCTGAACCCGAACCTGGATCTGCGCACGACGCCGACGACGCGCAGCAGCAATACGTGGGTTGTTTGGGTTGCTGCATTGGCCGTGATCGCTGTTGCTGCATTCGCCTATTCGCAGTGGAGCAGCACACCTCCCGGCACTTCGCCGGATACGACAGCCTCCACGACCCAGTCCGAGCCGGCCCCGGCTAAGCCGATCGCTCCGACCGATAACAGCGCAACGCCTGCTCCGGCACCCGCACCGGCTACCCCGCCGGCCGCTCCTGCTCAGCAGTAACCGCTGCCGGTCGAAAGGAGCCGCGCTAGATACCTCCTTGGCGCGTCCGGCCAGGACACGCCAAGGAGGATCTATGCATCGAAGATGCGTATGATCCTAAGGTGACCGCAATCTCAGGGTGACGCGCGGGCACGAGCTTCTTTTGTGCGGCCGGCCCTTGAATAACCGCAATCGGCACTTATTTAGAGATTATTAAATTTGTCTCTGACGGCTGACCACGGATGTACTGGCAGCCGTCATTGAGACAGATCGAGGAAGCTCGGTGCGAGTTTCGCCCGGCCTTTTTTCTTGTTCTCGTCACCAACTCCGAACCAGTCCGGCTACCTGCCTTTATTGATTTCTTGCCGTCGGACCCTTAAGGCTCTGCCGGTCTGGAAAAGCGGTCTCGGCTACCGGAGGTCTTGTAACTGCCGCCGGAATGGCTCTCCATCGTGTCGACATCGCCGCCATCGGTCCGGACCGGGCCGGCGCTTTCGCAGGCTCGATTGGTCGAGCGACGCTGGGATTCAAAGGCTAGTTGGGGATTCTGTTATAGAAAGACTGAGGATCGTAGACGCACTCATGGTCGAGGAGGCAGATCTTGCCGTCTGCGTCTCTCACTCGCGCAGTGTCGTATTTGTCCCCCAGATTGCACCTCGCCGGCGGATAACGAAAGCTGCGGCCGCCGAATCCCATGCGCACGAAGACCCGCTTTTCCTGCTGAATGACGCGTCGGAGTTCCGCGCAGCTGTGGTCCCTGGCATTGACTTCCACCGTCTCGGCGGCAAAGGCTGCCGACGACAGCGATAACGCGACGGCCACGACGACACTTTTCATGGGTAACTCCTGGATGGGAGGGCTGAAGTAGGGCGCTCGGCCCAGAGGGCCAGTAGGGAATTCGCCTGCACCGCGTCGGAGCAGGAATTCCCGCCCGCTCTCATTCAAAGCGACCATCGCCTGACGTGTGGTGCCTAGTGATGCGATGCCCCTCCATCCGCAATCCATCTGTTGTTACCCTTATTGCCGCACGATCCGCACCGCAGCCTTGGCGTCGGCATGCCGATCATCGTACTGGCGCCGAACCGTCGCGCGAGCTCCGAATGGTCGATCCGGGCTTCGTGACAGCATGCCACGCACCTCGCGCTGAGGCTCTCCCCTTTCTTGACCTCGGCCAATGTCAGCTGATCCCCGCCATAGGCCGTGGCCCTTCTCGCAGGTTTGGTCGAGCCCAGTCCTGAAGCCCCTCGTCGGCTGCCTTCGTTGACTGAGTAGCCGGCGTCGGCGCCAGACCTGACAAGGTCGATGCCCTTCTGGTGCTTCATGGTACAAGACGCTCTTTCTGAGCCTTCAAGCGGCGCACGATATTTTTCGACATCAGACTGCTGGCGATAAGGAGCTGATCTCTCAAGAAGTTGGCGTCGGCCAGCAGGTTGCGATAGTAGCGAGCGCATAGCTTTTATGTGCTCGCAAAATAGAGGCAGCCAGATCCACTTCTGAAGGTGGCCAACCGGTTACGGCGGCCCCGATGCTAAAGCCAGGCTGCTCTGACATGACATTTCCCTGGCATTGAGGCTCCGGGTTCAAGGAGTTTCGCTCCCATTTGTCAATGGTTCTCAAAGAGTTAAGACAGTTGCCGCATTGTCAGGGGAAATTGTAAAGCGAGGCGGGATCATAGACGCAGGCATAATCAAGGACGCACTGCCGCCCTTCAGCATCGCGGAAACTCGCCGTGCTGCGCTTGTCGCCCAGGCTGCATTGCGCCGGCGGATACCGAAAACTGCGCCCGCCAAAACCGACTCGAACGAAGACCTTCTTATTCTGACGGATGATCTGCGCAATCTCGCCGCAGCTATGTGCGCTCGCTTTGACTTCCATCACGCCGCCAGCAAGAGCCGGCGACGACAGCGACAAGGCAACGGCAAAGACGACGCTTTTCATGAAACCCTCCAGCTTCGGAGAAGAACATAGGGCAAGCGTGTCGGTGCAGCCAGTATCAACCAGATCTTCCGTTTCTGGAACGATTTCCATCAAACCGGAAGCCCGGTCCGAATTTAAAAATCTCGATCTTTTCAAGAAGATTGGTGGGTGATGTAGGGCTCGAACCTACGACCCGCTGATTAAGAGTCAGCTGCTCTACCAACTGAGCTAATCACCCGTTCGCGCTTGGCTGCGCGGTGTGACGGGGCGTATAAACAGGATCGGCAGGCTTGTCCAGCGCATCAGCGAAAATTCTTTGGTTAATCTCAAAGATTTTTCCGCAGCGCCGAAATGCGGCGCACAATCCTAAAAATCGGAAACGATCTCCGCGAGGGATGATGCGCCAATTCAAGATGATAGAGCGTCCCGCCTGCCGGAGCGCGGCGCTCTCATAAACTCAAAGATCGAGTGTGCCACTCGCCAGTCGCACCGCCTGGCCGCCGATCCGCGCGTTGGAAATCGTCCCGCCTTCGACATCGATATGCAGGTGGATGAAGGACGGACGGCCCATCTCGACGCCCTGCTCGATCATGATCGGGTGGTGCCCGTCGGTCAGCCGGTCAAAATGGCGGATTGCGCCGGAGAGAGCGGCCGCCGCCGCCCCGGTGGCCGGATCCTCGACGATGCCCATGCCGCTGGCGAACATGCGCGCATGGAACTTCGCCACGTGGTTGACGCCGCCGCGGCAATAGACATAGGCCGAGGCCAGCGCGCCATCGACGAAGGGCACGATCTTTTCCCAAAGCTGCGGATCGAATTCCACCCGCTGCGCCGTGCCGACATCGTGCACCGGAATGAGCAGAAACGGAACGCCGGCGCTCCAGACCGACGGAACGTGGTTTTCGAAGCCGATTTCGGTGACCTTCAACGACAGCGCATCGGCAATACCGAGCTTGTCGAGCGGCATGACGGCCTGCTGCGATTTGCGCGGCAGGTCAAATTCGGCAAAGCTCGCCTCGCCCTGCCTCAGCCGCACGGCGCAACGCACCGGCCCGACATTTTCCTCAAGCACCATGACGAGATCGAGCGCCGCTGCGCCATGAGCCCGCTCGGCCAGCGCCACCGCCGTGCCGACTGTGGGATGACCGGCAAAGGGCAGCTCGCGGCCCGGCGTGAAGATTCTGAGCTTCGCCGCGTAGGCGGGATTGGTTGAAGGCTGCACGAAAACCGTTTCGGAGAGATTGATCTCCCGGGTGATCGCCTGCATCGCCTCGTCGCTGAGATTGTCGCCGTCGAAAACCACCGCCAGCGGATTGCCCGCAAGCTTTCGATCGGTGAACACGTCATAGACGCTGTAGCTTCGCGCCACATCGGCCTCCTTGAATCGATCGTCGCGCCGCCAACCTGCCCGACCATGCGACCGAGTGCAAGGCGCTAACTCGGGTAAGAACAACCCGTCTCCGGCACGAGACGTCGGCAGCCCGCAATTTGCGCGGGATCGTTAATGAAAATCGATTTTTTCTCGGAAGCGCTTGACGAGCGTGGTACCCCCGAAAGGGGCCCCGAAGGACGAGGGCGGCCTCCGATTGCCGCGCCCTATGCGCCACTCTTCCCGAAATACCAGTCAATCACCGGCAGCATGGAGATGTTATACGGATACGCGTCACGATCAGCCGAACGGATCGCCACCGCACCCGCGATCTCCTTGTCTTCGGCGACCAGCATGTGGGCCTCGATCCGATCGACCATCTCGTCTGCCGTCAGGTCGAAACGGAAGAGCCTCAGCAACGTCACCGTACGCCTGGCGTGGCTGGAAAAGAGCTGCTGCCCCGCCACCGAATCGGAAAGATTGAGGCCGGTTTCCTCGAGAACCTCGCGGCGCATATTGGCTTCGATGTCGCAGCGCCCGTTGAAGATATCCTCGGGTTCCAGCGAGCCGGCGGCGAAATAGACCTGGCCGGGATTGGCGGTGTGCGCACCCATGCGGATCGCAACCAGCGCGCCGTCGGAGCTTTCGAGCACGGGATAGGCGAAGATGTGCAGCCCGCCTTGGCGTTGGGGCTGGCGGCGCCAGTACATGAAGGCGGAAAAGGGCGTGACGTAGCCCTCACCCGAAATTCCTTCCTTACCGAGCGACAGCCGCTGCTGGAAAATCAGCCGCCCATCGAAGAGCGCCGGGTTGGCGGCGATCTCCCTCACCCAATTCTCGCGGATCGCCGTCTCCTCGGCGGCGACGAAAGGATGAGTGCCGGGCAGGACGCGGAGATCAACGCCGGCGATGGGGAAGACCGTGTTCTCCGGCGGCCAGCCGGCGAAATCATCGGGAAAATCGGCGTTCGGAAAATTTCTGCTCAAATTCGTTTTCATGTTCGCTTTCAGGGGAGATCCAGTGTCATGACGACGGGGCAATGGTCGGAGGCCTTCGGCCGGTCCCAGCCGCTACGGGGATAACGCTCCACCTCCTGCCCCGGCGGGAAGATGGTGCGGTAGGGTTGGCCGCTGCGGATGATCTCGGGCAGGCGGCCGGCATTATGGGCGGCAAGTGCGGGCGAAAGCCAGATATAGTCGAGTTGGCAGAGGTGCTGCTCCTGCGGCCCGCGCGCATGATAAAGCGTCCAGCGGTCGAGGGGCTGACGACGGCGGACGACATTTTCCGCAAAACTGTCATGGCTGAAGACGTCGAGCGCGCTTTCGGTCTCCGCCTGATGCTCGAAATGATAACCGGCGCCTCGCCGCCCAACGACGGCGACGCGCTCCTGATAGTCGTTCATGTCGCCGCAGATCGCAAAGCTCTTCGAGGCGGTGTGGCCGACGCCGAAGCGGTCCTCGATGATGCGACGCACGGCGCGCGCCTCGGCGCGACGGAGCGGCAGTGTCGATTGCCGCCCGTCCAGCCCGTCGCGCGGATTGCCCATCGACTTGAAATGCACAACATAGAGCGAGAAAGGCCTGCCGCCGATCAGGAGGTCGAGCTCCAGGCAGTCGCGCTTGAAGATCTTGTCGTCGATACGGTTGGTAAGCGCCAGTTCCTCGTCGAAGAGATCGAAATCGCGATAGGTCGCCATCGCATGGCTTCTGATATCCCGAAGCTCGATCTTCTGACCGTCGCGCGTTTCCTCGCGCATCAGCACGGCGACATCGATTCCGCGGCTGTCATTGCCCTCGACCAGGAATTTCTGCCGATAGCCGTTTCCGACCATGCGGAAGAGATAGCCGTATTCGAACGCCTGAAGAGCGGCCATATTGTCGATTTCCTGCAGGCAGAGGATATCGGCGTCGGCATCGGCGATCGCCAGCGCCGTCATCTGCCTCGTATCATCGGTGGCGGCGATCACGCGCGCCTGCTCGAGCTGCTGATAGACGCCCTCGCTGTTCACCTCGAAAAGCTTGATGACGCGGTCCTGGCGAAGCTGGTTGCGAAAACCCGTAAAATCGAAACGGGTGAGCAGGTTTTCGACGTTGAAAGTGGCGAGGCGAAGCGACATGGAATGAGTCCGGTTGCGCGCAGTACCTTATCCGGCAATCGCTGCAGGAAAAGGTGGCGGGCCGAGAAAATTGCGGACAAACGCCCCTCTTGCCGCCCCCGGATGCGATTATCTCGATCAGAGCCGCCACCCCGCGCGGATGACGACACGCACGGCTTCTCCGGCCTCGACGACGACGCGGCTGTAGGCGCGCAGCGTCTGGCCGTTGCCGAGCGTCAGTTTGACGGCGTAGCGCTCGCCCTCGAAAAGCACGGATTCGACGGTCGCGGGAGCGCCCTCGCCGCCGATGATCACATCCTCCGGCCGCACCAGAATATCGGCGCCATCGATATTGGCCGCCTGCAGCGCATCCTGCAACTCATCCCACTCCAGATGGCGTTCGCCGCCCATCACAGGCAGCGTCAGGATCGCGCCGCGCCCGATCAGCCCGCCGACAATGCGGCCGTCCGGCCGGGCATAGATTTCGGCCGGCGATGCCACCTGCAGCAGCCGGCCCTCCGACATGACGGCGACGTCGGTCGCGAGCGCCATCGCCTCGCTCTGATCGTGGGTGACGTAAATCATCGTCGCGCCCGAGCGCTGGTGGAACTCGCGGAAGGTCTCCTCCATCTCCTGCTTCAGGTGCCGGTCGAGATTGGCGAGCGGCTCATCGAGCAGCACGACGTCAGGCGACGTCACCAGGCAGCGGGCGAGCGCCACTCGCTGGCGCTGGCCGCCGGAGAGATCGGCCGGCCGCCGCCCGGCGTAATCGGCGAGCCGGACGGTGGAGAGCGCGTCCTGTACTTTCGCCCGGTAGGCCTCACCCGAGATGCCGTGCACCTTGAGGGGATAGCCGACATTGTCGGCCACGCTCATATGCGGCCAGAGCGCATAGGATTGGAAGACCATCGCCATATTGCGCTTTTCCGGCGGCAGCGATTGCGCCGCATCGGCAAGCAGCCGCTCCCCGAGATGGATCGAGCCGTCGGAAGGCGCCTCGAAACCGGCGATCATCCGCAGCACCGTCGTCTTGCCGCAGCCGGAAGGCCCGAGCAGCGCCAGGAAACCGCCCTCGCGCACATCGAGCGAAAAACCGCTGACGGCCGCCCTTCCGGTGCCGAAATCCTTGGCCACCTGATTGAGGATCAGTTGCGCCATGGGACCACCCCTTTCGGAAGGCGTTTGGCCAGAAGCTCGAGCAGCAGCATCATGACGAGTACCATGAGCACGACGAGCACTGAGAGCGCCGAAGCAAGGTCGGAACTGCCGCTGTCATCGAGATTGTAGATCGCGACGCCGAGCGTCTGGGTGCCGGCCGACCAGAGCAGCGCCGAGATCGTCAGCTCGTCGCAGGCGATCAGGAAGACGAGGATGACCGAGGCGCCGACGGCGGGCGCAATCAGCGGCACGATGATATCGAAGAGTCGGCGGACGAAGCCGGCGCCGGAAAGCCGTGCGGCCTCTTCCAGCGCTGGATCGAGCTGGTGGAAGGCGCTGATCAGCGGTTTTAGGCTGACGGCGAAAAAGGAGGAGAAATAGGCGATCAGGATGATCCAGATCGTGCCGTAAAGCGAGATGTTGAGGACCGGGACGGGTGCGGCGAAGACCAGGATGAAGGCGACCGCCAAGACGATGCCGGGCAGCGAATAGGGTATCTCGATCAGGCTGGCGACGATGCGCGACGCCAGGTCTCTGCGCCGCGTCAGCACATAAGCCGCAAGCACCGTTACGACGAGCAGACCAAGCGCGGTGGCGCCGGCAAGCGACAGCGAATTGACAAAGGCCGTGCGCGTGACCGCCTGCCGGAATAGGATCTCCTGAAGGGCATGCAGCGACATGGTCTTGAAGGTGAGCGGCACGCCATAGGCCGGCACCAGCGCGCCGGCGACGAGCGCGGAGAAGGGTGCGGCCAGCATGAAGAACAGGATCGCCCAGAGAAGCGGCGTGGCAAGGAAGCGCCAGGGGCCGAGCTGGAAAGCGGCACTTGCCCCTGACAGGCCGATGACACGATAGTCCCGGCCTCTGAGCGCCCGGTCCTGGATCATCAGCCCTGCGACCGAGATCATCGCGATGATGCCCGAGAGCACGGCGACATCGCCGAAGGTGCGGCTGGTGAAGGCTGAGAATTTGGTGAAGATGAGCGTCGGCAGCGTATAGATCGAGGCGGGGATGCCGAGAATGGCGGGAATGCCGAAATTGCCGGTGCAGGAGACGAAGGAGATTGCCGCCCCGGCGATGATGCCGGGCAGCGACAGCGGCAGGATGATGTCGCGGAACACCCTGAGGCTCGAGGCGCCGGAAAGCCGCGCGGCCTCGACACCGTCGCGCGGCAGCGTCATCAGCCCGGCCCTGAGCGCCAGATAGACCAGCGGCGCATGCTGCACGCCATAGAGCAGCGCGATGCCGCCCACCGAATAGAGCGGCTGCGGCGACCCCAGCGGCGGCGCAAGCGAGAGCGCCTTCAACAACGGGCTCGACGGCCCCGACATCTGCACCCAGGCAAGCGCCGTCACCTGCGGCGGGATCATCATCGGCAGCACGAAGAAGAAGCTGAGCGGCCCTTTGCCGGGAAGATCGGTCAGCGTCAGCAGGAAGGCGAAGAGGCAGCCGATGAGAAGCGAGATGATCGTGCCCAAGACCGCGGTGACGATGGTGTAATAGGTGGCCTGCCAGAGCGACGGTTCGCTCAGCACATCGATGACGCCGCCGTTGGCGAAGGCCGCAATGCCGACCATGGCGAGGCGGGCGAGCGGCAGCACGCTGAGGATCAGGACTGATATGACGATAAAAGGAAACAGCCAGGCGGGCTGGCTGTTTCCCGATCTCACATAACCATGCATGGAAGGATCAGTTCGAACCGTAAATGCCCGAGAAGGTCTTCAGATCCTGATCGGTATTTTTCAGAGCTTCCTCCGCCTTGATCGGCAGCACCTTGATGGCGTCGCGCGCCGGGAAACCCTCCGGCAGCTTCATGTCGTTGCGGGCCGGGATATAGCCGAGCTTGAGGAAGCCTTCCTGGCCCTTTTCCGAGAGCACGTAATCGACGAATTTCTTCGCCGCCTCCGCATTCTTGGTGCTGGCGAGAATGCCGACCGGCTCGGTGACGGCGGAAACGCCTTCGCTCGGGAAGACGAACTCGACGGGCGCGCCCTTGGCCTTCTCGCGGATCGGCAGGTAATCGACGACCATGCCGTAAGCCTTTTCGCCCGAGGCGACCGACTTCAGCACGGCGCCGTTGCCGCCGGCGGCAATCGCGCCGTTTGCCTGAAGCGCCTTGTAAAAGTCCCAGCCGAGGCCGGGAACGGCAGCCAGTGTCTGGGCGTGGATGAGCGCCGCACCCGAGGCGAGCGGGCTCGGCATGGTGACGAGGCCCTTGGCCTCCGGCTTGGTCAGGTCCTTCCAGCCCGCGGGCTTCATGCCGGCCGAGGTGTTGTACATGATGCCTGTCGTGATCAGCTTGGTCGAGTAATAGTAGCCGTCGGCGTCATAGAGACTGGCGTCGTATTGCGCGGCTTCCGGCGACTTGTAGGCGAGCAGCTTGCCGTCTTGCTTCAAGCGCTCCAGCGTCACCATGTCGGCGATGAGCAGAAGGTCGGCGACCGGGTTGCCGGCCTGGATCTCGGCCTGGAGCTTGGCGATGATCTTCGGCGTGCCGTCGCGCACCCAGTCGACCTTGATATCGGGATTGGCGACCATGAAGCCATCGACCGTCGCCTGCGCATCCTCGTTCGGCTGGCTGGTGTAGAGAACGAGGTTTGCGGCCGAGGTCGGAATGGCAAAAAGGCTCGCGGCGAGAAGAGCAGCGGCGGAAACGATCGTCTTCATGGGAGGGGTCCTCGGGATTGCGTCACCCTCCCTTATTAGGGGTCGTTGACAGGTATGTGACAGGACGCAGCGGCTGCGCTGCGCCCTGTGCTGCTGAATTGCCGTCACCCTTCAGAGAGACGTTACTTCGCGGCCTCTTCGATGAGCTCCGCCACCTTCTGCGGCTGCGAAACCATCACGACGTGGGATGCGCCATCGACCACGACGGTCAGCTTGGACCCTGCCCGCTCGGCCATGAAGCCAAGAGCTGCGGCCGGGATGTTCTTGTCGCTGGTGCCGTAGACAAACCATGACGGCAGTTTCTTCCAGGCAGGCTCGCCGGATTTTTCGGTCAGGGCCGCTTCGGTGATCGGCCGCTGGGCCGCCGCCATCAGGGCAGCCTGCTCAGCCGGCACGTCGCTGGCGAACTGGTCATGGAACTTGGTCTGGTCTATGGAAAGATCGACGCCGCCTGCACTGAGCTTCACCGGAACCGCCAGCGCTCCGCTCAGCGTACCGCCGGGAAACTTGCCGGCGAGATCCGCAACCGATTCCCCTGCCTCCGGCGCGAAGGCCGCGACATAGACCAGGGACTTGACGTTGTCATGGCCGTTCGCGGCGGTCGAGATCACCTGCCCTCCATAGGAATGGCCGACCAAGACGACGGGGCCGGCAATGCTGCCGACGACATCGGAAACATAGGCGGCGTCGCCGGAAACGCTACGCAGCGGATTGGCGGCAGCAACGACCGGGAAACCGTCCTTGCGCAGGATCTCGACCACGCCGTTCCAGCTGGATGAATCGGCAAAGGCGCCGTGAACGAGGACGACGGTAGGTTTGGCCGACTGAGCGACGGCAGCCCCGGAAAGAAGAGCGCCCGCCAGGGCGACGACTGCAGCAAACTTGAACATGGGTCATTTCCTTTCGTCGGTTGAAGTTCAAAGGAGCCGAACTGGTACGTTCGCGTGCCTTCAAGTTTCCAAATCGGAATCTAATTTGTGGACGATTTATTTGTGTGCGATATAAATAACCTTCATCGTTCACGTCGTCAATAGCTTGCAAACAGATCGTGCGCAAATTATATTGAGCGCAGAGGAGAACGTGATGAAAGACACGCCATCGAATGGTGTTGCCGACGTGCCGAAGATCGATGAATTGCTTTGCTTTTCAATCTATTCGGCAGGCCACGCCTTCAATCAGCTTTACCGCCCCCTGCTCGACGAGTTGGATCTGACCTATCCGCAATTCCTCGTCATGACCGCCTTATGGGCGCGCGACGACCGCACGGTGAAGGATCTCGGCGAGACGCTTTTCCTCGATTCCAGCACTCTCACCCCGCTCTTGAAGCGACTGGAAAATGTCGATCTCGTCACTCGCAACCGGAATCCCGCCGACGAGCGCCAGGTGCTTGTGCGCCTGACGCAGAAGGGACAATCCCTCAAGAGCCGCGCGACCCACGTGTTCGACTGCATCGGCAAAGCCGTCGGTCTCGACGCCGAGACCGTGAGCAAGATTCGCGATACGATCGCTTCGCTCCGCGACAACATTCACAAGAAGAACAAGGACGAGACCTGACCCGCGGCAGCCCCCCGCTGCGTCGTCTCCACGCCAGAACGATTTCCGTCGACAAGCCGATCACATATTGTACGATCTGCCCGCGCCCCAGCGCCGCGCAATTGATCTTAGCCTCGGGCGCCCGCAATCTCGCCGACCCCTCACGCAGGCGTGAACATGCCGCCATTGTCATGCTATTGCGTTGAGGTACGTCAATCGCGTTTCGATGAAGGAGGAGTTTCAATGGAATATCGTCTGCTCGGCCGTTCCGGCTTGAAGATTTCGACTTTGACCATGGGCACGATGACCTTCGGCGGCGTCGGTTGGGCGAAGATGGTCGGCGATCTCGGCGTCTCCGAGGCGAAGAAGATGATCGACATCTGCATCGATGCCGGCATCAACCTGATCGACACCGCCAACGTCTATTCGTCAGGCGAATGCGAAAATATCATCGGCGAGGCGCTCGCCGGCAAGCGGCCGCAGGGCGTGCTGCTCGCCACCAAAGCCCGCTTCGGCATGGGCGACGGCCCGAACGACTGCGGCCTGTCGCGCTACCACCTGATTCGCGAATGCGAGGCCAGCCTGAAGCGCCTGAAGACCGATGTCATCGACCTCTATCAGGTGCATGAATGGGACGGCCAGACGCCGCTCGAAGAGACGATGGAAGCGCTCGACACGCTGATCCGGCAGGGCAAGGTGCGTTATGTCGGCTGCTCGAACTATTCCGGCTGGCACATCATGAAGGCGCTCGGCATTGCCAACGAACACCGCTACCAACGCTTCGTGAGTCAGCAGATCCATTATACGCTCGAAGCCCGCGACGCCGAATACGAGCTGCTGCCGATTTCGATTGACCAGGGCCTCGGCGTGCTGGTCTGGAGCCCGCTTGCCGGCGGTCTGCTCTCCGGCAAACACCGCCGCAACCAGGCCGCTCCCGAAGGCACGCGCCAGTTCGCCGGCTGGACCGAACCGCCGATCCGCGACGAAAACCGCCTCTGGAACATCGTCGAGACGCTGGTGGCGATCGGCGAGGAACGCGGCGTTTCGGCCGCTCAAGTGGCGCTCGCCTGGCTGGTCGGCCGCAAGGCCGTCACCTCGGTCATCATCGGCGGGCGCACCGAAGCCCAGTTCCGCGACAACATCGCCGCCGCAGAGCTGAAGCTCACCAGAGAGGAGCGCAAGCGTCTCGACGCCGTCAGCCTGCCGCCGGTGATCTATCCCTACTGGCACCAGCTGAACACGGCGAGCGACAGGCTCGGCGAAGCCGACCTCGAGCTTTTTGGCCCACATCTGCAGCAATAGCACCAAGCTGCAAGTCAGCCATTGCACGGCGAAAGACAAGCATGTCGCGCAAAAGTGTGCAGCGGTTTCGCGGGGACGACATGCGTGAAATTAAAAAGCTAAATCGTGGCACCGAATCTGAGGGATCGCGCTGCGATTTAGCCATCACAAAAGATGCGCCTTCGCCGTGTTATCGTGAGGTCCCGCCATTCCCGCGAGGTTCTCATGCTGAAGAATTACAAGGTCTTGAAAGGCACCGCGAGCGCGCTCGCCCTTGATGACGACAACGATCCCCATCTCGAAATCCGCATCGAGGCGAACGGCGTCAGCTACCGCATCGCGCTGAATGTCCGCTCCAAGGAATCGCCGCACGACCTGCTCTATGCCAGCGTCGTCGATTTCAAGCACGGGACGCTGACGGAGGCGCTCGAAGCCCTGCCGATGGGCTTGACCGACATCCGCAGGGATCGTCCGGAGCTTGCGATCGATTATGTCCGTGGCGGCCTGATCGAGCGCGAGGACATGAACGTCGCGCCCTTCCAGCTCTCCGGCCCGAAGAACGATCTTCGCGAGTTCATCGAGCCGATCGTCGACGAAGGCATTGCCGATCCCGACATCCATTTCTATGCCTTCGGCGAAGCCTGGGGGCCCGAGCACAACAAACCCGACCAATATTTCGAATTCGAGCCGGGCAACGGCATCCACGATATCCATATGAACCAGGGAGACAGTGGCGGTTTCAAGGCCACCAACGGGCCGAACCAGGACGGAGCGCTGCTCGTCCATTTCACCGATACCGACGAATGGGCGGCAATCTTCCTCTGCTTCCAGTCGCAGAACTGGAACACCGATGCGGCGACCGGCCATCCGGTTTCGGAAAATCGCGGCGGCCAGGGCCGCGGCGAAGGCACCCGCCGGCCGCAGCCGGTCGTCGCCTCATCCCTGCGCATCATCGCCGCGCTGATCAACCCGGTGAACGGCGCAGGCGGCATCGAGAATGAGACGGTGACGATTATCAACCGTTCCGACATATCGGTATCGCTCGATGGCTGGAAGCTGGAGGACGAAAACGGCCGGACGCAGACGCTGTCGGGAGCGCTTGCCGCAGGCGAGATCCGCACCATCGCGCTCGACGCAGCCGCCGGCGGCCCGCAGTTCGCCAACCGGGGCGGCGACATCATCCTGCGCAACACCGACGGAGCGGTCGCCGACCGCGTCGGCTACGGCAAGAGCGAAACGGCGAACGAGGGCTGGACGACGATTTTTTGATTGTTGTTCCGCCTGGCTGGCTTGCCGAAAGCATGGCAATGGAAGGATAAACCGCTTACCCGTTTCCTCTGAGAGAAGAAGGCGGAAGTAGTTCCCTCCCCTCCCTCGTTGCTGTGCTCGTCACAGGAATCCAGCGTGCCCAAGGACTTGGGCACGAGAGAGTCTTTCACGAATAAGAGTCCATCACGGCGCGGACGCGCCGTGGCTGGATTCCTGTGACGAGCACAGGAATGAGGGACGGCGGTGAGTGCCGCGGCGTCTTCTCATCTCTCAAGCAATCACCCACCAATCTCCTCAGCGATCATCCTACCCAACCGACCAATCCCATCCTCGATCATCTGCTCATTCGCGCAGGAGAAGCTGACGCGGAAGGTGTTGGCGCCGGAGCCGTCGGCGAAGAACGCCTTGCCGGGCACGAAGGCGACCTTGACCGTTTCGAGCGATTTCGCCAGCAGCTTGGCGCCGTCCATGCCTTCCGGCAGCGTGATCCAGATGAACATGCCGCCTTCCGGCTTCGTCCAGCCCGTGCCCTCGGGCATGTACTTCTGGAGCGCTGCCAGCATGCAGTCGCGGCGATGGCTGTAGACCGCTTTGATCTTGGCGACCTGCTTGTTGAAGCCGCGCACGGCGACATCCGATATCGCCATCTGGTTGATCGTCGAGGAATGCAGGTCGGCCGCCTGCTTCATCAGCACCAGCTTGCGGATGACGGGCGCATTGGCGACGATGAAGCCGACGCGAAGGCCGGGCGCGAGGGTCTTGGAGAAGCTGCCGCAATAGATCGTGCGAGTATCGTTGATATGGCCCTTTTCGGCTATTTCGAGCGCCAGGATCGGCGGGATCGGATCGCCATCGTAACGCAGCGACTGATAGGCAGCATCTTCGATGACGGCGACGTCGAGTTCTTCGGCAAGCGCCAACACCTTCTTGCGGCCATCGAGATCGACCGTTTCGCCGGTCGGATTGGAAAAATCCGCCGAGAGATAGGCGAACTTCACCTTGCCGCCGGCAGCGGCCGCGGCAACGCGATAGGATTCGGGTGTCCGGTTGCCGTTCAGCGTCAGTTGGTCGTAGGCCGGTTCATAGGCGTTGAAGGCCTGCAGGGCGCCAAGATAGGTCGGCCAGGTCACGAGCGCGGTATCATTGGGCGACAGGAAGAGCTTGCCGAGATAATCGAGCCCCTGCTGCGAGCCGGAAACGATGAAGACGTTGTCGAGTTCGCAGGGAATGCCGAGCGCCGCCATCTGCCCGGCCAGCCATTCGCGCAGCGGCTTGTATCCTTCGCTGACCGAATATTGCAGCGCCGAGTTGACCGCAGCACCCGAGAAAATATCCGCATAGGCCCGCTGGAATTCGTCGGCTGGAAACAGCGCCGGATCCGGAATGCCGCCAGCAAAGGAAATGATGTCAGGCTGGTCGAGAAGCTTCAGGAGCTCGCGGATTTCGGATGCGCGCATGCGCGACGATCGCGACGCAAACATGGTGTCCCAGTTCAGCATGGAGGTTTCCTCGTATTTTCTATGTCGCCGACAAATCATGCGGCGGAAATTATGTCAATAATGCTGACCTATTTTCTTGTCATGGTGACAAGTCGGAGATCTCATATTCCAAGGCCTTGGTGCAAAATTCGCGAACGTCATTCCCGATAGGAGTGAAATTCCCGAACCGACCGAAGCCTTTCGGGTAATGCTGATGTCGCGGTTTCACTTGATGGTGACGCATCCCTGATCGAAGGCGCTCGGTTCCAAATTTGTTGCTCGACGTCAGCCACCTCAAGCGATTATTCCTCTGATCAAAGCCGAAACCGGCTGCTTCAGACCTTTCCAAAACCGGCTCGGCGGGGGTAGTGTCGCCGCCACCATTTTATTTGCTATCAAGGTGCCAGCAATGACCGTGACGTCGGCCTCTCCTGAAATCAAAATCGAACTCCACAAGTCTCCCGTCTCGGATGCCGACCGGATCCAGGCACTGGAGACGCCCGGCTTCGGGAAGCTCTTCACGGATCACATGGTCCTGGCCCGATGGACGGCCGACAAGGGCTGGCACGACGCGAAGGTTACGCCCAGGCGGCCCTTGGAGCTCGATCCCGCGAGCGCCGTGCTGCACTACGCGCAGGAAATCTTCGAGGGCATGAAAGCCTACAAAGCAGACGATGGCCGGATTCTGCTCTTTCGGCCTGAAGAGAACGCACGCCGCTTCGCGCAGTCGGCGACCCGCATGGCGATGCCTCCTGTGCCCGAAGAACTCTTTTTGAAGGCGGTCGAAGCACTGGTCCGCGTCGACAAGGCCTGGATTCCGTCCGGCGACGCCAGCCTTTACCTCCGCCCCTTCATGTTCGCCAACGAGGCGTTTCTCGGCGTTCGTCCGGCTCAGGAATATGTCTTCTGCATCATCGCCTCTCCGGTCGGCGCCTACTTCAAGGGCGGCGCGAAGGCCGTCTCCCTGTGGGTCGAGACCGAATACACCCGTGCAGCCAACGGCGGCACCGGCGCTGCAAAATGCGGCGGAAATTACGCTGCCAGCCTGGTGGCGCAAGCGGAAGCCGCGAAGAGGGGTTGCGATCAGGTCGTCTTCCTCGATGCCGCGGAGCATCGCTGGGTCGAAGAACTCGGCGGCATGAACGTCTTCTTCGTGATGAATGATGGATCGATGGTGACCCCGCCCCTTGGCGGCACGATCCTGCCGGGCATCACCCGGGCTTCCGTCATCGTGCTCGCCGAAGAAAGGGGCTTGCGCGTGGAGCAGCGTCCCTACTCCTTCGCGGAATGGCAAGAGGATGCCGCCAGTGGCAGGCTCGTCGAAGCCTTCGCTTGCGGCACTGCCGCAGTCCTGGCGGGCATCGGCCTGGTTCGACATGCCGGCGGCGAGTTTCTGGTCGGAGACGGACAGACCGGCAAGCTGACCAGCGAACTGCGCCAGCAGCTCGTCAGTCTGCAGAAGGGCGTAACGAACGATGAGCACGGCTGGACGCGCCTCATCCCGGTCTGAACGTCAGGCTTTCCACGCGAACGGCGGCGCCAACACTGGCATGATAGGCGCCGCTCTCGGCCTCGCCTTCAAAGCAGTCGGGCTGACGCCAATACGATCGTTTACGCGACCACGAGCGCCACGATGCCGGCATCCTGACTTGCGACGCCCGTGTCAAGGATCTCGAACGCGCCGTCTACAGCGCTAAGAAGACTGACCATCATGTGACCCAAGCGCTCGACTGCGGGTGCCAACGCTTCTATCAACGGTCGGGAATGGTAACGGGCATCAGGGACGGCTGAACCGGCACGCACGGACGGCAGCGAATTCAATGGCGAAAATGACGATCTCGCTTCCGAATAATCTGGCGGATTACATCTCGCGCTGTGTCGCAAGCGGCAGATACGACAGCGCCGACGCATTCGTGGCGGAGCTGATCGTGAAGGACCAGGACCACCGTAAGCTCGACGACGACGAACTGCGCGAGATCCTGAGGCAGGCCGAGGAGAGCGGTATCAGCGACCGGCGCATTCACGATATCCTGTTGGAAACGAAGGTGAAGCTGCGTGACATCAACCTATAGGCTGACCCGAACGGCCGACGCCGTACTGTCAGGCATTGACGAGTATGCCAATCTGCATTTCGGCGAGGCGCAGGCGGATGCCTACCTTCTCGACTGGGACCGGATTTTCATACTTCTTTCGCGCGTGCCCTCCATGGGCGACGAGTGTGACGCGCTCGGCGCCGGCCTTCGCCGCCTCCTCCACATGCGCCACGTCGCCTTCTACCGGGAAATACCCGACGGCATACTCGTCATCGACATCATCGGCGCCGACCGACTTGCCGAAAGACATCTCCAATCCCACCGACGACCCGGACCGGCCACCCCCCATGCCCCATAACAGCACCTCCGCCTTCTACGACAACAACGCAGAGATATACGCCAACCGCGCGCGCAGCCTGCCGAAACAGAAGCTCGACGCCTTTCTTGCCCGACTTGCGCCGGGAGCCGCGATCCTCGAACTTGGCTGCGGCGGCGGCCAGGACAGCGCCTACATGCTCTCTCAAGGCTTTGACGTGACGCCAACCGACGGCTCACCCGAACTCGCAGCACAGGCCGAGGCGCGAATCGGCAGGAAGGTCAAGGTCATGCTGTTTGAGGATCTCAACGCCGAGGTCGCGTTCGACGGCGTCTGGGCCGAAGCGAGTCTCCTTCATGTCCCGAGATCGGCCCTGCCCGACATCTTCGCCCGTATTCACCGCGCGCTCAGAACCGGCGGCATCCTCCACGCAAGCTTCAAGTCGGGAGAAGCCGAAGGGCATGACGGCTTCGGGCGCTATTACAACTATCCATCCGCCGATTGGCTGTCGGCGCTTCTGACGGCAGGCGGCTGGCGCAACCTCGCCGTCGAGGAAAGCGACGGCGGCGGATATGACGGCAAGCCGACCCGCTGGCTCATCGTGAGTGCGCAACGATAAAGGTCGGCGCTTCGTCCCCGTGTTCGGCGGCAGTCTTGGCACCGTCGCCCTTTCAGGCGAAAACGCTGCCCCTCCTTCATTCCTCCGCCTGTCGCAGGCATGACCGACAGAGGGGCCTCCAAACATTGTCATTCCGGTAGTGCAACGCGAAAGGCGGCCGCCGCAATTCTGCGATTTCGCCGAGGAGGCGATCGACGAACCGGTGCCGCCGCAACGGAACTATCCGCTGCCTCCACGGTTGGATCGCATATCTGCGCTCTTGCCGCTCGGAGCATGCCATGGCTATACTTTCCCCCAACGATCGGGACGCGACCGCCTATCCGATACAGTCGCTCTTCGTCCCGTTCCCTTTCGTCTGCTTCACGCTTGCGCTCGCGACCGATATCGCCTTCTGGCAGAGCAACAACCTCATGTGGCAGAACTTCTCCGCCTGGCTGTTGTGCGCCGGCGTGGTGTTCGGCGCGATTGCGATCCTGGCTGGCTTGATTGACCTTGCGCGGCCCCGCACCCGTCCGCTGCGGTCGGCTTTCCCGTCTGTGCTTCTCTACCTGATCATCCTCGTCCTCGCCTTCCTGAACAGCCTTGTCCATGCCGGCGACGGATGGACTGCCGTGGTTCCCTATGGGCTGACGCTCTCGGCCGTTACATCAGCGCTTTGCCTGGTGGCAGTCGCTGTTTCTGCCCGCAAATATGCCAGATTGGCCTAGAGGATATGATGATGAGGTCCCTCATTCTCGGCCCGTCGGTTCTGTTGCTTTTCTTCGGATTCGGCACGTCGGCGCAGGAGGCCGAATTCGATCTGTCGCAGCAGATCGGCCCGAACCCGGTTCTGCCTGAGCCGTCTTCCTCCCTGATATCTGATCTCAAGGTCGCGGAAGTGGTCGACTGGAAGGAAGGAGAGACGCCTGCCGTTCCCGATGGCTTGAAGGTCACTGCCTATGCGAAGGGCCTTGCCAATCCGCGCACGGTCCATACGCTGCCCAACGGCGACGTGCTCGTCGTCCAGTCCCGCGGCCCGACCGGCGAACCGACCTCGCGGCCGAAGGATCTCATCCGCGGCTGGATCATGTCTATCGCCCACGGCGGCAGCGGTGAACAGAAAGAGAGCAATATCATTACGCTGCTGCGTGACACCAATCGCGACGGCACCGTCGATGAACGCCATGACCTGCTGAAGAAGCTCGATTCCCCCTTCGGCCTTGCCTGGATAAACAATACGCTTTACGTCGCCACGACGAGCGCCATCCTTGCCTACCCTTACGAACTCGGCCGGAACGACATCACCGCGCAGCCGAAAATCCTGACGCCGCTTCCCGGCGGCCCGATCAATCATCATTGGACAAAGGATCTGGCCCTCAGCCCCGACGGCCTGACGCTCTATGTCTCGGTCGGTTCGAATTCCAACATCGTCGAGAACGGGCTGGAGGCAGAGAAAGGCCGTGCAGCGGTCTGGCAGGTCGACCGGCAAACCGGCGCCGCCCGCGTTTTCGCCTCCGGTCTGCGCAATCCGAACGGTCTCACCTTCAATCCCGAAACGGGGGCGCTCTGGGTTGTCGTCAATGAGCGTGACGAGCTCGGCCCAAACCTCGTTCCCGACTATATGACCTCTGTGGAGGACGGCGCCTTCTACGGCTGGCCGTGGAGCTACTACGGCAATCACGTCGACGCTCGCGTTCATCCGCCCCGAACCGATATGATCGAAAAGGCAATCCGACCGGACTACGCCCTGTCCAGCCATGTTGCCGCGCTCGGATTGACCTTCTCGATGAATTCCGCGCTGCCAGCCGCATACGCCAACGGCGCCTTCATCGGCGAGCACGGCAGCTGGAACCGGAATAGCTTCAATGGCTACAAAGTAGTCTTCGTACCGTTCCAGAATGGCAAGCCATCTGGCAAGGCCCAGGACGTCGTCACTGGCTTTATCCAGGGCGATCAGGCAAAGGGGCGGCCGGTCGGAGTGGGGATCGATGGGACGGGAGCGCTGCTTGTTGCAGATGATGCCGGCAACACCGTTTGGCGCGTCGCTTCATCCGACGGCAAAGTCACGCCGCAGCCAATTGGCACCGATCAGCTATCGGGGAATCCACAAGGCTCGACGAATTCGAAAACAGCGCCGACCTTCGCTTCGAACCCCGGCATCGGAACGGAACCGACGAATTCCACCGCCCAAACCCAGGGACACCAGGCCTCGGTCGACGAGCGCTTGACCGGCCAAAAACCACTTTCCGGACTGCCGGACAAGTTTCAGCCTGGGCCGATGCAGATTGCCCCTGCGGCCGGCCCCTAAGGACTTGGTGGAGGCCTAATTCGAAAGAAGGACTGAGATGACATCTGGATAAACTACAAACGGAGGTTTCAGGCATGCCGACCACATCCCGGGAGTTCAAACGACTCCTAAGCGCGCTGTCGCTCGCCGTGGCGATCCTTCCCCTACCGCTCCAGGCGAACGCGCAGGCGCCGCCTGACAAATGCGTCGCCCCGTCACAGCCAAACCAGAGCCGCGGTTCAGCGGATGACCACCAAGATCTCTCCAAGAAACTGGACGAATGCAACGGCGAACTCAGGCCCCCTCCCGTCGGCGACGCCGAGATGGTGGAGCCGGCGCCCGACACCGGTTATTCGCGCATCATCCGTCCGGGAGATATGCCGCCCAACACCAATCCGTCGAACAATTCTGATGATTAGTTTCACCGTCCAGAAATCTTTGTGTGAGCCGACAAGGACAATGTCGCACAGAATTGACGGGTTTTTCTTCTTCAGCGGGAACCGAAAACCATCAAGAGGGTTCGACCACATCTGAAGAAGCCGGCTAAAGCTGAACATGCCGCAGGTATCTCAAAAGCGGACGAAGATTGGAGGGGGAGATACCGAAGATCCCTTATTGACCACCTGTCTCGCTGGATGGATCGCCCGTTCGCTCGGCAGAAGCGGAATTCACCGAATGAGCCAATTGGCAGATATGAAGAACGCTGAACTCCTCCAACTCCCGGGGATCGGCCCCCGGTCCGTCGAGCAGATACGGTCGGCGATCAGAAAATTCAAACGTAACCGAACACACATCTCGGCGGCACAGTCGAAGCAATGATCGACGCTGCGGATCGGAGCACGGAATGAACGAGAAGGCTCGACTGGAAAGCGACATCGCAGCCCTGAGGCCATGGTTTCACAACGAATTAACGGCGTTCAGACAGCACCTGATCATTTCCTTGGTGACTACCCCTCCTTCAAATGGGCCCACTTTCAGCAGGTTGTGCCTGAAGATCTCCGGGGGTGCAGCGTTCTCGACATCGGCTGCAACGCCGGGTTCTATTCACTTGAAATGAAAAGAAGAAATGCCGGACGGGTCGTCGGAATCGATTCCGACCCGCATTACCTCAGGCAAGCCGAGTTCGCAGCCAGACAGACAGGTGAGGATATCGAGTTCAAGCTGATGTCGGTGTACGAGGTGGAAAAACTGAAGGAGAGATTTGACCTGGTCCTTTTCATGGGTGTCCTTTATCACCTGCGGCATCCGCTGCTGGCGCTCGACCTTCTGCATGAGCATGTTGTCGGCGGCCAGATGCTGTTTCAATGCATGCAGCGCGGTGAAGAGGAAGTCGCGGCACTCAGCGAAAACTACGACTTCTTCAACACGACAATATTTGAGCAGCGCGGCTTTCCCAAAGTGTATTTCGTGGAACAACGTTACGCTGGCGACCCGACCAATTGGTTCATTCCGAACAAGGCGGCGGTCGAAGCGATGCTGAGAAGCGCCGGGTTTGTCATTCGTGCCAATCCGGAACGTGAAGTTTATCTGGTGGAACATGGAACTCGCCACCCGATGGCGGAACCGCCTCCGTTATTTGCTGATAAACTGCCAGATCGCCGCAGTCATGGTCCAATCAATGGCGGCAGGCGGTCCAGGTAACGTTTGATGGTATTTTCAATGCGCTCTGCCTCCGCGCCATCGACGCTGGCCCTGGCCTGCGACCACAGGCCTATCTGAAAACCGAGATAGCAGGGCTCAAAAAACCTGAGCACGTCGTCGCTGAGATCGCAGTCCGCTTCCCGACCGACGAGATCGACAAGACGATCACGCTCCTTGCTCGAGAGTTCGAATTCCACGCAGGCACCCACGACGTCCCAGGCAATGTCCTGGCACCCGATCAGATCGTGGGCCGCATTGTGATCGAGCGCATCCGTCTTCACGATGCGCCGCCCGGCGGTGGTCGTCAGCCATTCCCAGGGGTGAAGCCGGTTGTCCGTGTCGACCGGCCGCAATCGTCCGGCTAGCCGCCCGGGCGTGCCTGTCAGGCACCTCAAATTTTCTGCCGTGTCCGATCCTGCCGCTTCCGCAATATTGTGAGTGGCCATCTCATACAGTTTCTGGATCGAGGCGCCGCCGCTTCGTGCCGGGAGGTGACGGGCACGAAAACCGAGATAACGTCCGAGGTGATCCACGATGTCGCGCCTGCTGACGCCGCTATGGTCGAGGGGCGTTCCATCCAGCCACTCGTCGATGAGAAATCCGTAACAGGTGCCGGCAATCTTCGGGATAAAGCCGGCTTCGCTCAGCAAAGAGCCTCTTCTGGCCTTGTCGACGTCGCTCCCGCAGAGTCCGGCAAACTTGACATGCCAGGCCCGTCCTTCGGCCTCCATCAGGAATTTGCGTTTTTCCATCTGCATGTAGCTCGGCGGCCAATGTGAAGGATCGCGATACCGAACCCCGCGCCAAGCGCCACCGGACAGGTCCCGCCACGATGAACGCGCAACTCCGACAACATCGGCCGCCCATGTCTGCAGACGGTGTTTCGGATCTTGGGGCTTGAGGACAAGATCGTCGAAGCTGACGACATGGCGTGGCCGATCTCGCCAACGGGTCCGATGGGGCTCGCTTGCATGCGGGCCCGGTTCACCCGTGTGGCTCGGGAAAAAATGAAGCCGGCCAGACGCCACGCCGTTCTCCTGCAACCAGTCCGCAACGCAACCGAACGAGCTCCCCGATAGCCCCGGCCCCTCATCGACGATGGCAAAATCGGTTTCAGGGTCGGCAAGAATGCGCTTCGATAGAGCCGGTGCGACACGTACACGCCGCTCGAAGGGGTGGCCAGTCGGGCGCAACGAATAAGCCGGCTCGGCACCCAAGGCTGCAGAAACCAGGGCCGCGAGTCCGGTTCCTATGCTTCGTATCCCGATGACGACTGTCTTAGGCGTCAAATTGGAGATCGAAGCCGACTCGATATAGCTCTCGGGATACACAGCATAAAAAGCGTAGCCCTCTGCGCGTTTCGTCCGCACCGGATCGGCACTGGCAAGACAATCGAGTTTGGCTCGCCAATCCTCTGGAAAGGACAGACTGCCGGCAAAACCGTTTCGCCACGATCGCATGATCGCCCGTGCCTGCATGCGCAGAAGTTTCGCGCCTGCGTCCTGAGACACGGACATATCGTCCGCGCCCTTTCTCCCGAATTCCTGATCGGCCAGTCCCTGAACCAGTTCCCCAGTCAGGATGAATGCACGAACCAGGGCTTCGTGGCGCTGCCGGCTCGGCTGCATGTCGATGCACGCCATCATCATTTTGGAAATCGATGCGCGTACTGCAGCTGCGTTCTCGATGTGCTCGACATCGCCATAGACCAGCATCCGGTCCTCCTCTTTGCGGCAATGCCTGCCCGAACTCGACGACCGCCAGACGTGATTGAAATAATCGGGAGGGCCGGGAACCGTGGCGGCTCCCGCTTGTTAGCTTTGTAGATGCCTCGGCAAGCAGCCCCTGGAGGGAACCATGCGTTCGAAATCCATTCGCGTTGGATTGGTGGGAGTTGGCAATTGCGCCTCGTCATTGGTTCAAGGACTTACCTACTATGATAACGCCCGGGAAAACGAGCCGGTTCCGGGCCTCATGCACATTGATCTCGGTGGATATCACGTGCACGATATTGAGATATCCGCAGCCTTCGATGTCGCGGCTTCAAAGGTAGGGCGCGATGTCGCGGAAGCGATCTACGCCGAGCCAAACAACACGCAACGTTTCGCAGATGTCGCTCCGCTCGGGGTCGAGGTGAATCGCGGCAGAACGATGGATGGGATAGGGAGATATCTTAAGGATCGGATCGAGGAATCGACGGAGCCTTCAGCGGACGTGGCGGAAATCCTCAGGCAAACCCGCACGGACGTGCTGGTTTCGTATCTTCCCGTTGGCTCGGAAGAAGCAACGAAGTGGTACGCCGAACAGGCGCTCGCGGCAGGTTGCGCCTTTATCAATTGCATTCCGGTCTTCATAGCCTCCAAACCGGAATGGCAGCAGAAGTTCGCCGCCCGAAAGCTGCCGATCATCGGCGACGACATCAAAAGCCAGGTGGGGGCGACCATCGTCCACAGAATGCTCGTCAATCTCTTCCGCGAACGGGGCGTCCGTGTAGATCGGACCTACCAGCTCAATTTCGGCGGAAACACCGATTTTCTCAATATGCTCGAGCGCGAGCGGCTGGAATCAAAGAAAATCTCCAAGACCCAGTCGGTCACCAGCCAATTGGACATTCCGCTTCCTGCAGACGATGTACATGTCGGGCCGAGTGACCATGTTCCGTGGCTCACCGATAGGAAATGGGCCTATATTCGGCTCGAGGGTACCACTTTCGGGGGCGTGCCGCTCAATGCAGAGCTCAAGCTTGAGGTGTGGGACTCGCCCAATTCCGCCGGCGTGGTCATCGATGCAATACGCTGCGCCAAACTGGCCCTCGACCGAGGCCTAGGCGGAGCTCTGACAGGGCCATCGAGCTATTTCATGAAATCGCCGCCGCAGCAGTTCACCGATTACGAGGCCCGCCGCCGAACGCAGAATTTCATCGATGACCAGGAGGATGTTCTGCGCGGAGCCGCGGAATGACGGCAACGTTCTTCCTGGTGCGTCACGCCGCGCACGACAATGTCGGGAATTTCCTGGCGGGCCGTACAGCCGGTATTTCGCTTGGCGAAGCCGGCCGCTCGCAAGTTCAGCGTCTCGGGCAGAGGCTGCGGCGCGAGGACATCAATGAGATCTACACCAGCCCGCGCGAACGAACACGGGAGACGGCAGAAGGTATCGCATCGGCCTGTGGCCTGTCTCTACCGCAAACGGACGATGCTTTGGACGAGGTGAATTTCGGCAATTGGTCCGGAAAGACGTTCGACGTTCTCAACGACGATCCCCTGTGGCGCCGCTGGAATACCACACGCAGCCTCACCCGCACGCCCGGAGGCGAGACCATGCTGGACATCCAGGCTCGGATTTTCAGCCTCATGGAGAGCCTTACCAGCTGCGGGAATGGGAAGCGAATAGCTCTGGTGTCTCATGCCGATGTGATCAAGGCGGCGGTCTGCCATGTTCTGGGACTGCCGCTCGATGCTTGGCCGAGATTTGATATCGCGCCCGCCTCCGTCACGACGGTTGTGATCGGCGACTGGGGTGCAAAAGTGATGACGCTCAACGAAGTGACCTTATAACCCGTTCGTTAAATCCTGCCCGGGGAAGTCAAATGATCGAAGCTGCAATGATCTGGAACGAGCCGAACAACAAATCGCACTGGGATCCTGAGATCGATCCCGAATGGAGCCTGTTTGCGCAAATGGCAATCCTGGCGGCCGATGCTATCGCAGCCAAGAATCCGGAACTGACGAAGGTGCTCGGCGGAATATCTCCGATAGACCCCTTCTTCATCAGCCGCATGAAGAATTACGGTGTGCTCGATCACCTTGATGCCGTCGCGCTGCATGGTTTCCCGCTCGACTGGAACCTCTGGCAGATTCATGACTGGCCGGAGAAAATCAACGAAATACGCGCCGTCACCGATCTGCCGATCTGGGTCAGCGAAGTGGGCGTCTCGACCTTCGGCGCGGAGGAAGTGCAGTTGTGGGGTCTCCAACGAACTGCCGAGTTGCTCAAGGGCAAAGTCGAGCGCTGCCAATGGTACAGCCTCTACGACCTCCCACGATCATGGGAGGCAACAACGCGTCATCGCGAAGCCGAAGGCTCCTCCTACTATCGACACTACTATATGGGCATTTTGCGCGAAGACGGAACGCCGAAACCGGCGCTTGAGGAGTTTGCCAAACACACGCCGGATTTCGGACTGGTGCAATGGTTCCATTTCGAAGATCCGCGGCTGGATGAGGCCGCTGCCTGGATGAGGCGGCTGGGCGTGAAATCTGTGCGTACCGGGCTTTCCTGGGCAGACCGATTCCGGCCCAATGCCCTCGATTGGTTCGACCGACAGATGCGGGCCCTCGAAGATTTTGACGTAACGGTGACATTCTGCTTCACTCCGGAGCATCGAGGTATCGCGCCGCACCATACCAGTGCACCCCTGGTGCCCGAAGAATTCGCCGGCTTCTGCGAAGAAATGGTCGACCGTTACGCGCCGCACAGGGATAGCGGATATGTGTCGCGCGTTGCCAAGTCGGCAGCCCGACTGCTGGGGCTTGAATCACGTGCGTCCCTCGGAGCCGGCTAAACCCAGGCTCTGGGCTATCCTGCCGATCGGTCCCCGGGAATAAGCGACGCCCTGATAGCATGCCAGGGCAGCACGAGCCCACAGAATGTAAAGTCCGGGGCTATGCAGGAAAACGGCGATCGAAAAGACGCGATGACTCCAGAAACTGATCCCATAGCGCATGATGTAGACCGCCATGCGCTGCCGAGACAGGTTCGGGCTGCCGGCACGGACGCGTTTACGCGGGCGCATACCCATGCGAGGCCAGGTCAAGCGGAATGCGAGGCCCTCGCGACGCTGGCGGAATCCGGCGGCCTGGGTGGCGATAACGAAGTCGGAATCCACTGAAGACAGTACGATCCTCTTCTCAGCGATCCCGGCATGGATCGCATCCAGAAGTGCAGTTGAGCGGACGACCACCACGTTCGTTCCTCTTCCGTCAGAGGAATAGGGCTCCTTCCAGGCATCCCCGAAAGCGATATCGGCCGTTTCCGCAACGACGTCGTCGCAGAAATTGCAGGCGGAATTCTGAAAAAAGCCCGCGCCCCAGTCCCCATCGGCCAGATGCCACCAGTCTTGGGCGCACGTCTCTCCGTTTTCGAGGGTCAACTCAGCCCGATACCAATTCGCAGGCCGATCCTGGGCTTTCTTCCTGTAGTCGAGCCGTTTAACCCTGCTGATGTCCTGCCCCATCTGCCATGCGAAGCTCTCGGCCATGCGCGCGCTTTTCATATGGCCGCAAAACAGCCCAAGCGTGAAGGCAATTCGCTCCTTCAATATCGGGTCATTGGCACAGGCCAGTCGCACCGCCTTGATGAAACAGGGAATGCCAACCACGGCGTACCGGCCGGGCGCCTCGCGAATGGACTGAAGCACGCCGGAAAGCTCGACGGGATAATATCGGGATTTAGCGCCGGCCTGAAGTTCCTGCAGATTACGTGACAGCGAATAATGAAACAGGCGCCCTTCCGATTGCGGATCATCGCTCGCCTTGACGTGAGCAACACCGTCGACAAGCCCCAGGCGCAGCAATTCCGCCGCCACCCAGGTGACCATGCCGCCGGAACTGCCACTCGAACGATATTCCCCTTCCTCGACATGGCCGACAAAGGCAGCCTCGAAACGGCCCAGCAGAGGGTCTCGGTTTCTCGCACCGGCAAAGTATTCGGCTACCAATTCGTCCTCGTCCCGGGCCACCGGCGAAAACGGGCAAATTCGCGCAAATTCTTCATCACGGCCCCGCAACCAAGTCGTCGGGCCTGTCGGCTTCATCTGCCCGTACCGGTCGAGTTCCATGCGCACATCAGGTCGCGCTGACCTTGCGGCACAGGAGCCGCAGCCGATGCAGAAGCCGGCGCCTGCAATATCCTTGGGAGCGATGCCCGGCGTGAGCCGATTCTGTCGAGCGGAGCTATTGCAAGGCATGGCTGAGATAGACGTTGGATGTATCGCGCAGCGAAGATATGCGCTGCGAAATGCCCATAGGAAGTGGGTTACCGAGGATAACATCCAGATGCGAGGGCGTCGTATCTTCGGTCAGCACATGATGTTCGGCTCGGACGAGCCGCGTTAGATCGCGAAGCTTGTTGGAGCGGTAATCGGAGAGCACACATGCAAATGGCTTGTCGTTGACGAGCGAGAACACGCATCCATGAAAGAAGTTCGTTACGACAGCCTTTGCTTTGGAAATGAAGCTGGCGAAGTCCTCCGGGCCGGCATCAATCCATTGTTCGTCGGCCCAATCGTTCCGATAGCCGATGCTGACAAGCGGATGACCCCGGTCTCGTGCCCATCGGCGCACTGCATCCTGAAACCACACGGGAAAACTGTGCCCGTAGACGGCTATATACGCTGCCGCCTCCCCGTCATCCCCGCTCGCCTTCATCGTCTGCGGAAATTGCAGGCACGGGTCGAGAACGAGTTCGGGCTCCAGTCCCAATGTCTCGCGGATGATCCGGTCCGAATGGAGGTCCCGAACCGAAATATGAGAGAACTTACGCAGCTTTTCCGCCCAACCCTCCAGCCGCTCCGACGACGCCAGACTTCCAAACGTCGCGGCATAGGAGACAAGACGCCCGCATCGCAGGCCCTCTCCATAAAACAGCGGATACCCGCCATACCAGGGATGGCGAAGGTTCCACACCTCGTCGCTGCCGACGACGATGAGCGAATAGTCGTCCATCGCCGCTGGGTTCTCCAAGGGAAAAGGCGATGAAAGAGGTAGGCTGGCAAACGAGTGAAAGAATTTCCGGATCTTCGCTTTGTAGAGCGGGTAGTCTTCCTTGGGCGTTGCGGCAGGAAGCAGCGGTTGCAGCGCGCATCGCCATTCCGCGCGGTTCACGCGATCGGACACATGTTCCAGAAGAACGGCTTCCACTCCCATGGACGCAAGGCCTTCGGCCAGACAGCGTGCCTGCCAATAGGAGCCGTAATTTATGCAGCGATGAAAGGTAAGAATTCCGGCCTTAGGCATCTGGTCCCTGAAGCAGATCGAATAGATTCCACTAACCGACCAACTCCAGTTCCGTTCCCAACAAACCGCAGCTCGCTCCTGGTTCGGGAGCAGCTTTCTTCAGCATGTCGCAATGAATCAGATAACCCCCAGCTCAGCCGGGGGTTATCAGCAGTTTGCAGGCTGAAGCTTTCACTCCGGCCTTGCTGAAACAGCTTAGTTGACCGACTTGTCGACCAGCTTGTTCTTGCCGATCCAGGGCATCATGCCGCGCAGCTTGGCGCCGACTTCCTCGATCTGATGGCTGTCGTTGTTGCGGCGGATGCCCTTGAAGCGGGCGGCGCCCGACCGGTATTCCTGCATCCACTCGGAGGTGAACTTGCCGGTCTGGATGTCCTTGAGCACGCGCTTCATCTCAGCCTTGGTTTCTTCGGTGATGATGCGCGGACCGGTGACGTATTCGCCCCACTCGGCCGTGTTGGAGATCGAGTAGTTCATGTTGGCGATGCCGCCTTCATAGATCAGGTCGACGATCAGCTTCACTTCATGCAGGCACTCGAAATAGGCCATTTCAGGCGCGTAACCGGCTTCAACCAGCGTTTCGAAACCGGCGCGGATGAGCTCGACGAGACCGCCGCAGAGAACGACCTGTTCGCCGAAGAGGTCGGTTTCACACTCTTCGCGGAAGTTGGTTTCGATGATGCCGGAACGGCCGCCGCCGACGCCGCAGGCGTAGGAGAGAGCGAGTTCAAGAGCGTTGCCGGAGGCGTTCTGATGAACGGCGACGAGGCAGGGAACGCCGCCGCCCTTCTGGTATTCGCCGCGAACCGTGTGGCCCGGGCCCTTCGGGGCGATCATGACGACGTCGACCGAAGCCTTCGGCTCGATCAGGCCGAAGTGAACGTTGAGGCCGTGGGCGAAAGCGATGGCGGCGCCGTCGCGGATGTTCGGCGCGATGTCCGACTTGTAGATGTCGGCCTGCAGTTCGTCCGGCGTTGCCATCATCATCAGGTCGGCCCAGCCGGCGGCTTCTGCGACGGTCATGACCTTGAAGCCATCGGCCTCGGCCTTCTTGACCGTGGGCGAACCGGCCTTCAGCGCGATGGCGAGGTTCTGGGCGCCGCTGTCCTTGAGGTTCAGCGCATGGGCGCGGCCCTGCGAGCCGTAGCCGATGACGGCGACCTTCTTGGCCTTGATGAGGTTGAGATCGGCATCACGATCGTAATAGACGCGCATTTGAAGTTCCTTCCCTTGTGCTTGTCCTGTTGACTGTCATTAAGGCGAAATCAGCCGAGAGCCGGCATCTCCGCCAGAACCTTGTCCGTGCCGTAGAGCCGGAGGAAGGCGGTGACCGCCCTCTCCGCCTGGCGCGCGGTATCCTTGAGGCCGGGTTCGCCGAGCAGCATGCGCACATGCAGGTCGGAAACGACAAGGCCGTAAAGCGTATGATAGGCTTCGTCCGCATCGGAAAACCGCAGCAGCCCTGCCCTCTTTCCGGCGTCGATCAGCGCCATGGCGCGCCGGTCGATCTGGCGGCGGCCGCGTTCGAGCAAAAGCTTGCCGAGTTTCGAGCCGTCGCGGTGCGACTGGCCAATGGCAAGCCGGTTCAGCGCCAGCGAGACGTCGCCGGCGAGCACCTCCAGCAGGTCCCGCGCGAAGATGACGACATGATCGTGCAGGCTCGTCGCCGTCAGCCGTTCGCCGTTGCGCTCGAAGGTGCGCACCTTGCTCGCCTGATAGGCGATCATCGCCGACAAGAGGCCGTCGCGATCGCCGAACCACTTGTAGAGGCTTTCCTTGGAGCAATTGGCGGCGCGCGCAACACCGGAGGTCGTCAGCGCCTTCTCGCCGCCATCAACGAGCAGCCGCAGCGCCTGCTCCAGAACGGCGTTCTGGCGCGACGAAAATTCGTTCGGCTCTGCAGTATCGACGGACACGGTCAAGGCTCCCCTATACGTACCGTACGGTACGGTTCGCGAGCTTTATGCGACAATCCGATCGGGCCGTCAAGCAGGTCCAGGCAGATTTTTATACGGGAAAGGCCGGCGCTGCACCAGAATTGGATAGGCGGACACCGGATGCAGATTGCATAATGCCGCGCAAAATCATTTGCCGGGAGTCTTCCATGTTGCGTCCATCTGCCGCCCTTCTCCTGACGGGAGCGATGCTCCTGGCAACGACGTCCTTCACCGGCCGCGCCGCCGCGCAGTCGGATAGTGAGGTCTATAATCGCATCGAGGAATTGCACGGCGATGCCGCCGGGTTCGACCGGCCGCTGCGCCAACTCGTCCAGGCGATGCGCGCCGGCGATGCAGAAACCATCGCAGGCCTTGCCGAATATCCGCTGAGCGTAAAGGCAGATGGCGAAACCTATGATGTCGAAAACGCCGAGGATTTCATCGAGAATTTCGACGATCTGGTGACCCAGGAGACCCGCCGCGCTGTCGGCCGCCAGCAGTATGAGGATCTCTTCGTCAGCAGCGAAGGAGTGATGCTCGCAAATGGCGCCGTCTGGATGGGTGCAGTCTGCGACGACAACGCCTGCGAGGAGAGCCATTGGGCGATCATCGCCATCAATAATTAGCCCGCGGCATTTGTCGCACAGCGATGTCAGCCATCGCTGCGAAGCTTGCGCGCCAACGTCTGAAGCTCCTTGAACGCCTGGTAACGCTTGCGGTGGAGATTGGAAATTTCGCCCCCCGATGGCTGAAACCGTGTTTCCGCCCGGGTGAGTTCGCTCATCGCTGCTCGGACATCCGCAAACTGCCGGCCGGCGACGGCGCCGAGAATGGCCGCTCCCAGCAATACCGGCTCCTCGGCCTTCGTCGCCACCACCGGCTTGCCGCTCGCATCGGCGAGCAATTGGCGGACGAAATCGTGCTGGCCGGCCCCGCCGCTGATGACGATGTTCTCGATGGTCACCCCCGCCTCGCCCTGCGTTTCGATGATCTGCCTGAGGCCGTAGCCAATGCCGCAAAGCCCCGCGATATAAAGCGCGACCAGGTTGTCGACATCCCGCTCCATGCCGAGACCGACAATGACCGCGCGGGCATGCGGATCAGCAAAGGGCGCACGGTTGCCGAGGAATTCGGGTACGACGTGCAGCCCGGCCACCAGCTTGACGGCGCCGGAAGAACGCCCCGCCTTGCGGGTGGCCATGTCGGCAAGCAAGACCGGCAGAGCAATACCGGCGCTCTTTGCAAGCTCCTTCGCCTCGCCGGCCGCCGGGTGGAAGGAGAGGAGGTGGTCTATCGCCGCGCCGGCGGCACTCTGGCCGCCTTCGTTCAGCCACAGGCCCGGCACCATCGCCGAATAGTAAGGTCCCCAGACACCGGGCACGAAAGACGGTTCTGCCGTCGACGTCATCGTGCAGGAAGAGGTCCCGAAAACATAAGCAAGATTGGCTTCCGGATCGGCACCGACGGTTCCGACACCGCCGGCATGGGCATCGATCAGCCCGGCTGCTACGGCCGTGCCCGGCGTCAGGCCGAGCTCCTTCGCCGCTGCCGCAGTCAGTCCTTGGCCGAGTGCCGAACCGGGCTCGACAATGACTTTTCCGATGCGGGCAAACCCTTCGTCTGCCAGCACGCCGAGACCGATCTGATGAAAATAACCGCTGTCCCACCGCTTTTCATGAGCGAGATAGGTCCATTTGCAGGTGACTGTACAGGTCGAGCGCGACAGATCGCCAGTCGCCCGCCAGGTAAGGAAATCCGCAAGATCGAAAAACTGCCAGGCAGCATCAAAGACGCCAGGGCGGTTTTCCCTGAGCCAGAGAAGTTTGGGTGTTTCCATTTCGGGCGAAATACGACCGCCGACATAACGCAGCACCTCATGCCCAAACGCATTGATGCGCTCCGCCTGCGAGACGGCGCGATGGTCCATCCAGACGATGATGTCCCGGTCCGGATCTTCCGAAGGCCCGATGGGAAGCGACTTGCCGCCTTCGCCGAGGACGACGAGCGAGCAGGTGGCGTCGAATCCGAGCCCGACCACGGAAGCCGGGTCGACGCCGGCTGCGGCAACCGCCTCTCGCACGGCCGCGCAAACGGCGCTCCAGATTTCGCTGCTCGATTGTTCGACGATGGAACCGGCTTCATGAAACAGGCTGATATTTCGCTTGGCGGAGGCAAGCATGCGGCCGGCCATATCGAACAGGCCGGCTCGAGCGCTGCCGGTGCCGACATCGACGCCGATGACATATTTAGCGCCGGCTTCCGCTGTATGAGATGTGTCGCTCATGGTCTCTCGTTTCAGATCGCCAAGGATCGGGTTGATTAGCGGCTGGGGTCGAATTTCGAAGTCTGTTGTCTGGAAAGAGTCCCGCCTCCAGGGAGGCTGACATTACGCGGTCACGGCGACATGGCAAGGAGGCTGGGCACCGAGCGCGCCCACCGCCCGGGGCGCCTCACAGCCTCCCTCCGACATTTTCCAGAATGGCGGTAAGCTCCCCTGCCCCTGTCGCAACGGCGGTGGCTCCGGCGGCATCGAGCACGGCGCGGCGGCCGGGCCTCGGATCGGCCGGATCGACGAATCCGATGGCCGTCATGCCTGCGGCGATTGCCGCCGTCACACCATGAACGCTGTCGTCGATCATGATGCATCTCGCCGGCCGGGCCCGAAAACGCTCGGCGCAATATAGCAGCAGATCGGGCGCCGGCTTCGGCCGGGAGACGAATTCGGCGCTGAACACGTCTTCGCCGAAGGCGCTCCAGAGATCGAGTTTGCCCAGGCTGTTGCGCAACCGCCGCATCGTGCTGTTCGATGCGACGCATTTAGGGCGGTCGAGACTGTTGACGACCTCGGCGATGCCGGCAATGGGCGTCAGCGAGCGCGCGAATTCCTCGAACAGGTGAAGATGCCATTTCTCGAACAGCGCGGCGACGTCGATGATCCCGTATTCACGCCGGCACATCTCGGCGATGATGCTTTCCGAATTTCCGGTGAATTTGACATGCGCCTCGGCTGCGGTGATCGCAATGCCTGCGCCCTGGAGCGTATCTGCCAGTGTGCGGCTGGCGATCGGCTCGCTGTCGATCAGCACGCCGTCGCAATCGAAGATCACGAGGTCGATGCTGTCCACGGCGCCTGGGATGCCGGGATAATCGATGCGGCTATTGAGCATGTCTCAACCCCGCGCCTGCAAGGCGAGATCCGGACGGTCCGTCGTGATCTGCCGGATCGGTTTGGCAAGCCAATAGTCGAGATCGCTCAGTTCGTTCGGAACCCAGGCGCCGAGGCGGTCCAGCGGCACAATTTGGGTGATCTCGTCCCACTTCGCCTGCAGGAGAGATTTTTCGACGGCGATGATATCCGAGCATCGCTTCATCAGGCTGAGGCCGCTCGCAAGGCCGAGGCGTTCGGCGGACTTGGTGTCGAAGGACGACAAGATGCGAATTCCAGGAGCGACCTTGCGAATATCGGCAAGCACATCGGGATGAAAGCTCGTCAGGATCGAGCGCTCCACAAGACCAAGCCGCTCGACGGCGGCAAATGCCGTGGCGGCGAGCCCCTCGTAAGGCGTCCCATCGGCCTGGGTCTTCAGCTCGATATGAAGCTCGAGGGGTGTGTTCTTGAAGACGGCGAGGACCTCTTCCAGCGCCGGGATCGTTTCCCCAACGCTTTCCTTGAGACGGATTTCGCGATGTTGTCGGGGGCCGAGGTCGGCGACCATGCCCTGCGCATCGGTCGTGCGATCGAGCGTCGGATCATGAATGACCAGCATTTCTCCCGATCGTGTCAGGTGGATGTCGAATTCCACGCCATCCACCGGCATTTGCGCAAGTTTACGGAAGCCCGAGAGGCTGTTCTCGGGCCAGAGATTGCGGCCACCGCGGTGGCCGATGATATGCACCATCGTCTGAATATCCTTGAGATTCGGCGTTTACTTCCCGGAGTCCACCAGCCCCTTGGTGAACCAGCGTTGCATGAAGAGAATGACGGCTGCCGGCGGAAGCATGACGAGCAGCGCAGCACTCATCGCAATGTTCCAGGCGGGTGCGGAGTCGGAGACCGGAACGAGTTGCTTCAGCCCGAGCACCGCTGTTCCCATCTCTTTGTCCGTGGTGAAGAGCAGCGGCCACAAATACTGGTTCCAGCCATAGAGGAACAGGATGATCGACAAGGCCGCGATGTTGGCGCTCGACAGCGGAAGAAGGATATCCTTGAAAAATTTCAGCGGACCGGCGCCGTCGAGCTTGGCCGCCTCGCAAAGTTCATCCGGAACTGTCAGGAAGAACTGTCGGAACAGGAATGTTGCGGAGGCGGAGGCAATCAGCGGCAGGATCAGGCCGGCATAGCTGTTGACCATGTTCCATTTCAACGAGGCTTCGATGCTGTATCCTGTCAGCCGTTCCACGACGCCGGAAAGCCCGACGGTCCCGACCAGCCAGCGGATCGGGCCGGCGGCATCGGCGACCGCCTCGTAGGTCGGAATGATGCGGACCTCGACCGGAAGCATCAGCGACACGAAGATGAGCCAGAAGGCCGTCATGCGAAATGGGAAGCGGAAATAGGTCACGCCGAATGCGGCGATCAGCGAGATCGCCAGCTTGCCGATGACGATGCCGGCGGTGACGATGATCGAATTCAGGAACAGCTGGGAGAATTCGCCCTGTTGCCAGGCCGCTGCCAGGTTTTCAAAGAAATGCCTGCCCGGCACCACCGGGAACGGCGCCTGCTGAACCTCTTGCAAGGTGAGCGACCCGGCGACGAAGGCAAAATAAAGAGGCAGGCAGACGAAAACCGCGCCGACGAGCAAGATCGCGTGGCAGAAGATCGACAGACCGAGATGACGTTCGGGCATGACTACACCTGGTAATTGACCTTGCGCTCGAGGGAGCGGAATTGAACGATGGTGAACAGGACGGCGATCAGCATCAAAAGCACCGACTGGGCGGCCGACGAGCCGAGATCCAGTTGCACGAAGCCGTCCTGATAGACCTTGTAGACCAGGCTGTTCGTCGCCCCCGCTGGGCCGCCGCGCGTGACCGCATCGATGATGCCGAAGGTTTCAAACAAGCCGTAGACGAAGTTCATCACCACGAGGAAGAAGATCGTCGGCGAGATCAGCGGAAGCGAAATCGTGAAAAAGCGCCGGACGGGTCTTGCGCCGTCGAGCTTTGCCGCTTCCAGAAGCGAGACAGGCACGGCGAGTAATGCGGCGACGAGAAAGATGTAGTCGTAGCAGACATTCTTCCAGACGGAAGCGATGGTCACCAGAAGCTGCGCATCGAAAGGCCGCCGGTTCGGATCCCATTCGAAGCCGAACCCGTGCAGAAGCTGCGCGATCGGCCCCACCGCCGGATTGAACAGGAAGGCCCAGATCACGCCCGATATGACAGGCGCGATCGCATAGGGAAGCAGGATGATGCTCTTGTAGATCCCCCTACCTCTGATCACGAAATCGGTCGCGAAGGCAAAGAGCCCGGCAAGCAGAAGCGTTGCGGCGTTCTGTGCAACGGTGAACCACAGCGTGAACAGCGCGCTGGCGCGATACTCCGGGCTTGCAAACAGATTGTAGAAATTGGTGAGCCCGACGAAAATCTGCGTGCCGCCGAAGGGATCGACCTGAACGAAGGCCAGCGACAGCGCCTTGTAGGATGGGATGAAAAAGAAGAACAGCAGGATCACCAGTTGCGGCGCAACCAGGCCGAAGGCGAGCCACGGCTTGCTGAAGTGGGCGGACTTCAACCCGGCCTCCGACGGCTGCGCAACCGAGCGGCCCGTCGACGGAAGATCGGGGATACGAAGGCGCCGGGCGGCGCCTTCCATCTTTCCCAGGGTTCTACTTTGCTGCATGAAGCTGCTCATACTGGCGGAGGATCTGGTTTCCGCGGGCCGCCGCGGCATCCAGCGCCTGCTGTGGTGTCTTCTGGCCGGTCCACACACCCTGAATCTCTTCCACCAGAAGCGCCATCGCCTGATTATGATTGCCGAAGCGGAAGCCGCGCGAATTATCGGTCGGGGTGCCGCGCGTGAGCTGGAGAATGGCGATCTCGCGGGTCGGGTGGTCCTTGAAGTAGCCCTCGGACTTGGCCTGCTCATAGGCGGCATTCGTAACCGGGACGTAGCCTGTCTGCTTGCTCCACCAGACCTGCGTCTTCGGCGAGGCGACGAAATTCAGGAAGGCGGCCGCGCCGGCGTATTCTTCCTCGGTCTTGCCTTTGAGAACCCAGAGCGCACCGCCGCCAATGGTGCTGTTTTTCGGCTCGACGCCTTCCTCATGCGGCAGGAACGTTGCGCTCCAATTGAATTTCGCGCCGCTCTCGACGGCGGCATGCGCCGCGGTGGAGGCCACATAGGTCGAGCAGGTTCCAGAGGTGAACAGTTGGTCTGGCGAGAGGCCCTGCCCCGCGATCTGCAGGATGCCGGCGTCCATCCACGTCTTGAGGCGCGTCACCTGACCCACCAGCAAGGGGCTCTTGTTGAAGATGAATTCGGTGTCGAGGCCGCCGAAACCATTCGCCTTGGTGCCGTAAGGCTGATCCTGGATCGCGGCATAGTTCTCGATCAGGCTCCAGTAGAAGTCGTTCGCAAGCGCCATCTGGCATTTTGAAACGCCTTTGTCCTTGATGGCGCGCAGCTGCTTGTCGAGCTCCTGCCAGGTCTCGCCCGGCTTGTCGAACCCGGCTGCCTTGAAGTGATCGGCATTGTACCAGAAGATCGGCGTCGAGCTGTTGAAGGGCATTGCCGCCGGCTTCCCGTCGACGAGATAAAAACCGGCGACCGGAGCGACGAAATCGTTCCAGTCGATCTTGTAGTCTTCCTTCTCCATCAGCTCCGGCACCGGAATGATCGCGCCGGAATTGTACATGGTCAGAAAGCCGCGCTCGGCCGCCTGGATCAGCACCGGTTGCTGATGGACGCGGTAGGCTGCCACCATTGCCGCCATGGTCTCTTCATAATTGCCTTTGCCGATGCCGACGACCTCGTATTTGTCCTGCGAGGCGTTGAAGTCCTTAATCAACTGATTGGTGATTTCAGCCAGGCGGCCGCCTGCCGCATTCCACCATTCGATCTTGACGCGATCGGCTGCGCTGGCGTCGCCCGCATTTGCCAATCCGAGCGTCATCAGTGCAGCGCCCGCCGCGAATGACCGGATCGTCAGCCCCATGCGGGACCTTATCGAAGACATTGCCGTCATTTGGTTTTCCTCTCCATTGCCTTGTTCGCCGACCGGGCGTCGAGCGTCGGTCAACCCCTCCCAGAGTGGCGATAAAACAAGGTTGGGGTCACTTGTTACAAATGTCAATAGCATGTTACAAATGTATGACGATCCAGGAGGAAGGATGCCATGGCCGCTATCGAACTGATCGACCTGAGGAAGAATTACGGACCGGTTCCCGCGGTAAAAGGGATCAATCTGACCGTCGCGGACGGCGAAATGATCGTATTGGTCGGGCCATCAGGATGTGGGAAATCGACCTTGCTGCGGATGATCGCGGGGCTCGAAGCCATAAGCTCCGGGCACCTCAGGATATCAGGCAACGACGTTGGCCGTGTCGATCCGGCCGACCGCAACATTGCGATGGTCTTCCAGAACTACGCGCTCTATCCTCATATGACCGTTCGGCAGAATCTCGAATATGGACTCAAGAACCGCCGCGTTCCTCGCCCCGAGATCGACCGGCGGATCGCTGACGCCGCCGACATTCTGGAAATCGGCGAATTCCTCGAGCGCCGCCCTCGTCAGCTCTCAGGCGGACAGCGCCAACGCGTTGCCATGGGCCGCGCCATCGTCCGCGATCCAGCCGCCTTCCTCTTTGACGAACCGTTGTCCAATCTGGATGCGAAGCTTCGCGTGCAAATGCGCGTCGAAATCCGCAGGTTGCAGCGGCAGCTCGAGACGACCAGCCTCTATGTGACGCACGACCAACTCGAGGCGATGACCCTCGCCGACAGGCTCGTCGTCATGAACGGCGGCCGAATCGAGCAGATCGGGACACCGATCGAGGTGTATCGCCGTCCCGAAACCGTCTTCGTTGCCGGCTTCATCGGTTCGCCGCCGATGAATCTGATCGAACTGGATGAACTCGGCCTCAGCGACATCGCGCTTCCGAAAGACACCGATCTCGTCGGCGTCAGACCTGGTTCGATCAACCTCGGGGTCGGATCGGCGCATGATCTCCGGTTCGACGCCTATGTCGAATTGATCGAAACCGTTGGCGATGAGAACAACGTGCATCTGCGCATCGACGACAGCCGGAAGCACATCGTCGCGAGCGTGCCTAGCGATCGGCGTCTGCAGGAACACGACCGCATTTCGTGCCATGTACGCATGGAAGGTTTGCATCCCTTCAACAAGTCGACCGGCCGGCGAACCGACTGACCGCGGTGAAGCGGCCGACGACGGGCCCCTGCGATTGACAAGCGCCGGGGATTTGAGATCCATGGCGTCGAACGGAGGCGCAGATTATTGCATGTCACAGAACAGAAGTGCTTCTTCCGCGCCCGTTGCGCTGCCGGACGAGCAGATGCAGGTGCGCGTCGTCTGGCTCTATTACATGGAGGGACGCACCCAGGGCGAAATCGCCGAAGCGCTTTCGACCAACAGGCTTCGCGTCAACAAGATCATCGCCGAGGCGCGCCGATCCGGCCTTGTGACGATCACCCTCAATTCCCGGCTGACCTCCTGTATCGCCCTGGAGCAGCAGCTGGCGGCAGAATTCAACCTCAATCGGGCAATTATCGTACCGACGCCGGAGGATGCGGAACTGATCCCCGTCCTGCTCGGCCAGGCGGCCGCCGATTATCTCGTCCAGTTGCTGAACGGCGGCAATATCCGCGGCGTTGGCGTCGGGTGGGGAGCGACGCTCCGCGAGATGGTGCGTCATATGCCCTCCCTCAAACGGCCTGATATCTGCGTCAATTCGGTCATGGGCGGGCTGACGCACGGCATCGAAATCAATACCTTTGACATTGCGAGCGACCTTGCTCGCCAGCTCAATGCCGAATGCTCCTATCTTGCTGCGCCGATCTACGCCGGCAGCCCGGAATCGCGGACGGCAATCATCCAACAGGATGTTTTTGAATCGGCCTTTCGACAGATCGAGACCAATGACGTCATCGTGCTCAGCATCGGCGACATGACCGAGCGTTCGCTGCTGATGCGCTACGGCTTGCCGCGCAACATCAACATTGAGGAATTGCTCGCAGCCGGTGCCTGTGGCGACGTGCTCGGCCAGTTCGTCGATAAGATCGGGCGGCCGATCGACCATGCGATAAACAGGTGCGCGATCGCTCCCGAGTTGGAAGCTCTGCGCTCCATTCCCAATGTCGTCTTCGCGTCAGGCGGCTGGAACAAGGCGCAGGCTATCGCAGCCGTGCTGCTGTCCGGCCTCGGCAACGTGTTGATTTGCGATGAAGACACTGCACGACAGGCACAACAGCTTGCTGGCGAGCTCAGGACGAGCGGCAGTTCGTAGCGCCGGACATGCACGGCATCGGCAGCTAAGTCTAAGACGCCCTGGCGCAACCGGCCGGGAGCGAGAGAGGCTCCGCCGGCGTTACCTTGTCGATCGCATAAAGCTTGGCGAAACCGGCATCCTCGATAAGCGTCAGCCCCGCCGGCATTGAGTTGCCGACGTAGCGGTCAGGGATATCGGCATTGGCGACGAGGATGAAATCGAAACGCCTGCGCCAATCCGAAAGATAGGGCGTAAAGCCCTCATACTCCCGCATCATTGCCGGGCATGAAAGTACGCCGATCGACACCAGATTGCCCTCGGGAACCGCGATATGAGACCATGGCGGCAGGACGGAAAGCGGCTGCTTGCCTTTTGCCGTGAAGAGCGTCGGCACGAAAGCATGCGAGAACGGCACGGCGAGCGTCGGCAGATGCCGGAAGGTATCCAATCCCCAGGCGAAGTGCCGATTGGAATGGGCAAGGCTGCTGGCGGTCTCCGGTTCATGCCCCAGGGGCAGCACGGCCGCGCCGGCAGGCATCTTTCTCAGCGCAGTCTCGACAGCCGCGACATCTTTCTGCGCCAGCCACCAATTCCAGCCGATCCAGGCGGCTCGGCCGAAGACCGCAAGGTTGATGATCAGCGCCAGCGACAGCGCCTGCCGGCGCGTCAAATTGGCAAACGGGCACACCATCGCCATGGCCACGAGTGCTGTCATGATCGGAAAGCGCCAGCTGATCCAGCCGGTGCCGAGAGCGTGTCGTGGCGAAATACAGGAAAGAAGCAACAATCCGCAGGCGGTGACCGCGAGCCCTGCATGCACCTGAATGTCGCCCGTCCGTGCGGCCCGCGTGCAGATGAGGATCAGTGGCAGAATCAGCACGACGTCAACCAACGGAAGATAAGTCGTGATGGCGGAGGCAATGTTTATCAGGATCAGGATGACGCCATCGTTCCAGGCAAGTCCAAGGCCGCTCCCGCCGGCATCCGGTAAAGCAGCAGTACGGAGGTACAAAGCGAGCGGCGGTAGGGCGCAGACACTGACCACGAGCGCCAAGCGGCCGGCAAGCCTTGCCAACCCCACCCTCGATCGCAATATGTCGATGCGCCAGGAAAATTCGAGGCCGCAGACGATGGCGATATAGAACCCGAGCGAGAAGATGTGCATCACTGTCAGCAGCAATGCGGCGGCGAGGCGCCAGGCAAAAATCCAGACCGGATTTCCGCCCTGCAGCCGCAGATCGATGCACGAGAAGAACAAGGCCATGCCGAGGCCGATCTGAAAATTGATGAAGCCGCCGATCATCGTGGCGCACCAGCTAAACGAGAGCATGGCGATCTGCCAGTAGTGCCGGCCGCCGAACAGCGCGCGGTGCAGCCCGATCGCACCAAGCGGCGGCAACACGATCGCCAGAAAAAGCAATGCCCGCGCCAGCCTGTCGGCGCCGACGAGCGGCCCCAGCCAGACGGCGACAAGATCGATTCCGACATTGGTGAAGGTGCGGTTCCAATCGATCGCATAGATCTCAGGGAACGGCTGTTCGCCGATGCCGCCCGAAAGCAGCCAGATCCGGGCGTAGTGATTGGCGTAGTCGAGAACCGGCGGGAAGTGAAACAGGCCGACCAATGCAGCCGCAAGCGTGACGAACACGGCGATCGCTATGGTGGAGTCTTGCCGGGCGATCAAATCCTCCGGCCCGGCCGCGGCATGAATAGGCGCAGCAATTCGATTCATTATTTGGTCCGGTTGCTCCTTTGCGGCCGCGGCGGCTCTGTCGGCGCGAAGGCCGAATCCAGCGCCGCGCGCCGGTCGCCGGCGCTCATTTCCGAAAAAGCCGTCGGCAGTTCGGCATGGTAGCTGCCCCGCAGGATCGTCTCGACGATGAACATCGGCCGCCGCTTGCTCTCCTGGACGAGACGACCAAGATACTCGCCGATGATGCCGATGCAGATCAGCTGGATGGCGCTGAATACGCTGACGGCGGCCATGATCGACGACCAGCCGGTGACGGTCTCGCCCTGCAGCCAGCGAACAAGGGTATAGACGAGCAGCGCCACCGCCACACCGGCGCTGATCATGCCGAGCCATGTGGCGATGCGCAGCGGCGTCGTTGAAAAGCTGGTGATCGCATCGAGCGCGAAATTGATCATCTTGCGCAGTGGATATTTCGTCGTGCCGGCAAAACGGGCGTCCCGCTCGTAAGGCAGAGCCACCTGCCGGCCGCCGATCCAGCTGACCATGCCGCGGATGAAACGATCGCGCTCCGGCATCGCCAGCAGGATATCGACGACGCGCCGGCGCATCAGCCGGAAATCGCCGGTGTCACGCGGAATGGTCACGGAAGCGAGTCTCGAGAGCGTGCGATAGAAGAGCGACGCGGAGGCGAGCTTGAACCAGGTTTCGCCCTCGCGACGCGTGCGCTGGCCGTAAACGACATCGGCGCCGCGCTCCATGATCGGCATCATCATCAACAGCAGTTCGGGCGGGTCCTGAAGATCGGCGTCGATCAAAAGCACGCGCTCGCCCCGCGACGCCGAAAGGCCGGCCGTCGATGCCAGCTGATGGCCGTGATTGCGCAGGAGACGGACGCCGAGCACCTGCGGCACTTTTGCCGCCAGATCCGAAATGATCTCCCAGGTGCCGTCCGACGAGCCGTCATCGACCAAAATGAGCTCGAAGGCGTCGCCGGCGACGCTCTGCGCAGCGGCGGCGGCGCGGCGGCAGAATTCGCGCAGGCCGTCTTCCTCGTTATGACAAGGCGCGACGATGGAAAGTAACGGTGCTTGCGTCATGCGGACGGCGGTGCCTGCTTGTTTGATGGCGCCAGCCTAGCCGGGAAAGGTCAAACATCCTTTAATGGCTGGCCGGCAGCCGCGCCGACGCCCCTCAGCGCTATTCCGCCGCGATGATCTCGCGCACGCCGTCGACATCGCGGGCCGGCGACGCGCCATAGAGGCGGCTATATTCGCGGCTGAATTGCGACGGGCTCTGATAACCGACGCGGTGGCCAGCCGTGCCCGCGTCGAGCCGCTCGACGAGCATCAGCCGGCGCGCCTCGTGCAGACGAAGCTGCTTCTGATACTGGACGGGCGTCATCGCCGTCACCGACTTGAAATGGTGATGGAAGGACGACACGCTCATATTGACGCGCTCGGCAAGGTCTTCGATGCGCAGCGGCCGCGCGAAATTCTCTTTCAGCCAGGCAACGGCGCGCGCAATCCGGTTGCTGTGGCTGTCTGCCGTGGCGATGTTGATCAGCCGCGCGCCGTGCGGCCCGGTCAGCACCCGGTAAAGGATTTCCTGCTCGATCAGCGGCGCCATGGCAGGAATGTCACCTGGACGATCGAGCAAGCGCAGCAGGCGGACGGCGGCATCCATCAGCTCCGGCGGCGCGACGTTCACCACCATCCCGCGCTGCCCATCGGTATGGGCGGCCGGGCGCGGAACGTCGATGCGGCTGAGCAACTCCAGCAGCTTCTCGGAATCGATTGCCAGCCCAAGACAGAGATGCGGCACCTCGGGGCTCGCCTCCGTGACCCGCCAAGCGACCGGCAGGTCGAGCGAGGTCAGGAGATAATCGCCGGTCCCGTAGCTGATCTGCTCCGTCCCAAGCTGCAGGCTCTTGGCGCCCTGCAGCACGAAGGCGAAACAGGGCCGATAACTGCTGTGCAAGGGATCGCTCGGCTTGGACCGGCGACTGACATGAAGATTGCCGATGGCAGTCGAGAACTCGCCGTCGCTGGGCGCAAAGCGCATCGCGATGTCGACGATTTCCTGATAGGGGCTGAAGGGCAAAGTCATGCGGCAACTCTTTCTGTCAACTGTCTGAGCCGGCGATACCGTCTCTATCTAGAGTGCCACGGCCGTTTCGCAAACAGATAGGCGCCTCACTTTTGCAGGATCGTGCAAAAAGCTGAGAGGATCGCTCTAACCCTCTCCCGTCGTTCCGGGCAATAGTCCGCCATCCCATTCAACCCCTCCCAAAACGAAAAGGAAGGTTCCCATGCCGATTGCAAGAGGCTACGCCGCCACCGACGCTTCCAAGCCGCTGACTCCTTTCACCTTCGAGCGCCGCGACCCCAGACCAGATGATGTCGTCATCGACATCAAGTTTGCCGGTATCTGCCATTCAGACATCCACACCGTCCGCAACGAATGGAAGAACGCCGTCTATCCGATCGTGCCCGGCCATGAGATCGCCGGCATCGTCACGGCCATCGGCTCCGCTGTCACCAAGTTCAAGGTCGGCGACCGCGTCGGCGTCGGCTGCTTCGTCGATTCCTGCATCGGCTGCGCCGAGCGCGACCTCGATCGCGAACAGTACATGCCGGGTCTCAGCGGCACCTACAATGACTTCGAAGCCGACGGCAAGACGCGCACCCAGGGCGGTTACTCCGACTCGATCGTCGTCAAGGAGGGCTATGTCATGTCCATCCCCGACAACCTGCCGCTCGACGCCTCCGCGCCGCTGCTCTGCGCCGGCATCACCCTCTATTCGCCGCTGCGCCACTGGAATGCCGGCCCCGGCAAGAAGGTCGCGATCGTCGGCATGGGCGGCCTCGGCCATATGGGCGTAAAACTGGGTTCGGCCATGGGCGCCGATATCACCGTTCTCTCCCAGAGCCTTTCCAAGAAGGAAGACGGGCTGAAGCTCGGCGCCAAGGAATATTACGCCACCAACGACCCGGAAACCTTCAAGAAGCTTGCCGGCACGTTCGATCTGATCATCTGCACCGTCAGCGCCGAGATCGACTGGAACGCCTATCTCGGCCTTCTCAAGGTGGACGGCTCCTTCGTGGTCGTCGGGGCGCCGGAGAATCCGATCCCGGTGCACGCCTTCTCGATTATCCCCGGCCGCAAGAGTATCTCCGGCTCGATGATCGGCTCGATCAAGGAGACCCAGGAAATGCTGGATTTCTGCGGCAAGCACAACATCGTCTCCGAGATCGAGAAGATCGACATCGACCAGGTCAACGAAGCCTATGAACGCGTCCTGAAGAGCGACGTCCGCTACCGCTTCGTCATCGACATCGCCTCGCTGGCGGCCTGAAGATAGGGGGAGGCGGCTGCTCCGACAGCCGCGCCAATGTGACATGCCGGCAGCCGCCGAAGTCGGAAAGCTCGACTTCGGCGGCGGTCTTCGTGTCTGCTGAAGATGACGGCTATCGGGCAACTCGGGCATCCCCTGAAAAGGCGAGCCGGAGGCCGAGGAGGACCATCATGATACCGGCGAACCTCTCCTGCCATACGATCGGCATCGGACGGCGCGAGAGCCAGCCGCCGAGCGTGCTCGCGCCGAATGCGACGGAACTGAGGATGACGAAATTTGAAAGTTTCGTCACCGCCCCGAAAACAAGAAGCTGAACCGCCACCGGCCAGGAACTCTCAGGATTGACGAATTGCGGAAGGAAGGCAAAGAGAAAGACGAGCGCCTTCGGATTGGTGAGATTGTTGATCGTACCCTCGCGAAGCGCTGCCGCAGTCGAGACGGACCGCGCCGCCGCCCTTGCGCCGGCGCCGTGTCGGCCTGCTCCGCAATAAGGTTGGCGCCCAGCCAGGCCAAATAGGCGGCTCCCGCCCAGCGCAGAATGTCGAAAGCAAGCGGCGAGGCTTGAAGCAACGAGGCAACGCCCAGGATCAGCAACGAGACCTGGATGGCCTCGGCAAGGACGGTTGTGACTTGCCCCAAGAAGCAGCCTACCCCTCCTCCCGCATCGTCTCCCGCTGAGTGATCAGCCGGGCGCTGTGCTGGCCGCTCAGATAAATCCACAGCCAGCTCCAGGCGACGGAGAAGCGCGAGCGGGTGCCGATCAGGAAGTAGATATGGGCAAGGCCCCAGATCCACCAGGCAATCCAGCCTTTGAGCTTGATCCGGCCGAAATCGATGATCGCGGCACTCTTGCCGATCGTCGCCAGACTGCCCTGGTGCCAGTATTTGAAGGGCGCCGGTGCCGGCTTGCCCGAAAGACGCGCGCGGATGACCTTGGCGACATAAGCGCCCTGCTGCTTGGCGGCGGGTGCGATACCCGGCACCGGTTTGCCGTCCTCGCGCATCACGGAGGCCGTGTCGCCGATGACGAAGACATCGGGCAGGCCGGGCGCGCTCAGATCCTTTTCGACAACCACACGCCCCGCCCGGTCGGCCGGCACGTCAAGCCACCGGGCGGCCGGCGAAGCCGTAACGCCGGCGGCCCAGACGATCGTCCGGCTAGGGATGAAGGTCTCCCCGATCTGCACGCCGTCGGCGCCGCACTCCGTCACCGGCTTGCCGAGGAGGACCTCGACCCCGAGTTTCTCCAGCGCCTTTTGTGCATAAGCCGAAAGCTCCTGGGCGAAGGTCGGCAGCACCCGCGGGCCGGCCTCGACCAGCACGACGCGGGTCTTGCGCGTATCGATGTTGCGGAATTCGTCCGGCAGCGTGAAATGCGCGAGCTCGGCGATAATGCCGGCAAGCTCGACCCCGGTTGGCCCGGCGCCGACGATGGTGAAGGTCAGCAGCGCATCGCGTATCGCCGGATCGGCCTCCATCTCCGCCTTCTCGAAGGCGAGCAGCACCCGCCGGCGGATCGTCGTCGCGTCCTCCAGCGTCTTGAGGCCGGGCGCCACCGGCTCCCATTCGTCATGGCCGAAATAGGCATGTGTCGCCCCGGTCGCCAGCACCAGCGTGTCGTAACCCAGAGTCATGCCGCTGCGTAACGAGACCGTCTTTGCGCCTCTGTCGACATCGGTGACTTCGCCGAGCAGCACCGTCACGTCGGGCCGATCGGCATAGAGGCGGCGAATCGGCCAGGCGATTTCCGAGGTGGATAGAATGGTCGTCGCCACCTGATAGAGCAGCGGCTGGAAGAGATGGTGGTTGCGCCGGTCGACGAGCGTGATCTTCACGCCTGCGTCTCTCAACCCGTTGACGAGCTGCAGCCCGCCGAATCCGCCGCCGACAACGACGACGTGATGATCGCCCATGACCTGCCCCTTTTGCGCCATTTCGCTGAAAGCCAATGTGGGCCTCGGCGCAAAGCTTGCCAACCGCCGTTTCGGCATGTCTCCCCTGCGCCGATCGCAGCCGAAAAGGCCGCCCGACGGATCCGAAGAAGTTGGGCGGCCTGAAACCAGTTCATAACGCAGATGGCGTCAGTGCCGATCAATAGGGACCGATGCACTGACGACGGGGGCCAGAATAGGGCTGGAAGGTATTGTCATACGCTCTGTACGAACGATACCGGGCATAGCACCAGCTCTCGTGGCTGCCTCCATAGTAGGCAGACGACGCATAGGCCCGATAGGGCCGGCCATAATAGCCGCCGTAATACCCGAAAGGCCGGCGGTAGTAGCCGTAGGGCGAGCCATAATAGCGGTAAGGCGAACCGTAATAGCCGTAGGGTGAACCGTAGTACGAGCCGTAATAGGGCTGCGCCAACGCGCCGCCAATGATGGTGCCAACGGCTAGACCGCCCAAGGCCCAGCCCCAGCCCGATCCATTGTGGTGATGATGGCCGTGATACCCGCCTCCATGATAACCGCCACCCCAATGACCGCCGTGGCCACGCCACTGCACTTGCTCGATTTGCTGCTGTGCTTCGATCCTGGGTGGGTTGATAGCCGGAAACGCCTGAGCCGGCGTGACGCCGGGGGCACCCACGATCAAGGCCAACGTGACGATTGCCAGCTTTCTCATGACTGTTCTCCTCTTCCTCCAAGAGGAGGAATATCCTCCCCTCCTCCTGAACCAAAGGTGAACATAATATAACGAAAAACGTTCCGTATCGAGACAAATTAATCGCTGCCGATGGCACTGAGGATTATCGGCTCCTCCTGCATTCCGACCTTACTTTTTCCGCATGGCACGGTTCACCGGGCGTAACCCACGGGTATCGCCATTCCATGTTTCAATTCTTCCATGGAGATCGACGCCGAGACGTCGAAGAGTTCCAGCTTGCGCACGATCTGCTTGTAGATCACGTCGTAGTGCTCGACGCGCGGCAGGACGATCTTCAGGATGTAATCGTGATTGCCGGTCAACCGGTGGGCCTCGACGATCTCGGGAATGTCGCTGATGATCCGGCGGAAGCTTTCCGTCCATTCATCGGAATGATGCGCCGTCTTCACCAGCGCGAAGACCGTCGTCGGAACGCCCATCCTTTCGCGGTCGAGCACGACGATGCGCCGGGCGATATGGCCGCTTTCCTCCAGCCGCTGGATGCGCCGCGAGCAGGCCGACACCGAAAGCGCTACGCGCTCGGCAAGGTTGGTTACGGAGATGCCCGCATCCTTCTGCAGCATATCGAGAATACGTCTGTCGCGATCATCCAGCATGTGTGAGAAGTGAACCTTCCGCCTTAATTTTGCGCCATCACTCCAAACCGCGCAAAATAATAGCACACATTAGACGAGCAGGACAAACAACGCAAACACACCGCGCCGGCATTGCGGCATCATTTCCAAAAGTTGAAACATGGGAGCATGAAGAGATGGAAACGATCGGCCTGATCGGCGGCATGAGTTTCGAAAGTTCGGCGGTCTATTACCGGCTGGTCAACGAGATGGTGCGCACCCGCAAGGGCGGCCTCGCCTCGGCCGAGGTCATAATGCATTCGGTCAATTTTGAAGAGATCGTCGCGCTTCAGAAGGCCGGTAACTGGGATGGAGCCGCCCGCCGCCTCGCCGACGTGGCCTTGCGCCTGCAGATCGCCGGCGCCAATTGCGTCCTCATCTGCACCAATACCATGCACCTGATCGCCGAGGAAGTCGCGGCAAGGATTTCCGTGCCGCTGATCCACATCATCGACGAAACGGCGAAATCGCTGCATGCGGCCGGCCGCAAGCGCCCGCTGCTGCTTGCCACCCGCTACACGATGGAGCACGGCTTCTACGCCGACCGCATGAAGAACCTTGGCCTCGACATCATGGTGCCCAACGCCGCCGACCGCACCACTGTGCACGACATCATCTTCAACGAACTGTGCGCCGGCAAGGTGCATGACCGCTCGCGCGAGAAACTCATCGATATCACCGACCGCGCCGTGGAAAACGGCGCCGACAGTATCATCCTCGGCTGCACCGAGATTTGTCTGATCCTCGATCCCGACCGTCTGCCGCTGCCGGGCTTCGACACCACGGCGATTCATGCCCGGGCTGCGGTCGAATTCGTCCTCGGCGCAGAGGAAGAAGTGGAAGAGGAAGCCGCTTGATGCAGGTCGACATGTAGTTGACTCAGTCAACTAAATGCATGACAATAGTCTTCATACGGAGACTATTGTCAGTGTGTTGACTCAGTCGGCCAACCCTTCTTTCGACATGCTCGGGCTTGTCCCGAGCGTCTGCTTCCGGTCGATAGGGTGGCAGATCCTCGGCACAAGGCCGAGGATGACGGCGAGCGAGGAGCGGGCCTTATCAGCAGTCTGGCGAGATCTCCCCCTGGAGATCACCATGTCCGACATCGCCCTCATCGAAACCGCCCGCGACTTCAACCGCTTTTACACGAATTTCCTCGGCCTCCTGAACAAGGCCTATCTCGACTCGCCCTATGCACTGACGGACGCCCGCATCCTTTTCGAGATCGGCTCGCATGCGGGCGTCAGCGCCACCGCACTCGCCCGCGACCTGCATCTCAATCCGGCCTATCTCAGCCGCATCCTCAAGCGTTTCCGCGCCGAAGGGCTGATCGATACCAGCGCCGATCCAGCCGATCTGCGCAGCCAGATCATCACTGTCACCGACCGGGGACGCAAAGAGTTCGAAGAACTCGGCCGGCGCGCCAATGCGCAGATCGCCGCCCGTTTCGACACGCTTGCAGCCAGCGAGCCGCAGGCTGTCGTCTCGGCCATGAACACGATCCGCGTCCTGCTCGACCCGGCGGCAAAGCCCGTGCCGGCGATCATCCGCGCCCATCGCGCCGGCGATATCGGCTGGATCGTCGAGAGCCAGAGCCGCTTCTATACCGACGAATATGGCTGGGACCTGCGCTTTGAGGCGCTGATCGCCGAGGTCGCCGGCAAATTCCTCGCCAATTTCGATCCCGAGAAGGAATATTGCTGGATCGCCGAGCGCGGCGGCGTCAATATCGGCTCGGTCCTCGTCACCAATGGCGGCGACGGCATCGCCAAGCTGCGCCTGCTCTATGTCGACAAATCCGCCCGCGGGCTCGGGCTCGGCAAGCTACTGGTCGAGGAATGCATCCGATTCGCCAGACACAAGGGCTATCGCCAGCTTTCGCTCTGGACGAACGACATGCTGGATACGGCCCGCGCGATCTACATCAAGGCCGGCTTCCGACTTGTCTCCGAGGAGAGACATCAGATGTTCGGCCCGGAGGCGAACGGGCAGACATGGGTACTCGATCTCTGAATTTGCTGCATAGCAGAAAATTCCGCTTGATTTGGAAATGATCGTTCCCTAATTAGGGGCCATGATCATCGCCGACCTCACATCAGATCAAAAAACCCGCAGCCGTGGCCGTCCGCGGGAGTTCGATATGGACGCGGCCCTGGATGCGGCCCTGCGGGTCTTTTCCGAACGCGGCTATCACGCCACCTCCATCAGCGATCTGGCCGAGGGGATGGGCCTTGCCTCGGGCAGCATCTACAAGGCGTTCAAGGACAAGCGCGGTATCTTTGTCGCCGCTTTTTCCCGTTATCGCCAACTCGGCCGGCGGCGCCTGGAAGCGATGATTGCGTCTGCGGAAACAGGCCGCGAAAAGGTCTTCCAGATGGTGATGTATTATACGGAGCTCTCCCATGGCGAGGCCGGCCGCAAAGGCTGCCTCGTCGTCGGCGGTGCCAATGACTTCGCCCTGCTCGACGATGAAACGGCCGCCCATGTCGCCACTGCCTTTGCCGCTGACGAGAAGCTGATGGCCGATCTCATCCGCATCGGCCAGGCCGACCACACCATCCCGCAGACGGTGGACCCTGATGCCGCCGCCCTCGCCTTTCTCTGCTTTACCAAGGGCTTGCGCGTCATCGGCAAAACAGGACGCAGCAGGCAGGAGATGGTTGCCGCAGCCGAAGCGGCGATGAAGCTCGTGACCTGAACGGGTACGTCCAGACGATCGAAATAGTGGCATCCGCTCAAGGATCGGGTGGCCGAAGACAGCATTTTTGCATTCAACTCTCACGATCTTTGAATACCGGAGTTTCTGATGAGCATTTCAGCCACCACGCCGGATAAAGCCATTCCACGCGCACTATCCCCCTGGCTCACCTTCCTTTTCGCCGCCGCCTGCGGGCTGGTCGCCGCCAATCTCTATTACGGCCAGCCGCTTGCCGGCCCGATCAGTGCCGATCTCGGCTTCTCCCCTGCCGCAACCGGCCTGATCGTCACGCTGACGCAGATCGGCTACGGCCTCGGCCTGCTGCTGATCGTGCCACTCGGCGACCTCACGGAAAACCGCCGGCTGGTGCTGCTGCTGATCGCCGTCTCTGCGGTGGCACTGATCGGCGCCGCCCTGTCGACGACGCCTGCGATGTTTCTCACCGCCTCGCTCTCCATTGGCCTCGCCTCCGTCGCCGTCCAGGTGCTCGTACCCTTTGCCGCGAACATGGCGCCGGATGCCACACGCGGCCAGGTCGTCGGCAATGTCATGAGCGGCCTACTCTGCGGCATCATGTTGGCGCGGCCCTTCGCGAGCTTCGTCGCCGAGGCCTCCTCCTGGCACATGGTCTATTACGTCACGGCAGCGTTGATGCTCGTGCTCGCCATCGTGCTGCGCGCCAACCTGCCGGTCCGTGTGCCGAAGACGAGGCTCGGCTATGGCGAACTGCTGGCCTCCATGGCCCGTCTGGCCCTGACCTCGCGGGTGCTGCAGCGCCGCGCCCTTTACCAGGCCGGCATGTTCGGCGCCTTCAGCCTGTTCTGGACGACGACGCCGCTGCTGCTCGCGAGCCCGGCTTTTGGCTTGACGCAGAACGGCATCGCCCTCTTTGCGCTTGCCGGTGCCGCCGGCGCCGTCGCCTCGCCAATCGCCGGCCGCCTTGCCGACCGCGGCATGACCAGAATCGCCTCGACGATCGCCATGCTGCTCGGCATGGCCTCCTTCCTGATCAGCCACTTCGCAAGCGACGGTTCGCTCGCCGCCCTGATCCTTCTCACCGTTGCCGCGATCATGCTCGATTTCGGCGTCACGACCAATCTCGTCTGCGGCCAGCGCGCCATTTACGGCCTTAACCCGGAACATCGCAGCCGACTGAACGGCCTCTTCATGGCCACCTTCTTTGGCGGCGGCGCGCTCGGCTCGGCGCTCGGCGGCTGGGCCTATGCGACCGGCGGCTGGACGATGACGTCGTGGATCGGCTTCGCCTTCCCTGCGCTGGCCTTCCTGCTGTTCCTGACGGAAGGGCGTGGCAACAAAGCCTAGAGCATGTCTCGCAAAAGCGTGCAGCGGTTTTGCGATTAAGACATGCGGAAAAACAAAGACCTAAAGCATGATAGCGAATCTGAAAGATCGCGACATGCTTTAGCTCTCTGCAGAATCGAAGCGCAAGCGAGCGTCACGAACCGCTTCGTGGTTCGCTTCCGCCCAATTCAAGAGCTGCGACAGCGGCTGGTAGAGCGAACGGCCGAGATCGGTCATCGAATATTCGACGCTCGGCGGCTTGGTGGGGAAGACTTCGCGATTGACATAACCGTCCCTCTGCAGGTCGCGCAGCGTCTGCGTCAGCATGCGCTGTGAGATATCGGGGAGCATCCGCCGCAACTCGCCAAACCGGCAAGGCCGAGCCGCCAATATCTCAAGCAGCAACGTCGACCATTTGCCGCCGATATGCTGCATCATGTCCCTGACTGGGCAGTTGGAAAAATCGAGACCAGCGAGATCGATCTCGCGCCGCATCTCCGGCATCCTGTTCTTCAAACTGAGGACCTCGCCGCTCATCTGCTGGTTCCCTTTTGGTAACGTAGAGCCGAAAAACTGCCTGCTTTACACCGCCAAGTCAATTCCTATTCTAGTGTTAGTCTCTTTTTGAGACTGTCATCAAACGCAGAAGGAAATGACGTATGAGCGAAACCATCCTGGTCACCGGCGCCGCCGGACAGCTCGGCCAGCGTGTCATCCATCACCTCATCGACACCTACAAGGTCGCCCCAGGCAGGATCGTCGCGGCAACGCGCAGCCCGGAAAAGCTCGTTGAGCTGGCGAACAAGGGCGTCGCCACCCGCAAGGCCGATTTCGATGATGCGGCCAGCCTGGAGAAGGCCTACGCCGGCGTCGACCGGCTGCTGATCATCAGCACCGACGCGCTCGATACCCCCGGCAAGCGCCTCACCCAGCACAAGGCTGCCGTCGCTGCCGCCGCCAAGGCAGGCGTCAAACACATTGCCTATACTTCGATGCCGTCCCCGGACAATTCGCTCGTCATCTTCGCACCCGACCACCTCGGCACCGAAAACGCTATCAAGGCGAGCGGCATCGCCTATACGATCTTCCGCAACGCCTGGTATCACGACAATTACCTGCACGGCATGCCGCACAACCTGCAAGGCGGCAAATGGTACAGCGCCACGGGCGACGGCAAGATCTCGACTATTGCACGCGACGACTGCGCCCTGGCGATCGCCGCAGCGCTTGCCTCCGGCACCTCCGAAAGCGCCACCTATACCCTGACCGGCACTGAACTGCTGACCAACCGGCAGGTCGCCGCCACCGTCTCCGGGGCCGCCGGCAAGCCGCTCGACGTGGTCGACGTCAATGACGAGCAGCTCGGCCAGGGCATCCGCGGCGCCGGCCTCCCCGGCTTCATCGCCGACATGCTGGTCTCCGCCGACGCCAACATCCGCGCCGGCAAGTTCGAGATCATGACCGAAGACTTCATCAAGCTGACGGGTAAACAGCCGCAGCCGCTGAAGGATTTCTTCGTGGCGCATAAGGCTGCGTTGACGGCTGCTGGCGCCGATGCCCATTGAACATTCCGCTCATCCCTGCGCGTGTCGCAGGGATGAGCGGTCAGGTTTTGAATGAGAAAACCTCGTTACTGCAAACGAGTCATTCACGGCGCGGACGCGCCGTGGCTGGATTCCTGTGACAAGCACAGGAATGAGGGGCGGAAAGGTAACGCTTCCCGTTACCTGCTGTCTCAATGACGACCGGAAATTCTGGCAACAGCGCTTATTTTGATCTCCCTCATTCCTGTGCTTGTCGCAGGAATCCAGTGCGCCCAAGTCCTTGGGCGCTGACGACCCAATACGCCCACTGCGCCTGCCGCCAGAAACGTCATGACTCGATTCCGGTCAAAACACAGAGGCAACGGCCTTCCTCAAACCTTCTGCCCGCATGCCCTGCAAAAACGCCTCACCGTTTCCGCCATGCCATATTCCAGCGCATCGGCAGTCAGTCCATGGCCAATGGAAACCTCGGCAAGCGCTGGAATGCGCTTCACCAGATCAGGCAGGTTTGCGACCGTCAGATCGTGCCCGGCATTGACGCCAAGGCCGATCGCCAGCGCCGCGTCTGCAGTCTTTCCCAGCGCTTCGAGGATGGGAGCCGCCCGTTCGGGCGCGTCGTAGCAGCCGCCATAGGGGCCGGTATAGAGTTCGATTCGGTCGGCGCCGACCGCCTTGGCGATCTTGACCGCTTCCGCATCGCCGTCGCCGTCGGCAAAGAGCGAGACCCGGCATCCCATCTTCTTCAGCCGGGCGACGACATCGGTGAGGAACGCCTGATGTTTGCGGAAATCCCAGCCGTGATCGGAGGTCGCCTGGGAGGGATCGTCGGGCACCAACGTCACCTGCTCGGGTGCAGCGCCGGCGCAGAGATTGAGGAATTCGTCAGTCGGGTATCCCTCGATGTTGAACTCGGCCTTGGGGAATTCATCGTCGATCAGGTTGCGGATAACGGGCAGGTCGGAAAAACGGATATGCCGCTGATCGGGGCGCGGATGCACCGTCAGGCCGCTGGCGCCTGATGCAAGGGCTATGCGCCCCAGGACTTCGACACTCGGCCAGGGCAGATCACGCCGGTTGCGCAGCATGGCAATAGCGTTGAGGTTCACGGAGAGCTTGGCTGGCATGGCGGGATTATCCATCGGTCTCGGAAACGGGTGGCCCCGCTTTTAAGCCAAGTGTCCGGCGATGGCCAACGAGAATCGCAGATGAATGCGACGCCGATCATTGATGGATCGGCATTACAACAGTGAGGAGCTACCAGGAATAGCAGTTCCCGCCGCTGCGAAGATGCGGCGGGTGCGGCACGTGTTTTGCCAGAACCTTCGCGCAAAGCCTGCAAAGCACGCCGTCGCGTTGCTATCCCATTTAAAAGAGATTATTTTTAGCACTTCTAAAAAAGATCGTTCACGCATAACGTGGACATTGTGTCGCGTAAACGTAGGCCGCGTACTGCTTCTTTCCCCATGTAAGACGCTCAGAGGAAACCCCACTCGCCGCGACCGGGAAGCAACTGGCAAATCCGCATGAGGTGCAACAAGATGCCCTAGGAGGGTTCATGCCAGACGGTTCCAAACGCCTGTTTGCTGCCGCCGGTATCGTTTCGGAGGCCCGGTCGAAATACCGGTTCCTGCCTTCGGCCGCGCTGCCGCCGGATCTACCGGGAGGTCCGGTGCCTATCGCCGATATGGCCAACGCATTCGGCGTTACGCACAGGACATTGCATTTCTACGAAGAAAAGGGACTGATATCGGCCAATCGCATCGGCCTGATGCGGGTCTATGGCCAGGACGACGTGATGCGCATGGCCGTCATCACAGTCTGCCGCGAGACAGGCATGCCGATCGCGGTTATCCAGGAGTTGATGGACGAGCTTCGCAAGGCCGATTCGCAGGAAACAGCCGAGGCGATGTTTCGCGAGGCCTTGCAGGTGCGCAAGCGCGAACTGACGGCCGAAATGTCGACGCTGCACCGCCAGCTCCAACAGGTCGGCGATCTCCTGGATTTCGACGACGGCATGGAGACGCCGCCGCTCAACGACAATCAGGACAGTTCCAGCCTGACCGCGCAGGAACTGCGTTGCCTGGAACTGATGGCAGAGGGCTATTCCACCCAGCGCATCGCCCGGGCGCTCGACCTGAAGCATGACGAGACCCGCGATCTCGAAGCCGGCATCATCCTGAAATTCCGTGCCAACAATCGCTTCCAGGCAATCGCCAAGGCGGTCCTGCTCGGCATCGTGCAAGCTTAGCCCGGGTCGTGCCCGGACGTTCGCCACCGTCCCCTTCCCCCGGCCGAGCGCTGTCAGCGAACGATCGTCAGCGTCTCCGCCGCGCGCGTGATCGCGGTATAGAGCCAGCGTTCCCGCGTATCGCGAAAAGCCCAGCTCTCATCGAAGAGCACGACGTCATTCCATTGCGAGCCCTGCGCCTTGTGGACGGTCAGGGCATAACCGTAGTCGAACTCGTCATAGCGCTTGCGGGTGTTCCAAGGAATCTCGCCTTCGACATCCTCGAAGGCTTGTTTCAGCAGCTTGATCTTGGCCGCCCCGCGATCCATGTCGTCGTCCTCGGGACGGACGAGCAGATTGATGCCGGGCTTCGTCGTTTCCTTCGACGAGGTCATCACCTGCCAGAGCGAGCCGTTGAGCAGGCCCTTGGCCGGATCGTTCCGGAGGCAGACGAGCTTGTCGCCGGTCTGCGGATAATCGGCGGAAAAACCCTTCAATTCGCGCAGCCGCTGATTATAGCGCCGCCGCGTGCGGTTGGTACCGACGAGCACCTGGTCGGCATCGAGCACGAGCTGCTGCGTCACCTCATTCTTCGAAATCACCTTGGCGGTGCCGTAGTCGCCATACATGATCTCATTGCCTTCGCGCACCTGCATGGCGAGCTTGATGATCGGATTGTCGCGCGCCTGCCGGTGGATATCGGTCAGAAGATAATCCGGGTCCTGGTTGGTGAAGTAGCCGCCGCCGCTGACGGGCGGCAGCTGGCCGGGATCGCCAAGCACCAGGATCGGCGTGCCGAAGCTCATCAGGTCCTTGCCGAGCGCCTCGTCCACCATCGAGCATTCGTCGACGATGATCAGTGCCGCTTTCGCCACCGGGCTCTGCCGGTTGATCGCAAACATCGGCGCAATCGAAGTCTTGCCGGTTTCCTCGTCCTCCACCGCCTCCTCGCCACGCGGGCGATAGATCAGCGAATGAATGGTCTTGGCGTTGGAGGCGCCGCGCGAACGCAGCACCTGCGCGGCCTTGCCCGTAAAGGCGGCAAACAGCACGTCGCCGTCGACATTCTCGGCAAAATGCCGGGCAAGCGTCGTCTTGCCCGTTCCGGCATAGCCGAACAGGCGAAAGAGCGGCGAGCGCCCTTCGTTCAGCCATTTCGAAACAGCCTTCAGGGCTTCGTCTTGTTGCGGCGCAAATTGCATGATCGGACGACTTGGCAGGATTCGCCGCTATTAGGCAAGGCGGAAACTGACACCGCATGGCCGATGGCGGCAGATCCTGCCAAATCACCCGTCCCAGCCCCGGTCCACGCCGCCTGCGCACATCGACGGGTCCTGCGCCATCGCATCCATCAGAAAATCCAGAACAGTCTTGACGCGCAGCGGCATGTTGCGTCGCGAGGGATAGACGACGGTAACCGGCAGCCGGCTCGGCTGAAAATCCTTCATCACCGGGATCAGCCGCCCGGCGGCAATGTCGGGCATGGCGATGACGTGGGAGAGCACCGCAAGCCCCGCGCCGGCAAGGACCGCCCTGTGAATGGCGACGGCGTTACAGGCCGTCAGCCGCGGCGATATCCTGACGGATATGTCCTCCGAGCCATTCGAGAAGGACCATATGTTGGCCTCGCCTGCCCTGCTGTAGCACAGGCATTCATGGTCCTTGATGTCCTTCGGGGCGCGCGGCGCCGCCCTGCGTGCGAGATAGGCGGGAGAAGCGACGAGGAAAGCCGTCGTCCAGCCGATCCGCCGGCAGACGAGGCTGCTGTCGGCGACCGGGCCAAGGCGCACTTCGAGATCCAGGCGCTCCTCGATCATATCCGAGCTCTGCTCCCTGAAAAGCAGCTCGACCAACAGCTTCGGATGGGCGGCGAGAAGATCGCCCAGCCGCTCGCTGAGATAGAGGCCGAGCGGTGCCGGAACGCTCAGCCGGACCTTGCCCGAAGCGACCACTCCATCCGATCCGGCGGCATCGCCGAGCTCCTCCACCGCTTCGAGAATCCTGAGCGCCATCGGCAGCATCCGTTCCCCTTCCGCCGTCAGTGACAGGCCGCTCGTCGTGCGATGCAGGAGGCGCGTGTTGAAATGACCTTCGAGTGCGGCAACCTGCCGCGAGACCGCTGGCTGGGTCACGTCGAGATCGTGTGCTGCCGCTGAAAACGAGCCCGTCTCCACGACGCGTTGAAAGCTCCGCAATGCCGAAACGATATCCATGACAGCCCCCTCATACTTTTGCGCATAGGCTTTATGCCGCCAGACTAGGCGAGAATGGCTTTACAGTCCAGCAATTAAGGATATCGTTTATCCATAAGGATGAAAAATATCCTTAATTAGAGGAAAAAGACATGACCCAGCGATTGAACTACGCCCAGCAGTCCCCCGAACTTTTCAAGAAATTCATGGAATTCAGCATGGCGCTCCGCAGCAGCGTGATCGACGAGAAGCTGCAGGCCCTGGTCGAGATCCGCGCTTCGCAAATCAACGGATGCGGCTTCTGCCTCGACATGCATGTGAAGCAGGCCAAAATCCTCGGCGAGAGCGAGCTGCGGATCTATCACGTCGCCATCTGGCGGGAATCGAACCTGTTCATTCCCCGCGAGCGCGCAGCGCTGGCCTGGACCGAAGCGCTGACGAAACTTCCCGAGGGCGGCGTACCCGACGAGATCTATGAGCGGGTTCGCGGCCAGCTTTCCGAAAAGGAAATCTCCGACCTGACCTTCGTTGTCATGGCCATCAATGCCTGGAACCGCGTCAATGTCGGCTTCAAGACCGTGCCCGGCACGGCCGACAAAGCCTATGGCCTCGATAAGGCAGGCCTGAACTAAGCCTCGCAACTCATAGAAGATTCAATTTTGACGCTGCCGCGCCGCGGCAGCGAAAGGAGATCCCTTATGAAAATCGTCGTCATCGGCGGGACCGGCCTCATCGGTTCGAAGACTGTCGAGCGCCTGCGCAAACGCGGGCATGAGGTGATTGCCGCCTCGCCGAACTCAGGCGTCAACACGATCTCCGGAGAAGGGCTGGCGGAAGCGCTTGCGGGCGCCCAGGTCGTGCTCGACCTTGCAAATTCACCCTCCTTCGAGGACCAGGCCGTGCTCGAATTCTTTGAGACCTCGGGACGCAATCTTCTCGCCGCCGAAAAGGCCGCAGGCGTCAAGCACCATATCGCCCTTTCGGTCGTGGGCACCGAGCGCCTGCAGGAAAGCGGCTATTTCCGCGGCAAGCTCGCCCAGGAAAAGCTGATCGAGTCCTCGGGCATTCCCTATACCATTGTGCATTCGACGCAGTTCATGGAATTCCTGAACGGCATCGCCCAATCCGGCACGGTCGGCCAGACGGTTCGGCTGTCGCCCGCCTATGTGCAGCCGATCGCGTCCGATGATGTTGCCGACGCCATGACCGATGTGGCGCTTTCAGCCCCGGCCAATGCGACGGTCGAGATCGCAGGTCCCGAGCGCGCCCGCCTCAGCGAGCTCGTCGCCCGCTACCTGACGGCGGTGAAAGACCCGAGGACCGTCGAGGCCGATGCAGAGGCGCGATATTTCGGCGCAAGGCTGAACGATCAGTCGCTCGTCTCCGATGATAATCCGCGGCTCGGCACGATCACCTTCGAAGAGTGGTTCGCCAAATCAGCCCGGTCGAAGTGATTGGCCTGCCTCAGGACGCGGCCGCTCGGACGCGTCCTCTCCACCTCAGCAACAAAGGAGATTCCCATGATCAGAGCATCAATCATCGCCGCCGCGCTCGCCTTTCTCGCCGCGACCGGTGCCGCCGCCCACGACAGCAGCAAATCCGCGAAGGTGACGCTCGTCTATGAGCACGAACTGCCGAACGTGCCGGGCAAGAGCATCAAGGGCGTGCTGGTCGAATACGGCCCGGGCGGCTTTTCCGAAGGCCATACCCACCCGGATTCGGCCTTCATCTACGCCACCGTGCTCGAAGGATCGATCCGCAGCCAGGTCAATGACGGCCCGGCCAAGGTCTATCAGGCCGGGGAGAGCTTTTCCGAAATGCCGGGCGACCGCCATGGCGTCAGCGCCAACGGCAGCGAGACCGAGCCCGCCCGCCTGCTCGCCGTCTTCGTCGTCGACACCAACCAGAAGGAATTGACCTTCCCGCTGCAGAACTGACGACCCGCCATTGGCTATCCGCGCAAATCCCGCGCTTGCGCGGGTGGCCGACATGCTGAATCAGGTGCCGCCGCCCCTTCCGGAGACAGACAGAGATGATCTACGACGCGCTCTTCGGCAAGCCGCTGATATCCCTGATCGTGGTCGGCTTTGCCGGTATCCTCGTCTGGTACTTCCTCTCCAGCCAGCGGCCGACGACGCGGCTGGTGGTGCAGATCCTCTTTTTTGCGGTGATGACGCTGATCCTCGTCGGCAGCGGCATCGAACCACACCGTTTCCAGGGATATCAGTCCGAAGACCCGCAGGCCCTGCTCGTCATCGTCGCCAAATCGCTCTGGTGGGTCCACCTGGCATGGGCCGTCATCGGTTTCATCAGGCTTTATCTGGTGCTGGAGGGCAGTCCGCGGGAGGCCCGGCTGCTTCAGGATCTAGTCATCGGCGTCGTCTATATCGGCATGGCGCTCTCGATCCTCGCCTTCGTCTTCGGCGTGCCGATCGGCACCCTCGTCGCGACGTCGGGCGTGGTCGCCATCATTCTCGGTCTGGCGCTCCAGAACACGCTCGCCGACGTCTTTTCCGGCATCGCGCTCACGCTCGGACGGCCCTATGTCATCGGCGACTGGATCCTTTTGAGCGACGGCACGGAAGGGCGCGTCGCCGAAAGCAACTGGCGCGCGACGCACATTCTGACCGGCGCAAACAATGTCGTCGTCCTGCCGAACAGCTTTCTCGCGAAACTCGGCCTGACCAATGTGAGTCGGCCGGACGAGACCCATCTCCTGATCCTCACCATCCGCATCGCCCCGACACGGATGCCGGCATCGGTCCGCCAGGTCATGCTCTCCGCGCTCACGAGCTGCAATACGATCGTGCGCGAGCCGCCGCCGGTCGTCGCGTTGAAGGGGCTGGATGCCACCGCGCTCGAAGTCGAGCTGCAGTTCCGGGTGACGAGCCCCAGCCAGCGCGTGCCGGCGCGAAACGAGGTGCTCGATCTCGTCTATCGCTATTGCAAATCCGCCGGCCTGCTTCTCGCCGTCCCACCCGCGGCCAATGTCCTCGCGGCCGACCTGCCCACGGAAGAAAACGCCAAGCCGCCGAGCGTCACACCGCTTGCGCTGATCGAAGCCATTCCGGTCTTTGCGACGCTGACATCAAATGAAAAGCAGAAACTCGCCGAAACCACCGCTGTCCGGCACTTCCGCAGGGGCGATGTGATCGTGCGGGAGGGCGAGATGCTGCCCGCGCTGATGATGGTGCGCGCCGGCATCATCGTGGCGCGGCGCGAAGGCGAAGAGCGCGGGCGGTTTGCGCCGGGCGATTTCTTCGGCGAGACCGGCCTGCTCGCCGGCATGCAGGAGATCTGCGCCTTGGAGGCCCTGACCCCGGTGACGGTCTATGAAATCGACCAAGAGGCCTTCGCGCCGCTGCTCACCGAACGCCCCGCTTTGGCCGAAGAGATCGCCGAAGCCCTCGCCGGCCGCGCCGAACGCTTCCGCGACGGCGCCGCCCTGCCTCCGGAACAGGTCCGCAACGCGCATGCCATCCTGAACACCATCAGAACCATTTTCAGGGCATGATCAGCCGGCGCGCTGGAGGACCCATTGAAACGTATTCTGCCAGATGTCCGCCGGCACCTCCTCGGATAAGGTGCCGACGAGATCGGAAAGCCGGACGGCTCTCAGCGTATTTCGCCAGGCCTCGTCGGCTTCCCACATGATGCGCGCGACCGCGCAAGGCTTGCTGTCGCAGTAGCCGGCGGGCCGGCACGGATTGTTCTCCCGGATATTCGTGCAGGTGAAGCTGCGCGCCTTTCCCTCGACCGCTTCGACGATGTCGAGGAAATTGATCTCGGACGGGGATCTCGCAAGCCTGTAGCCGCCGCTCGGGCCAAGCGTGGTATTGACGAGCGAGGCTTGCGAAAGGCTTTGCAGCGCCTTGGAGAGATATTCCTTCGGCAGACCATGAAGCTCGGCGAGCGCCTTGGTGGAGAGATACCTGCCCTCGGGCAGGCCCGCGAGAATGGCGCAGCAATGCAGCGCCCACTCGACCTGGCTTTTCAGGATCATTCAGCAACTCGCAATGGCTGGTTCCGCGAACCAAATTAAGGACATAGAATATCCGCAAGAGGGCATGATGTAAATGACCGGCGATGATAGTGAAGACATCCACCTTCGCCGAGCAGATCGTCCCGCAACCGCCATTTTCCGCGAAAAACTTTCGCTCAGCCGGGAATAAATTTGCGTCGTCCCGTGTCTCATCTCAGGTATCGCAGCATTGCGAGCCCAACCTGAGGAGAGACATCATGACATCCGTGAAATTCCTGTCCGTCGCGGCGGCAGCCGCCCTTGCCGCGAGTGCTGCTTTCGCCGCCCCTCCTGTCAAGGAAGTCGAATCCACCAAGGGCAAGGTGCTTGCCGGCGAAAACGGCATGACCCTCTACACCTTCAAGAAGGACGCCAAGGGCGTTTCCAACTGCTACGACGATTGCGCCAAGAACTGGCCTCCGCTGATGGCGGCTTCCGATGCCAAGGCCGATGGTCCATATTCGATCATCGAACGCAAGGACGGCACAAAGCAATGGGCCAAGGACGGGATGCCGCTCTATTACTGGGTCAAGGACAAGAAGGCCGGCGACATCACCGGCGACGGCGTCGGCGGCAACTGGGATCTCGCCAAACCTTGATCGTAGAGGCCCTGATCACAAGAGAACCGGCGTGAAGACACCCGCACCCGAAACATTCGAGGGCCAGATCCTGGCCCTCCTCCCCTCGCTCAGGCGCTATTCGCGCAGCCTGACGCGCTCGGATGCCGATGGCGAGGACCTGCTTCAGGATTGCGTCGAGAAGATTCTGACGCGCCGCGGCCAATGGCGCGGCCTCAATCTGCGCGGCTGGGTCCTGACCATCATGACCAATCTCTACCGCAACGGCCGGCGCGGCAAGGCACGCGCCGGCATGGTCGAGCTTGATGCCGCGGAGGATATGGCAGCGCCCGAACCGCCGGCCGATCCGCTGGAGCGCGCCCGGCTCAACGATGCGCTGAACAGCCTTTCGGAGGAGCACCGCGCCGTGCTGATGCTCGTCGTCATCGAGGGATATAGCTACAGCGAGATCGCCGCCGCCCTCGATATCCCGATCGGCACCGTCATGTCGCGCCTGTCGCGCGCCCGCCGGCGCGTCGCCGAGCACCTGAAGGCCGACAACGTCATTACGCTTCGGAGGCCGAAATGAACGAGACCAACCCGATCGTCACCGAAGCCGATCTCCACGCCTATGCCGACGGGCAACTGCCTGAAATGGCCCGCGCGCGCATCGAAGCCTACCTCGCCGACAATTCGGACGAAGCGGCGATGGTCGCCGAATGGCAGGCGCAGAATGCCGGCATCCGCTCGCTGTTTTCAGGCTACGAGAAGGCCAGGAAGACCGATCCTCTGCTGGTCGCGCTCCCGCGCGCAGTCTCGCCCACGCGAAATCGCTGGGCACTCGCCGCCGCAACCCTCGTCGTCTTCGTCCTCGGCGCCGTCAGCGGCCATTACGGCCCGGGCCTTCTGGAAAAGCCGGATCTGCAGCTTACCGGCTCCGAAACCTTTCCGAAACAGGCCGAGACCGCCTTTACCGTCTATGCCGCCGAGGTCCGCCATCCCGTCGAGGTCTTCGCCGACGAGGAGGCTCATCTCGCCACCTGGCTCGGCAAGCGCCTGGCGATCGAAAACCTCAAGATCCCGAACCTGCAGCCGCTCGGCTTCAAGCTGGTCGGCGGCCGCCTGCTGCCGGTCGACGGCAAGCCGGGGGCGATGTTCATGTACGAGAACCAGGCCGGCGAGCGCCTGACCGTCATGGTCGGGCGCCATCGGGAAAACCGCACGACCAGCTTCCGCTTCGCCTCGTCAGGTAATCTCGAAACCTTTTACTGGATCGACGGAGAGCTCGGCTATGCGGTCACCGGCGAAATCTCGCGCGAAGCGCTGCGCGCGGTGGCCGAGGAGTGCTACCGGCAGTTTCCGTCGTGACGCTCAGCGCAGCGGATCGTTGCCAAGCTCGATCGGCTTGCCATGCGGCGTCGCTTCCGCCGCCCGCTGCCAGCTCTTTTGCAGATCAAGGATGGCGGAGGCATCCACCACGCCACGACTGACCAGCATGCCCGAAAGCGCCGCCACCCAGCAGTCGAAATAGTCGCTGCCGTCCTCGGCCCGGCCGGGCTGATGCAATTCGTTTGAGAGAGCCGCCGCCCACTCGCTCCAGGAAAACAGCCCCTTCTCATGCAGATGCACGGTCATGGCGAAAGCTTCGGCCGCCCAGGGTTCGGGGAAGACGGGATCACCCTCCGGCGACTTCGGCAGGCCCGGAGATTGCGAGAGCTGAGAGGGGTTTTCACACGCGCTCAAGATAGCTCTCCCACGCATCGATCGAGACCGTGAGCGACGGGTCGGCGCCCTCGCCCCAGACCTCAGTGCCGTCGAAGACGACGGTATAAAGCCATTGCGGGTTCTCGCCCCTGCCATGCGCATTGTCGTCGGGAAAGACGAAGGAACCCTGCACCGCTTCGACGATACCGGTCTTGGCCCTGGCATAACGCGGCAGGCGCGTATGGGTCGCCGGATTGAAATTCCTCGTCCGCACCGTCTCGCCGACCGCAAAGATCGGCGCGGCCTCGACAGGACGATCGCATGGCCCGCCTTTCGCGAGAACTGCCGGCACCATCTCTGCCTTCAGCACCCGTTTGGGCGCCGCCCCATCCTGCAGCCGATGCCCGGACAACAGCTCCTCGCGCGTCACAAAACCGTGCCGTTCGAGCAGGGTCTCGACGCCTCGTATCCAGATCTCGTAATAGCTCGCCGCGAGATAATCGGCCGGCGGAATGTTTTCGCGCGCATGCCGGCTTTCATCGATCGTCCAGGCCCCGAAAGCGCCGCAGGAAAGCGTGAGGCCGAGCGCCCGCTTTTCCCATTCCATATGGAAATAAGGCTCGTCCTTTTCAGGCGCGACCGGCCCGAAACCCATCTGCCCGCCGAGATCGTGCGGTCCGTTCATGACAGAGCCTCCGGGCTGCCTGCAACAGCCGTCCCGATCATCGCATCGCGGCTGACGAGACCAGCCAACGCGGCCTCGTCCATGCCCTCCGTACCTTTGGGTCGCTCGGGGATGACGAGATAACGCAGCTCCGCCGTCGAATCCCAGACGCGGATCTTTTTCCCCTCAGGCAGCGTCAGCCCGAACTCGGCCAGCACGCCGCGCGGATCGATGACGGCGCGCGAGCGATAGGCCGGCGCCTTGTACCAGACCGGCGGCAGGCCGAGCACCGACCAGGGATAACAGGAGCAGAGCGTGCAGACGATGAGGTTATGGGTGTCGGGCGTATTGAAGACGGCGCGCATATGCTCGCCCTGCCGGCCGGTAAACCCAAGGCTCGCAATCGCCGCCGTCGCATCGCGCTTCAGCCAGTCCGCGAATTCCGGATCGCTCCAGGCCTTGGCGACGACACGCGCACCATTTCGCGGCCCCACCTTCGTCTCATAAGTCTCGACAATCGCATCGATCGCCGCCGGATCGATCAACCCCTTCTCCGTCAGCAGCGTCTCCAGCGCTTTGACGCGCGCCTGCATGTCGGAATAGTGATTGTCTCCGTCATGCCCATGGGCATGACGATGGAGATCGTCGTGGTCATGGTCGTGCAAGGCAATGTCCTCCCAGAACGGAGCGTCCGTTTCTTATCTCCGCGGTAGCCCGGACACCCCTTCCACCCAGCGGGGAGAAGGGGACTCGCGGCAAGGCCCGGCCCTTCCTCAAAGCATTCTCGCATAAACATCTCTTCTCTTTCTATCACACCCCAAAACCCCGCCAAGCCCTCCTATCCCCCTCGAACTTTTCCGCTAATCTCCTGCCATGAACATCCTGATTCTCGGCGCAACCGGCTTCATAGGCTCCGTCGTCGCGGCCCGGCTTGCGGCTGATGGGGATGCCGTGACCGGGCTCGGCCGCAATCCCGCACGAGCGCGCTTGAAGCAGCCGGCGATAAACTGGCGGCGGGCTGATCTCTCGCGCATGACGAAGGCTGAGGATTGGGAGGATATTCTTAAGGACCAGCATGTCGTCGTCAATTGCGCCGGCGCGCTGCAGGACGGCCTATCGGACGATCTGGCGGCCACTCAGGCAGAGGCGATGCTGGCGCTTTATGCCGCCGCGAAAGGCTCCCATCCTCTGATCGTGCAGATATCGGCAAGGACGGCCGGCGCGGCCGGCGAACTGCCTTTCCTCGCCACCAAGCGGCAGGCCGACGAGGCGCTGGCGGCAAGCGGCCTGCCTCACCTCATCCTGCGCCCTGCCCTCGTTCTCGGCCGCAACGCCCATGGCGGCTCGTCGCTCATCCGGGCGCTTGCCGCCTTTCCCCTGGCGCTGCCGCTCACCCATGCGCAAAGCCCGGTCGAAACGCTTTCCGTGGATGACGTGGCGGAGGCCGTGTCGCGGGCGGTCGCAGGCGATCTGCGCGGGGATATCGTTCTTGCCGCCGACGAGGTGCTGACGCTCGCCGATCTCGTGCGCCTTCACCGGCAATGGCTGGGCCTGCCGCCCGCCCGCGTGATTTCCCTTGGCGCCTGGCTTGCGCGGCCCGTGACCTGGCTCGCCGATGCCGCGGGCCTGCTCGGCTGGCGTTCGCCGCTGCGCTCGACGGCGACGACAGTCATGTCCGAAGGCATCAAAAGCGCGAAGGCGGAGAGCGGCCTTGCCGCGACATCAGCCGTGGCAACGCTTTCGGCCAATCCCTCCGGCGTGCAGGATCTCTGGTTCGCCAGGCTCTATCTCCTGAAGCCGCTGGTCATAGCAGGCCTGTCGGTCTTCTGGCTGCTCTCCGGCCTGATTCCGCTGCTGGCGGTGCAGAAGGCCTCCGCGCATTTCCTGCCCTTCATGCCGAAGCGGCGGCGACGGTGCTGACGCTTGTCACTTGCCTCATCGATATCGCGCTCGGCGCCGCCGTCCTTGTCCGCCCGCTCGCCGGACGCGCCCTCCTCGGCATGCTCGCCGTCTCACTGGCCTATCTCACAGGCGGCTCACTTCTCGAACCCGCCCTCTGGCTCGATCCGCTCGGCCCGCTCGTCAAGGTGCTGCCGTCCATCCTGCTGACGCTCACGGCGCTTGCCACCCTGGATGAACGCTGATGCTCGAGCAATGGCTACTGCTTGCCCATGTCATCGGCGCGACCGTGCTCTTCGGCACCGGCGCCGGCATCGCCTTTTTCATGGTGATGGCGCACCGCACGCGCGATCCCGTGCTGATCGCCCATGTCGCGGCAACCGTCGTCATCGCCGACACCGTCTTCACGGCGACCGCTGCCCTTCTCCAGCCGGTGAGCGGCTATCTCCTGGCGCGGTCGATCGGCTGGGACCTGTCGGAGGGCTGGATTGCGCTGTCGCTGCTGCTTTATGTCGTGACCGGCCTGTTCTGGCTGCCGGTCGTCTGGATTCAGATCCAACTGCGCGACCTCGCCCGCGCCGCGGCAAGCTCGGGAAGCGCTCTGCCGCCGAGCTATGACAGCCTCTACCGCATCTGGTTCGCCTTCGGCTTTCCGGCCTTCACGGCCGTCCTCGGCATATTCTGGCTGATGCTGACGAAACCCTCGATCGCTCTATTTTAGCATCGGCCAGAGGCTCGTCACCAGAAGCACCGCCATGCTGACATTGAACCATTTCAGCCGCACCGGATCGGACAGCCATTCCCGGAGCGCCAAACCGAAACCTGCCCAGGTCGAGACACTCGGCACGTTGACCACCGCGAAAGCCAGGCCGACGATCAGCACGCTCAAGAGGTAGAGCTCGGGATTGGTATAGGTCGCCATCGCGGTCACCGCCATCACCCAGGCTTTCGGATTGACCAATTGGAAGGCTGCCGCCGGGACAAAGGACATTGGCGCAGCGCCACTCTTACCCTCGCTGAGCGAGCGCGACGAGGCGATCTTCCAGGCAATCCAGACGAGATAGGCGCCGCCGGCGAACTTCAGCGCCGTATAGACCACGGGCATCGTGTGCAGCAGCGCCCCGATCCCGAAACCAACGCCGATCAGCAGCGAGAAGAAACCGGCGCCAATGCCGAACATATGCGGGATCGTTCGGCGGAGGCCGAAAATTCACGCCCGAGGCGAAGAGCATCATATTGTTCGGCCCCGGCGTGATCGAAGTGGTGAAGGCGAAGAGAACGAGGGCATCGCCGATGCCATCGCATCATTGTCATGGTGACAGGATTACTTGAAAGATAGCGGCGCAGCCCAATCTCTTCCCCAGGATCAAGACCATGCAGGACGACCCTATCCCATCGATCACATTCCCGAACGGCACGGAAGTGCCGGCGCTCGGCCAGGGAACCTGGGCCATGGGCGAGGATGCCGGCCATGCGAGCGCCGAGATCGAGAGCCTCAGAGCCGGCATCGATCTCGGCATGACGCTGATCGACACCGCCGAAATGTATGGCGACGGCGGCGCCGAAGAGATCGTTGGCGAGGCGATCAAGGGACGGCGCGACGAGGTCTTCATCGTCAGCAAGGTCTATCCCTGGAACGCCAGCCTGAAAGGCACGATCGAAGCCTGCGAACACAGTCTCGAACGCCTCGGCACCGACCGCATCGATCTCTATCTCCTGCACTGGCGCGGCAACTATCCGCTTGCCGAGACCGTCGCCGCCTTCGAGATGCTGAAGGCCTCCGGCAAGATCGGCGCCTGGGGCGTCTCCAACTTTGATACCGACGACATGGAGGAACTGCTTGGCGTGCCCGACGGCGCCAATGTCGCCGCTAACCAGGTGCTGTACAACCTCACCCGCCGCGGCGTCGAGTTCGACCTTTTGCCCTGGTGCCGGAGCCGCGGCATCCCCGTTATGGCCTATTCGCCAATCGAGCAGGGGCACGTCCTCCATCATCCGGAACTAATTCACATCGCAAAGGCCTACCAGGCGACACCAGCCCAACTGGCGCTCGCCTTCCTCCTGAAACGCGACGGCGTCATCGCCATCCCGAAGACCTCGAATGCCGAACGCGTTCGCGAAAACCGCGACTGTATCTCGCTTGATATCACCGACGAGGATTGGCAAGCGCTCGACGCCGCCTTCCCGCCACCGGCCAGGAAAAAGCCGCTGGAGATGCTGTGATCGACAGCGGCTACCCAGCTAAAAGCCCCTCATCCGGCTGCCGCCACCTTCTCCCCGCTTGCGGGGCGAAGGGGATATGCCGCACCGGCTTCATCCACCTCGACGTTGTATTTGGCACGTCGCCTCGCCCCGTTTACGGGGAAGGGTTAGGGTGAGGGGCAGCTTATCGGCACGGACCTGACAGCGGTAGCAGGCTCACATCCCCTGCGCGCCGCGGTTCATTGCCGCGATGCCGGTGCGGCAGACCTCGATCAGGCCCAGCGGCTTCATGATCGCGATGAACTGGTCGATCTTCGACGACTTGCCCGTTATCTCCAGGATAAAGTGGTCGATCGTCGCATCCACCACCTTGGCATGGAAGGCATCGGCAAGGCGCAGTGTCTCGGCGCGCATGTCGCCCTCGCCGATCACCTTGACCAGCGCCACTTCACGCTCGATCGGCCGATCCTGGCCGAGTTCACGGGCTCGTACCGTGAGATCGACGACGCGGTGCACCGGCACGATGCGCTCGAGCTGCGCCTTGATCTGCTCCAGCACGTGCGGCGTCCCGCGGGTGACGATGGTGATGCGGGAAAGATGTGCCTGGTGTTCGGTCTCGGAGACGGTGAGGCTCTCGATATTGTAGCCGCGGCCGGAGAACAGGCCGATGACGCGGGCAAGGACGCCGGGCTCGTTGTCGACGAGAACCGAGAGCGTGTGGCTCTCGACCGCGGTCGTTTCCGGAGAGATGAAATAGGCAGAGCCCGTGGGCTGAAGGTGTGCGTTCATGGTCCTGGGTTTCCTCTCGCCGCATAACCCCGAAAAATCGGCCACGATTTTCGGAAAGGATTATGCGCAATTATTAAGTCTTAGACGAGCTGGCGGCCCTTGGCGTCGATCGCGTTGGCAACCGCTTCGTCGGTAGCTTCGTCGGGCAGCAGCATCTCGTTATGCGCCTTGCCCGAGGGGATCATCGGGAAGCAGTTGGCGAGATTGGCGACGCGGCAATCGAAAATGACCGGCTTCTTGACCTCGATCATCTCGACGATGGCATCGTCGAGCTCGTCCGGCTTGTCGCAGCGCAGGCCGACCGCGCCATAGGCTTCCGCCAGTTTGACGAAATCGGGCATCGCTTCCGTATAGGAATGCGACAGGCGGTTGCCGTGCAGCAGCTGCTGCCACTGGCGCACCATGCCCATATACTGGTTGTTCATGATGAAGATCTTGATCGGCGCATCGTACTGAATCGCCGTCGACATTTCCTGGATGCACATCTGGATCGAGGCGTCGCCGGCAATGTCGATGACGAGGCTGCCGGGATGAGCTATCTGGACGCCGAGGGCGGCCGGCAAGCCGTAGCCCATCGTGCCGAGGCCGCCCGAGGTCATCCAGCGGTTCGGCTGCTCGAAACCGAAGAACTGTGCTGCCCACATCTGATGCTGGCCGACTTCGGTCGTGATGTAGGTGTCGCGGTCCTTGGTATGCGCAAAGAGCCGCTCCAGCGCATATTGCGGCATGATGACGTCGCTGTTCTTCGTATAGGCGAAGGAGTTTCGCGCGCGCCAGCGGGCGATATCGCTCCACCAGCCTTCGAGGCGATTCTTCTCCGGCTTCTTCGGCAGCGCCCGCCACAGGCGGACCATGTCTTCGAGGACATGGCCGACATCGCCGCGGATGCCGATGTCGACGCGGACGTTCTTGTTGATCGAGGACGGATCGATATCGATATGGATCTTCTTCGAGTTCGGCGAGAAGGCGTTGAGGCGGCCGGTGATGCGGTCGTCGAAGCGGGCGCCGATGCAGACCATGACGTCGCAATCATGCATCGCCATGTTGGCTTCGTAGGAGCCGTGCATGCCGAGCATCTTCAGCCAGTTCTTGCCCGAGGCGGGATAAGCGCCGAGACCCATCAGCGTCGAGGTGATCGGGAAATCGGTGAGCTCGACCAGCTCGCGCAGCAGCTTGGAGGCTTCGGGGCCGGAATTGACGACGCCGCCGCCGGAATAGATGATCGGACGGCGCGCATTCGCCATCATCTCGATCGCAGCGTGAATCTGGTTGAGGTCGCCCTGGATCTTCGGCTGGTAGCTCTTCTGGATCGCGTAATCGGCGGGCGGCGTGTAGGTGCCGGTCGCAAACTGCACGTCTTTCGGAATGTCGACGACGACGGGGCCCGGACGGCCGGACTGGGCGATGCGGAAGGCCTCATGAATGATGGCGGCGAGCTGATTGACGTCCTTGACCAGCCAGTTGTGCTTGGTGCAGGGCCGGGTGATGCCGACCGTGTCGCATTCCTGGAAGGCGTCGGAACCGATCAGTGGGGTCGGAACCTGACCGGTCAGGCAGACGAGCGGGACCGAATCCATCAGTGCATCCTGCAGCGGCGTGACCGCATTGGTAGCGCCCGGACCCGAGGTCACCAGCATGACGCCGACCTTGCCGGTGGAGCGGGCGTAGCCTTCGGCCGCATGGCCGGCACCCTGCTCGTGGCGGACGAGAATGTGCTTGATCTCGTCCTGCTGGAAGATCTCGTCATAGATCGGCAGAACCGCGCCGCCGGGATAGCCGAAGATATGTTCGACGCCATTATCCTTCAGCGCCTTGAGAACGATCTCCGCCCCCGTCATCCGATTGCCTACCGCCTGATTGTCCGTGCTCATCTGTGTCTGTTCCGTTTGATGCTGGGATTTGCGTTTGTGGCCGGGAGCCCGATTTCGGGCACAAAAAAAGGCCCCGGAGGACCTGTCATCTAGCGCATGGGTGGCTATCGCCGGATGGTTACACCATCCTGCCCATGCGCCTTCCCACCACGATAAGAGCCGTTGCGATTTTCATGGCGGGAAGTGATAGACAGAAAATTTCGCAGCGTCAACGCATGCCGCAACAAAAACTGCCTCGCGCCTCCGCAACCCCGAAATCGGTAGGATGAAGGATTTGTTAAAGGATCGACTTTATCCTTTAACGCTACCGTAAGGAGTAGCCTTTGCTCAACAACGACTTGCGCATGTCTGGCAAGGCAGGCGAGCACGATCGACGAGACGGCCACGCGCCGGGAAATCGCTTTCTCGGCCGCGTCGTTGCATGCAGCGGCTCCAGGGCGACGATTGCCGCGGTCGCCGAACAGGGCGGCACCGATCTTACCGAACTCTGGTCCGTCGGCCGGCTGATTTCGATCAGCGTCGGCCGCAACCGCGTCGTCGCTCTCGTCTATTCGATGAATACCGGTAGCCATGCCTGGGGCGAAGGCGAGGACAATTATTTCAAGATCGAGACGGAGCTTCTCGGCGAAGTCCGCGTCGACGAAGACGGGCGCGAGGAATTCTCGACCGGCATCTCGCGTTACCCCTATCTCGGCGCCATCGCTCATCGCATCCGCGCCGCCGACCTGATGCGCATCTATGATGCCGGAACGGGCACGACGGCCGTCATCGGCAAACTGACCCAGGACGAAAGCATCGATGCGGCAATCCACATCCCCTCGATGCTCTCCAAGCATTTCGCCGTCGTCGGCTCGACTGGCGTCGGCAAATCGACCGCCGTATCGCTGCTGCTGCACAAGGCGATCGCCGCCGATCCGAAGCTGCGCGTGCTGATCCTCGATCCGCACAATGAATTCGCCGCCGCCTTTCCCCAGCACGCTGTCACCATCGATACCGATACGCTCGACCTGCCCTTCTGGCTGATGCGGCTCGAAGAGTTTGCCGAAGTCGTCTTCCGCGGCCGCCCGCCGGTGCCCGAAGAGCTCGACCTGCTGCGCGACATCATGCCGGAGGCCAAGCGCGCCTTCCGCGGCAGCGACAATTCGCTGGTGCGCCGCACCACGGAAAAAAGTTCGATCACCGCCGACACACCCGTTCCCTACCGCATGGCCGATCTCCTGGCGCTGATCGACGAACGCATCGGCCGTCTGGAAGGCCGCGCGGAAAAGCCCTCCCTGCGTTCGCTGAAGATGCGACTCATCGCCGCGATAAACGATCCGCGCTATCACTTCATGTTCTCCAACAACACGATCAGCGACACGATCACCGATACCATCGCTCAGATCTTCCGCATCCCGGGCGATAGCAGGCCGATCTGCACCTTCCAGCTCGCAGGCATCCCCTCCGAGGTCGTCAACTCGGTTGCGTCAGTGCTCTGCCGCATGGCTTTCGAAGTGGCGCTGTGGAGCGACGGCGCCATCCACATGCTCGTCGTCTGCGAGGAAGCCCACCGCTACATTCCCTCCGATCCGACACTGGGCTTCGTGCCGACGCGCCAGGCGATCGCCCGCATCGCCAAGGAAGGCCGCAAATACGGCGTCTCGCTCGGCATCATCACCCAGCGGCCGGGCGAGCTCGACCAGACCATCCTGTCGCAGTGCTCGACGCTGTTTGCGATGCGCCTTGCCAATGACCGCGACCAGGAAATCATCCGCTCGGCGATCCCGAATTCGTCGATCTCGACGACAAGCTTCATCTCCTCGATCGGCAATGGCGAGGCGATTGCCTTCGGCGAGGCGATCAGCGTGCCGATGCGCATGCGCTTCTCCCGTGTCGACGAGAACCTGCTGCCGAAGGCCGCCAGCGCCAACAACAAACATAGCGAGGAAGATCCCGACACCGTCGATCTGCGCAAGATCGTCACCCGCATGAGGGCGGTGACCGTCGGGCCCGATATTTCGAATTTCCAGCAGAGCGTTGCGGCATCCATGCCAGGTTTCGACGAGGCGCTGGAAGCCGCCGAGGTTTTCGACACAACACCCGTCCCCCCGCCCCCGCCGCCTTCGGCGCCACTCGAATCCTACCGGCGCGAATTGCTGCCGCAGGCGCCGCGGCTGGACCCGGCCGAGCCGACCCCGACCGATCCGCGGCTGGACGCGCTGCGCCGCGAACTGCGTCGCGAGGAGCCGGTCTTTCCCCGGCCGGTGCCGCCGACAGACCAGTCGCCGATCACCCGCCGGGAACCCGGCACGTCACTGCGCGAAAGCATCCTGAAAAAGCCGCTGAGCAGCCTTTACAACAAGGATTGATGCTCCAGCGCGATCAACGGCCGGGCAGTATCGAGCACATGTTGGAGATCCGCCGACCCAAGCGGCAGGAGCGGCCGCGGGAGCTCCGTACGGACATCATGGAGATGCTCGGCCAGCATATAGACCACGCGGATGCTTCCATGCGCCTTGAACACCGCCCAGAGCGGCTGCAGAAGACCATCGAGCCGACGCGCCTCGCCGTCATTGCCAACCATGGCGGCCTTGGTCAAAGCAAGCGCCGTGCGCGGGAGCAGCCCGCCGATGACGCTGTACCACGCGTCTGCACCTGCAAGCAGCGCCTCCGCCGCACCCCAGTCACCGCTGTAGCCGATCGCGAGATCGGTCTTTTTCCGTAATGTCGCAAGCTCCCCTCGCAAGTCGCCGTCAACAGGCAGCGGCATTTTCACCGCCTTGATCGTATCGATATCGGAGAGGCGCTGCAGAAGCTCGCGGCTGAACGTGAAGTGTGTCGTGCCGGGGTTGTTGTAGATGCAAAGCGGCAACTTGGTCGCCTTCGCCACAGCGAGGAAGTGCTGATAGACCTCTTCCTGGGTCAGCGGCGTATACGACACAGGCGCAAGCAGAAGCGCATCGGCGCCGGCAGCCTCGGCATCCCTGGCAAGATCGACGGCATGATCCGTCCTCAGTGCGCCGGCGCCGACAACCAGCGGAACACGGCCCTTGACGCATTCGACCGCCGCCTTGACGGCCCGCAGCCGCTCCTCACGGGTGAGATAGACGTAAATCCCGGTACTGCCGAGAAGACCGATGGAGGCCACACCTGCCTCGCAAAGGCGTTCCAGCAAGCGGCCGATGGCCTCGGCGTCGACCCGGCCATCCGGACCGGCAGGCGTCGGCGGAAAGGCCGAGAGGCCATGAAACGGTGAAGAAGACATGATGCAATCCTCAAAACGCGGTCAATGGGAGAACAGCAGGCGCGAACCCGCGCCGGCGAAGAAAACGGCAAGGCTTGCTTCGATCCAGCGGCGCGCCCGCGCGTAGCCGCGCACCAGTGGCGCCGTCGAGAAGAGCACGGCATAACCGGAAAATATCGAGACCCCGAGAAGCACGCAGCCGCCGAAAGCCAGGAGGGCCATTTCAGGCGAAGCGACGGGCTTGAGGCCGAGAGACATGATCGCCACCCAGGCCAACACCGCCTTCGGGTTTCCGAGATGCATCAGGATTCCACGCCGATACAGCGCGCCGAGCGCGGTGGCAGGCCGGGGGACCTCGCCTGTCGGCGCCTCCACGGCAACGGCCGAGCGAGCGGCCTTCCAGGCGAGCCAGAGCAGGTAGAGCCCGCCCGCGAGCTTGAGGAGGATGAGGGCATGAGCATAGCGGACCAGCAATGTGGAAATGCCGGTGACCGCGATCAGGCCCCAGCAGGTCGACATCGTGATTACCCCGGCGGCAAGCGCCAGCGCCGGCTGGCGCCCCTGGCTCATGGCCACGTTCATGATGGCCACGTTGCTTGGCCCAGGGCTGCCTGCGGCGATGACATAGGCGATATAGACGACGAGAAGATCTTGCATGTCCCTTTTCCGGAAGCTGTTGATGCGCTTCCTTCTCCCAGGAAATTGGTTCATCATGAAGCGCCATTTTCAAGAATCTTCATGGACCACTCTCAATGTCGAAGCGGCGCAGCAGCATCGCAATCCCATCGCTCAATGTGCTCGACAGGACGGCGAATATCGGCCGCCAGCTTGCCCAGGCGCTAAGGAGCGCGATCGCCCGCGGCGAGTTGAGACCGGGCGAGCGCCTGCCTTCGACGCGCACGCTTGCGGCATCCCTAAAGATCGCCCGCGGCACCGTCGTCGAGGTTTTCGATCAGTTGACCGCCGAGGGTTATCTCGAAGCGAGAGTGGGAGCCGGAACCCGTGTTGCCGCGGCTCTGACGGACGCGTCTCCAGCCATCCCGCCGGCACCGGCCGAACCGGCCGCCGACGATGCGATCGACCTGCCCGCCCCGGCGGCCCGGCTGATATCAATCGCCCGCGCGCTCACCTCTCACCCGCCCGTTCCCTTCGCCATATCAGTCCCGGCAGCCGGTATTGCGCCTGACGATAATTGGCGCCGTCTCGGCAATCGGGTGCGTGCTTCGAAGCAGGCTGCCCCGTCAGGCTATCAGGATCCGATGGGCCTGCTCGAGCTGCGCCTCGCCATTGCCGAACACGTCCGCCGTGCGCGAGCCGTCCATTGCGAACCGGAACAGGTGATCGTCACATCAGGCACCCAGCAGGGTCTCTACATGGCCGGCCGGGTCCTGCTGTCGCGCCACGACCCCGTCTGGGCCGAGGATCCCGCCTATCCCGGACTCACCGCCGTGCTCGACGATCTCGACGTCCGGACGCATCGCCTGCCGGTCGATGCACAGGGAATGAACGTCGAACGCGGGCTCGAGTTATGTCCAGAAGCGCGCGCCGCCTTCGTGACGGCGTCACACCAATATCCGATCGGCATGCCGCTCAGCATGACGCGGCGCAACGCCCTGATCGCGTGGGCCGACAGGAACCGCGCCTGGATCGTGGAGGACGATTACGACAGTGAACTGCGTTATGCCGGACACCCTTTTCCTTCGATGCAGGGGCTGCGTCCGTCGCGTGTCATCTATCTCGGCACCTTCAGCAAGGTCCTCTTTCCTTCGCTGCGCCTCGGTTACGCCATCGTCCCGCCGCCGCTCGCAGAAGCCTTCGCCGGAGCACGCGCCATTCTGGACCGGCATTCTCCGATAGCCGAACAGCACGTTCTGGCGGCCTACATGAGGGAAGGTTATTTCGAAGCGCATATCAGGCGCATCCGAAGTCTCTATGCCGAACGCCGCGCTATTCTGCTCGCGGCGCTCGAGCGGGCTTTGCCGCAGGGGTGCCAGGTTCAGCCGAGCGATCAGGGCATGCACGTTCTTCTGTGGCTGCCAGAGGAGATGGATGACGTGCGACTTGCGGCGCGCGCCCTCTCGGCCGGCCTCGCGGTGCGGGCGATCTCTCCGATGTATGCCGCGCAGCCTGCGCGCGCTGGCCTGATGCTGGGTTTCGGCGGCTTCCCACAGGCGCAACTGGAGGCGGCGGTAGGCGAGCTCTCCAGACTTCTGTAAGCGCTTATCGCGTAAACTGGAGCGGGAGGTCCGCAACGGGGATGACAACTAGACGGTCAGCCTTTGCCAGCTCTCGTCCATCTGGTTGCGGAACCAGGTCATTTGCCGCTTGGCATATTGCCGTGTCGCCGCAGCCCCCTTCTCCAGCATCTCATCGCGCGTCATCTCGCCCTTCAGCATCGCCGCGATCTGCGACACGCCAATGGCCTTCATGACAGGCGCTTCGGCCGGCAGGCCGAGCGCAAGCAGCGCCTTCACCTCGTCTTCCGCACCCTGTTGCAGCATCTTTTCGAAACGGCCGTTGATGCGGGCATGCAGCACCGCCCGGTCCGGCAGAACGACGATCTTGAGGGCCTCGTCGGCATCGATCACCACAGGCCCGGACCGGCCCTGGAAATCGGCGATCGAGCGTCCCGTCGCCTTGATCACCTCCAGCGCCCGGACGATGCGCTGGCCGTCCTGGCGGTTGAGGCTTGCCGCCATGACGGGATCGACGTCGGACAGCTCGGCGTAAAGCGCGTCCGGCCCTTCTTCTACGAGTCGCGTGCGTAATTCTTCCCGCAGTGCCTCGGGGATATCCGGCATGTCGGAGAGACCACCGGTCAGCGCCTTGAAGTAAAGCCCCGTGCCGCCGACGAAGACCGGCAGCTGCCCGGCGGCCCTGAGCGCCGGCAAAAGCGCCGAGACATTACGCAGCCACGCGCCTGTGGAATAGCCGGCCCCCGCCGGCACGTGGCCGTAAAGATGATGCGGCACGCCTTGCATCTCCTCTGCCGACGGACGCGCGGTCAGCACCCGCAATGTATCGTAGACCTGCATGCTGTCGGCATTGATAACGGCGCCGTCATGGCGTTTGGCCAATTCGACGGCGAGCGCGGACTTGCCGCTGGCGGTCGGCCCGGTTATCAGGATCGCGTTCTTTACGCTCAGAAGGTTTTCCATCATGGCCCTCGTTGCCACGCTTGTTGCCAATCCGTCAAATCCCGTTCTGACCGCCGACGTCGCCGAACAGGCGGCTGAGGCCGTCACGGCTTCCGGCCTCTACTGGCTGGCCGACGGCATTGCCTGTGACATCGCGCTGCGCGACGGCACGGATGCGCAAGCCGCCGAGGCCAATATCCTGGCGGTCATCGCCAGTGCGCCAATCGACCTCGTCATCCAGGAGCAGGACAGCCGCCGCAAGAAGCTGCTGATCGCCGACATGGACTCGACTATGATCGGCCAGGAATGCATCGACGAACTTGCCGCCGAAGTCGGGCTGAAGGAAAAAGTCGCCGCGATCACTGCGCGCGCCATGAACGGTGAGATCGCCTTTGAGCCCGCCCTGCGTGAGCGGGTCGCTCTGTTGAAGGGCCTGCCACTATCGGTCGTCGACGAGGTCATCGCCCGGCGTATCACGCTCACTCCGGGTGGTCCGGAACTGATTGCCACGATGAAGTCGAAAGGCCATTACACCGCCCTTGTCTCCGGCGGCTTCACCGTCTTCACTAGCCGCATCGCCGCCAGCCTCGGCTTTGATGAGAACCGCGCCAACACGTTGCTCGAAGAGGGCGGCATCCTTTCCGGCTTTGTCGCCGAGCCGATCCTCGGCAAGCAGGCGAAGGTGGATGCGCTGAACGAAATTTCGACAAGCCTCGGCATTTCGCCACAAGAGGCAATTGCCGTCGGCGACGGCGCCAACGACCTCGGCATGCTGCAACTCGCCGGCTCCGGCGTCGCCCTTCACGCTAAGCCCACCGTTGCCGCCCAGGCACAAATGCGCATCAATCACGCCGACCTGACGGCACTTCTTTACATCCAGGGTTACCGGAAGACGGATTTTGTGACGGGTTGAAGGCCGAAGCACGCCTCTCCGCCCTCATTCCTGTGGTCTCAGGGCTTTGCCCGAGGGATGTCACAGGAATGAGCAAGGAGAGATTGGGCGAGAACAGGAAAGCTGCGCCTAGTCGCCGCCGTAGCTCGCTCACTCCATCGGCACCGCCACGAACCGCAGATCGCCATTGGCCGATGCGATCATCAGCTGGGCGTTGCGCCGGCCTTCCTGTTTCAGCGATTTCACCTTTGCGGCAACCGCGTCCGGGGACTTCATGAACTCCTGCGCCACCTCGACAATAACGTCCCCTGGCTTCAACCCCTTTTCGGCCGAGGCGGAGCCGGGCTCCACCTCCGTCACGACGACGCCGTCGACGCTCTCGGCGATGCCGAAAGCCTTGCGTGTTTCGGGACTGAGGAGCGACAGCGACAAGCCGAGCACGTTCTTCGGCGTGGCCGCATCCGGCGATACCTGGCCCTGTTGGTGCTGATTCGGCGCCGGTGCGCCCGGTACGGGCGCTGCCTGGTCGCCGGTATCCGGCTGGTCCATATCGTCGTTCTCGCCGGGATCAGGGGTGATCACGCCGTCCTGCGAGCCATCGGGCGCCGCATCGCCGGATGCCGCCTGATCGCTGTCTTCGAGCCGTCCGAGCTTCACCTTGACGGTCTGCTCCTTGCCGTCGCGCAGCACCACGACGTCGACCTCTTTTCCGACCGTGCTTTCGGCCACGACGCGCGGCAGGTCGCGCATCTCATTGACCGTCTTGCCGTCAAATTTCAAAATGACGTCGCCCGCCTTGATCGAGCCGTCGTCGACGGGACCGCCCTTGATGACGCCGGCGACCAGCGCGCCCTTGGCGGTGTCGAGTCCGAGGCTGTCGGCGATGTCGTCGGTCACCGGCTGGATGCGCACGCCGAGCCAGCCGCGCCGCGTCTCGCCATACTGGCGCAACTGCTCGACGACGCCGGAAGCAAGTTCGGACGGTACCGAGAAGCCGATGCCGATCGAGCCGCCGCTCGGCGAGATGATCGCCGTGTTGATGCCGATCACTTCACCCTTCATGTTGAAGAGCGGCCCCCCGGAGTTGCCCTTGTTGATCGCCGCATCCGTCTGGATGAAGTTGTCGTAGGGGCCGGCATTGATGTTGCGGCCGCGCCCGGAAATGATGCCGACCGTCACCGAACCGCCGAAGCCGAACGGATTGCCGATCGCCATGACCCAGTCGCCGATGCGCATCTCGCTGGAATCGCCGAATTTCACCGATTTCAGCGGCGTCTTCGGCTCGACCTTCAGCACCGAGAGGTCGGTCTTCGTATCCGTTCCGATCAGCTTCGCCTTGAGCTTCGAGCCGTCGGCGAAATTGACCTCGATGTCGTCGGCCCCCTCGATCACGTGGTTGTTGGTGACGATATAACCGGCCGGATCGATGACGAAACCGGACCCAAGCGAGCTGACATTATGGTTGGGGCCTTTGTTGCCCTGCTGTTTGTTGAAGAAATCGTTGAAGAATTCCTGGAATGGCGACCCGTCAGGCGCACGCGGCGCCGGGCCGACCCCCTCGTCATCCTTCACATTCTGCGAGGTCGAGATATTGACCACCGCATCGAGCAACCCTTCGGCGAGATCGGCAACGGAAGCGGGACCGTTGGACGGCACGGTGGTCTGAACCGGTGGGGTCTGCTGCGGTTCGGCCGGTGCGGACGGCGCCGGAGCGGGTGCAGCCGGAACGGGCGCGGCAACCCCGGGCGCTGCTGTTTCAGGCGTGGTTTGCGCAAAAGCAATCCCGCTCATGCCGGCTTGCGCCAAGATGGCGGCGCTGGCCAGAAGCGCGAGCGTTCGTCTGAAGGGCGAGCGAATCGTGGTGGCCATCAAGCTTCCTCATAAGCGGTAAATGCGCACATTGAGCACCAGCATAAGGCGGAATGATGGAGGGTGAAATCACCTTTTCGCGAAATCCCCGTGCAATCTGACGGACCATCACAAAAGTCCGGCCTTGGCTCTTGAAACCGAAAAGGGTCGGCGCTGGGCCGACCCTTTCTCGATGTTGGCGGGAAGCAGATCCCGTGTTTTCAGTTTGCCGGCGGGGCTGGCGCCGCCGGAGCGGTTGCTCCGGGTGTTGCGGGAGCCGGCGCGCCCGGGCTGGCCGCCGCGGGGCCGGCGGCCTTGTTGAAATAGCGGAAGAATTCCGAATCCGGCGACAGGACCAGCGTTGTGTCCTGCGACGAAAGCGCTGCTGAATAGGCTGCCATCGAGCGATAGAACTCGAAGAAGCCCGGGTCTCTTGAGAATGCATCGGCGAAGACGCGGTTGCGTTCGGCGTCGCCCTGGCCACGCAGGATCTCGGAGTCGCGCTGTGCGCCGGCAGTCAGCTCAACGACCTGGCGGTCGGCAATGGCGCGGCGGCGCTGACCTTCCTCGTTGCCCTGCGCGCGCAGAAGCTCAGCTTCTGCCAGTCGCTCAGCCCGCATGCGGTTATAGGTGCGCTCGGAAACATCCTGTGTCAGGTCGGTCCGGCTGATGCGCACGTCGTCGAGCGTGATTCCGAGCGTCTCCGCATCGGCTTGCAGCTCGTTGCGAACCTCGAGCATCATCGCCACGCGCTCCCGGGAGAGCGCGGCTTCGATGCTGCGCACGCCGTAGACCCTGCGCAAGGCGGAATCGAGACGCGTGCGAAGCCGCGCTTCCGCCGCCTCCCTGTCGCCCGAGACCGTTTCGCGGAAACGGCGCGCGTCGTTGATGCGGTAAATGAGGAAGGCGTTCACCTCATAGAAGGCTCCGCCGGAAACCTGGACACGTATGTTGTCAAGATCGAAGCGCAGTTCCTGCTTCGGCACGTATTGCACCCTGTCGGCATCGGCAAAGGCGAAAGGCAGTTTGAAATAGATGCCTGGGTCAGTCTTGACCGACTGGATTTCACCAAAGCGAACGACGATAGCCTGTTCGCGGGCGGTCACGACGAAGACCGAGGAATAGATCCCGACCAGCATGACCGCCAGAAGGACCAGAATTACAGGAAGTCTGTTCGACATGGGTCTCAGCCTCCCTGCTGCTGTTGTTGCTGCGTCGGCTTGCCGACCTCATTGAGAGGCAGATAGGGCACGGCGCCCGCCTTTTGGTCTATGATCACTTTCTTGGAACCCTTCAGGACCTGTTCCATCGTCTCCAGGAACAGCCGCTCCCGCGTCACGTCAGGAGCCTTGGAATATTCGTCGTAGATCGAAACGAAGCGTTGCGCTTCACCTTCAGCCTCCTTGACGATCCGGTCCTTGTAGGCGGCTGCGGCTTCGCGGATGCGGGCCGCGTCACCGCGGGCCTGGCCGAGCTTCTGGTTGGCGTATTGGTTCGCCTCCTCCACGAGACGCTGCTTGTCCTGATCGGCACGCTGCACTTCCTCGAAGGCATCGGCCACGTCACGCGGCGGTGCGACGTCCTCGATCGTCACGCGGTTGATCGCAATGCCGGCGCCGTAGCGATCCATCGTATCCTGGATGATGTTGCGCACTTCGGTTTCGATCGGCCCGCGATTATCGCGGAAGGCATCCTGTGCCGGGCGCCGGCCGACGATTTCGCGCATGGCGCTTTCGGAAACCTGCTGCAGCGTTTCAGCCGGATTTTCGAGACGGAAAAGATAGGATTTCGGGTCGTTGATTGTGTAGAGCACGGAGAACTGCACGTTGACGATGTTCTGGTCGCCGGAGAGCATCAGTCCAGCCGTCGAATTGCTGTTGTTGCGTCCGCCAATATTCTGTTGCTGCTCGGTCACCTTCACGATCTCGACCGCGTCCATCGGCCAGATGCGGAAATGCAGGCCGGGCATGGAAATTTCCTCTCGCGGCTTGCCGAAGCGCAGTTCGACGCCGCGTTCGTCCGGCTGGACGGTGTAGACGCACTGGATCAGCCAGAAAACGGCGACGATCGCCACGACGATCGCCGCCACCCCACCATTGAAACCGCCGGGAACGATATTGCGCAACTGATCCTGGCCGCGCCGGATGATGTCTTCCAGATCGGGCGGTCCGCCCTTGCCGCCACGCGGGCGGTTCGGCCCCTGGCCCCATGGTCCCTGATTGTTACCGCCGCCGCCCCAAGGGCCGCCGCCGCCATTCTGATTGCTCCAGGGCATCAAAACCTCGTTGTTCGTTAAGTCTTCCCCGCATCCGGGACCGTGGGGGCTGACCGGCCGATGCGTTGGTGACCGTTATAAGTATCGCCGCACCGGCTTTCAACGCAGCGTGAGAAACTTGGTCAATTTAATTGGAAAATAGTTCGTTTTCAGGCGTGACGGCGTTCATAGACGACGTAGCGAGTGGGATAGCTGTCCCTTTCGCCGGCCGGCACCACGATCGTCTCCGCCGCCTGCCAGAGATCGGGATCGATCGCCGGAAACGACGCGTCGCCGTCGAGGTCGGCCTCGACATGGGTGATGCACATTCGGTCGGCAAGATTGATCGCCTGCGCGTAGATCTGGCCGCCGCCGATGATGCAGATCTCGTCGGCGCCGGTTTCGCGCGCCAGCCTTCCAGCCGCGTCCATTGCCTCAGGCAGTGAATGCGCCATACTGACATCGGGATGATCGATCGCCGCTTGCCGCGAGATCACCACGTTCGGCCGTCCCGGCAGCGGCTTGCCGATCGAATCATAGGTCTTGCGGCCCATCACCACAGGCTTGCCCAGCGTCAGCGCCTTGAAGCGCTTGAGATCGCTCGACAGGCGCCACGGCATGTCGCCGTCGCGGCCGATTGTACCGTTGTGGGCAACGGCGGCGATGATGGTCCTGCGAAAGTCGGCCATGAAATGTCCCGGATCAGACGGCGATCGGCGCCTTGATGCTGGCATCGGCCTCGTAGCCGATCAGCTCGAAATCATCGAAGGTGAAGCCGAAGATGTCTTTCACATCGGGGTTGATGCGCATGAAGGGCAGCGGCTTCGGCCGGCGTGTCATCTGCAGCTTCGCCTGGTCGAAATGGTTATGATAGAGATGCGCATCGCCGAGCGTGTGGACGAAATCGCCGGGTTTGAGCCCGGTCACCTGAGCCACCATCATCGTCAGCAGCGCATAGGAAGCGATATTGAAGGGCACGCCGAGAAAGATGTCGGCGGAGCGCTGGTAAAGCTGGCAGGAGAGCCTGCCGTCGGCAACATAGAACTGGAACAGGCAATGACAGGGCGGCAGCGCCATGTTGTCCACTTCGGCCGGATTCCACGCCGAGACGATGTGACGGCGCGAATTCCGATTGTTGACGATGCCTTTGACCAGATTGGCGATCTGGTCGATATGGCCGCCGTCCGGTGCCGGCCAGGAGCGCCATTGGGCGCCATAGACCGGCCCGAGGTCGCCGTTTTCATCGGCCCACTCATCCCAGATCGAGACGCCGTTCTCCCTGAGATAGCGGATATTCGTTTCGCCCTTCAGGAACCACAAAAGCTCGTGGATAATCGAGCGCAGATGCAGCTTCTTCGTGGTCAGCACGGGAAAGCCTTCTTCTAGGTCGAATCGCATCTGATAGCCGAAAACCGAGCGGGTGCCGGTGCCCGTGCGGTCGCCCCGGTCGGAGCCCTTTTCCATCACATGCTTCAGAAGATCAAGATATTGCTGCATGGCGCGCTGATTCCGTTTTCCCCAGTTTAAGCCTTCGCCTTCACGAAACCAATCGCCGGCAGGCATTTTCCCGTTCTTTCTGCCGCCGGAGATAAAGCTTTTATGACGTTTGCCCTTTCCTTGGGCAAAGGAAATCACTATATGAAACCTGCCGGCTTTCGGGCCGGCTATGGCAATAAATGAGCGGTGTAATAAACCTATTGGACCCGGGGGCGGTACCCGGCGCCTCCACCAAAAACCGGCGGCATCAAAGGCCGGCTTTTGATGGGGGCGAAACAGGATCGACAAGGGTGTAAAGATCGACTTTTTGCTCGGCATTGTACCGCCGTTATCGGGCTAAAATTGTAGTTGCAAACGACAACTATGCGGAAGCTCGTCTCGCTGCTTAATCGCGGTGTGACACTTCAATCAAAGTCCTAGTGGTTCGCACCTCTAGGCGGGGTCCGAAGGCACCTGGCAACAGAAGCCTTCACCTTCTCCCTGCTGACGAAATCATGTATGCTGATCTCTAGCGTGACTCGGCTCCGGACTTTCCCAAGGCGCCTGAACGTGCCATATACCTTGTGAAAAGACTTCAGAACCGACGAAAGACAGGAAAAGCATGGGGCAGGATCATATCCGCTACGACATTCTGGCGCAGGATGCACTTCGCGGCGTCATCCGCAAGGTTTTGGCGGAGGTGGCAACGACGGGCCGCCTGCCCGGCGACCATCACTTCTTCATCACCTTCCTCACGGGCGCCGCCGGCGTGCGCATCTCGCAGCACCTGAAGTCCAAATATCCCGAGCAGATGACCATCGTCATCCAGCATCAGTTCTGGGATCTCAAGATCACCGAGACGCATTTCGAAATAGGCCTCTCCTTCTCCGACGTTCCTGAAAAACTGGTCATTCCGTTCAATGCGATCCGCGGCTTCTATGATCCCTCCGTCAATTTCGAGCTCGAATTCGACGTGCCGCTCGCTGACGGCGAGGAGCTGCCGTCCGGTGAGATCACCGCCTATCCCGTCGACGCGGCAGGAAAGCCTGACGAAGCCGCCGGCGCAAAACCGGCCGACGGCGAAGAGAAGAAACCGGGCTCCGTCGTCTCGCTCGACTCCTTCCGCAAGAAGCAGTGATTTCAAAGGGAGGCTCAGCCTCCCTTTTTCATAAGGATCAAGTCTCGCGCATGAGCGCCGAAATCATCAATCTGCGTCAGTTCCGCAAGAAGCAGGCCCGCTCCGAAAAGGAGAAGCAGGCCGAGCAGAACCGCATTTCCTTCGGCCGCACCAAGGCCGAAAAGCAGCTTACCCGCAGCCTGAATGAGAAGGCCGACAAGGCTCACCGCGACGGCCGGATCGAGACGGATGACGACGGCGCATGAAGCTTCACGCAAAGCTTGAAGAGCAGGAAACGACTCTGCGATCAGCCACTTGCGCGATTTCTTTGAATCGATCCTCCAAGCCGATTGCGATGTGAACCGGCTGATGATCCGCAAACACTCGGCGACACTGCATGGCCATCGCACCAGCTTTTCGCTGGAAGATGAATTCTGGGCCGAGCTGAAGACGATTGCGGCAAGCCGTTCGATGTCGCTTGCCGCCCTGATTTCCGAGATCGACGACCACCGCCCGCCGGACAGTAACTTGTCCTCGGCGCTGCGGCTCCATGTGCTTTCGTGGGCGAAGGCCGGCTGTGGCCGCCAGCCGTGACGCCGGGAATTCAAATAAAAACCTAAGATCTCAGGGGAGGCAAACCCCAAGTGTCTTCATTGAGCCTGAATGCCAGGCAGCTGGTCGAAATCGAGCTGACCCGGCTGCGTCTGCCCAGAGCGCCGGGCCGCTTCCGCCTCGGCGGCCGCCCTCGCCTGCGCATCGGCCTTGGCTTTTGCCTCCGCTGCACGTGCGGCCTCCGCCTCCGCGGCGGCCTTCTGCGCAGCCGCCTCCTGCGCCAGTCTGCGCAGCCGCTCTTCTTCCGCCTGCCGTTGCCGTTCGATTTCGGCCGCTCTGACGCGCTCGGCGTCGTTGAACCGATAGAGCGCCACTTCGCGGCGCAGCCGCTGCTTTTCGAGCACGATCGCCTGCAGCCGCTCGACGCGCCGCCGCTCGCGCTCGAAGGCGCGCAGCGACAGATAGCTGGTGATATCGGTCACGTCCATCGTCTTGCCGGGTGACGGCAGCATGCCGGAAAAGTTCAGCCTCAGCGCCGGCTCGACACCCGGAAGCGCCTCCGCGCCTGGATTGAGGCCGATGCCGACCGTCGCGCTGATCCGCTTCTCCGGCAAGGCGATCTGTGCGTCAGCGGTAACCCGGGCCAGATCGTTGGCCACGGTCACATTCTGCACCCTGAGCGTTCCGTCGGTGACGTTGAAGGGAATTCCGAGCGGCGGCAGCTTCGCCTCGCCGTTGTTGAGCAACGTCTCGACGATCGGATGCACCTTGCCGGCATTGATCTGTTCCTGCATCGGGTCGGTGGCGGCAAGCAGCGGCGGAAGGATGGCAAGGTTCAGTCCGCGTATGCTCGTGTCGCCGAGTCTCAGCTCCCCCGAACCATTGAGCGAGCTGGCGATCTCGCCAATCGTCTTTCCCGAGGCCTCCATCGACAGCGACAGGCCGAACTTGCCGTTGGCGATCGGTGCGCCATCGCGCAGCCAGATGACGCCCGCAAGATCGGAATCGGCAAGCGCCAGCTTCGTCTGCAGGAAACCGGTGCCGTCGGCATTGGTGAAGAGAAGATTACCGGAGAGCTTGCCGCCATCCCAGTTGCCGGCCATGTCGTTGAGCTGCAACTCGTCGCCCTTATAGGCGACGTTGCTGATGAAATCGGACACTGGCGTTTCCGGCAGGCCAGGCCAGAATTCCTTGGCCGACAGCTTCACCCTGACGTCCAGATCCTTGAAGGTGGGCAAGCCCAGCGGCGCCTTCGACAGCGTGCCGCTGGCGGGATCAACGATCTGGCCGAACACCGCCTCGCCGAGCCAGCCGGCATCTGCCTTGGCGAGCGTCAGCTCGCCGCTCGCCGTCGTCTTCGCAGCCTTGCGGTCGAAGGTCAGCGCACCGGAAAACGCATTGTCGGCCGCATGTCCCTTGAGATCGGACAAAACGATCTTGTCACGATCGACGGCGGCGTTGACCTGCAGGCCGAACGGCAACCCCGTTCCGGTCTGCGGCAGGGCTATGCCGTTCATGATGAGATAGGGGTCGATATCGGCGCTGTCGAGCGAGACGACGATCTGACCGTTCATGAAGCTCTCCGGCCGCACGTCAACCTTGCCCTTCGCGGTAAACGAGGTCCGGTCGGTCGCAAAGGTCAGCGCCGCATCGGCAGGATCGTTGCCAGACGCCTTCACCTTGAGCGTCAGGCGGCCATTCGCGCCGACATCGACCGGCAGCGGGTCGAGTCCGGCCTGGCCGAACAAGATTGACGGCACGGCGTTTTCGAGCGTCGCCTCGAGGCTCGTCGTGCCGTTGCCGGTCAGCGCCAGAAGATCGGACATGCGGTAATCGAGGTTGACCCGGCTGCCGTTCGAGACGCCGGCCAGTGTCACTGTCAGCGCATCACCCTCATCGCCACCGAGCGTCAGCGCGCCGCGCAACGCCGTATTGCCGTACCAGCCGGCATTGCGCACCAGCCGGTCGAGCACGGGGTGGTGTGGAAGATGCTCGCGCAGCATGGTGAAGAAGCCGCCGGGATCGGCCGATTTGAAGGTGATTTCGCCCGCACCCTTGTAGTCGAGCAGCGAGCCTTCGGCGCGGCCGGTCGCCGTCAACTCGGCGCCTGCGAGATTCTTGACCGACAGCCGGTCGACCGCAAGCGCCCCGTCCGCGATCGTGAAGGTGGTCTCGACATTCTCGGCGTCGACCCCGAAGGCGGTGAACCTGTCGGCCTTGAGCTGTGCGGCGATCTTATGGTCGAGGACATTGTCGCCGCTCTCCTGCCCGGTCGCAAGCCCGGCCAGCGCCTGCAGCGCGTCAAGATCGAGCGTATCGCCATTCAGAGCCACCGACAGGGTCGGCGTCTGGCCGGAGATCGCCTGCCGCTCCAGGCGGCCCTTCAGCGTCGCCGATCCGACGGCGATTTCGAGGTTCTCGAAACGCTGCAATTCATGAGTCAGGCTGACATTGGCGGAAAACCCCGCCTGCCGCAATTGACGGATGGCCGGGTCGACCGAGCCGGCCAGCCAGGAGGCTAGGCCCGTTGGCTGGTTAGAGGCCACCACGATCTGGCCGTTGAAAGACGGGTCTCCCTGAAGCAGGAGCTTGCCCTTGCCCTCGACCTGGGTCCGCCCCGGCAGCGTGCCGACGGCGCTATCGATCATCCAGCCCGTACCGGCCGGCTCCAGCTCCAGTTGAACATCGCGTAGCGTCGTGTCGCCGGCGACGATCGCCGGCAGCTTGACGCTTGCCTTCCCCGGCACCTGCGGGATCGGCACCTGCGCAACAATATCGATCAGAGAATTCAACCGCTGGCGCGCCGAAACCGCGGCATCCCGCGTCGTCTTGCCAGCCGCGCCCTGATTGCCGATGCGGTTCACGTCTATCTGCTGCCCGTCGGCGGTCAACAGGAATTCCGGCGCGTTGCCGGTATCGAGCGTCGCCTCCCCGGTTATCACATAGGGATCGTCCGTCGGACCGATCTCCATCCGGTATTCGGGAATGCGGATACGTTCGTTGGTAAGCTCGAAGCGCCCCTTGAGCCTCGGCGGCTGCTCGTTCTTGTTGGCCGACTTGGCGCTGTTGCCGCTTTCGATCGCCGCCGAAAGCTGGCCCTGATAGTTCGGCTTGCGGTCGACCAGCTTCAGTTCGCCGTCGAGATCGATACTGACCGGATGTTTGTCCGGCGACAGCTTCGTGCGCATGCGCAGCACGCCCCTCTCGTCCGGCTGGCTGCTCGAAATCGAGAAATTGCCATGTTCGCCGTCGAGGACCGCATCGCCCTCGACGCGCCAGGGGCCGGCGAGCGATTTGGCCGACATCTCCGCATTCAGGCCGGTGATGCGGCGCGCCCGGCCCGACTGGTCGTCGAGGAAGTCGACTTCGCCACCGCTGACATGCACATTTTCGAGAACGACTGTTTTGGCCGGTATTTCGGCGCGGCTGCCGCGCATCCAGTCGAGTGTGCCGTCCTTGAGCAATCTGAGGCGCACCTTCGGATTGACGACGCGCATATCGAAGATCAGCGCCTCGCCCGACAGGAATGGCGCAAGCTCGGCATCCATGGAAAATTGTTCGACCTTGACGATGGGCGTGCCGTCGGCCTCCTGACCGACACGCACGTCATGCAGCGTGACCGACGGAAACGGCAGCAGACGGGCATCCACCGTGCCATGGACGGTGACTTTCTTGCCAATGATGCGGCTTGCCTGATCCTCGAAGTTCTTGCGGAAATCGGTCCAGTCGATGAACAGCGGCGCAAGCAGCGCCACAAACAGCACTACGACGATCACTCCCCCCAGAAAGACGAGGAACCGGCCTACCAATGCGAGGATTCTCCATTCGGGATTGTGTTGCCGACACTGTTCAGGGTTCTGTTGTCGACACTAGCGCTATTCATGGGATGGGCAAGGCCCAAGTTCATGAGAATATTCCGTTTTCAGCCTTGGTGAAAAATCTTGCCGGGGTTGAAGATACCATCCGGATCGAGCGCCTGCTTCACCTGTCGCATCAGATCCACCGAGCCTCCGAGCTCCTGCTCTAGAAAGGCCATCTTGCCTTGTCCGATCCCGTGCTCGCCGGTGCATGTTCCGTCCATATCGAGTGCCCGGCGGTTGAGCCGCTCAACGAAGCTCTCGGCCCTGGCGATGTCTCCGGCGCTTTTGTCGTCGAACAGCAGCAGCACATGGAAGTTCCCGTCGCCGGCATGGCCGACGATAGGGCCGAGCAGCCCATGTTCCTCGATATCCGCCTGCGTTTCGGAAACGCAGTCGGCAAGCCTCGATATCGGAACACAAACATCGGTCGAAAGTGCGGCAAGCCCCGGCGCCAGCGCCCTCGCGGACCAATAGGCGTCATGACGCGCCTTCCAGAGCTTTGTCCGCTCCTCGGCATTGGCGGTCCAAAAAAACTCGCCCCCGCCGCATTCAGCCGCGATCTCAGCGAAGGCTGCCGATTGCAGCGGCACGGTCTCGTCGGTGCCGTGGAATTCGAGGAAAAGTGTCGGGCTTTCGGCATAAGACAGGCCGGAATAGGCGTTGCACGCCCGCATCTGCACAGCATCGAGCAGCTCGATGCGCGCCACCGGAATGCCCATCTGGATCGTCATGATGACGGCATCGCAAGCTGCCTTGATGCTCGGAAAGGCGCAGACGCCGCCGGCTATCTTCTGCGGGATAGCCTGCAGGCGCAGCGTCACCGAGGTCAATATGCCAAGCGTGCCTTCGGCGCCGACAAAGAGCCGCGTCAGGTCATAGCCGGCCGACGACTTGCGGGCACGCCGCGCCGTGCGGATCTCCTCACCATTGGCGGTGACTGCCGTAACGGCAAGGACATTGTCCTTCATCGTGCCGTAGCGCACGGCATTGGTGCCGGAAGCCCGCGTCGACGCCATGCCGCCGATCGAGGCATTGGCTCCGGGATCGATCGGGAAGAACAGGCCGGTATCACGCAGATGGATGTTCAGGGCCTCGCGGGTGATACCGGGTTCGACCGTGCAGTCGAGATCCTCCGGATTGACCTCAAGGACCCGGTTCATGCGGCTGAAATCGATTGAAATACCGCCGCTGACGGCATTGACCTGACCTTCCAGCGAGGAGCCGGAGCCGAAGCCGATCACTGGAGCCTTGTGCGCCGCACAGGCCCTGACCGCCATCTTCACATCGTCGGCGCTTTCGGCAAACAGAACGCCGTCGGGCAGTTGCGGCGGGATATAGGTGGTCGTATGGGCGTGTTGTTCACGGAAGGACTGGCCGGTCTGGAAGCGCTCGCCGAAGCTCTGTTTGAGAATACCGAGGACGGCGGATATCCCCGCCTCATTGCGTGTTCCAGCCCTTGCGTCCTTCAGCGCCATCCCTTTGATCTCCCTGCCATTCCGCGTAGACGAGACCGCGTCCCGGAAACTACAGCGCCGTGCGCCTGCTCAGACGCACAAGGACGCTGTACAACTTTAAAATTGCTGCGTAATTCGTCTCACATCGATTCCGAGTTTAAGGAGATATGCAGCAGGCTGGGTATGGGGCAAGTCAACGCGGCTGTCCAGTTCAGATTGGGAAAAGATTTCACTCCTCTTTTGTTGGAGACCAGGGGCTATGGACAGGCCCCGGCCGCCTCAGACGATCGGTGGATTGAGGAGCGCAAAGCCCTGCTGCCGTCGATAGGGGAAATAAGGATAAGGTGCAGTCACCGCGCTGACCTCGTCGAGTCTTTCAATCTGATTCTTCGACAGGCTCCAGCCGGCCGCGGCAAGGTTCTGCCTGAGCTGATCTTCGTTCCGGGCGCCAATGATGACGCTCGATACTGTCGGCCGGCCGAGCAGCCAGTTTATCGCGATCTGCGGTACTGTCTTGCCGGTCTCCGCTGCGATCGAATCGAGCACCGCGATGATGTCGAACAGCCTCTCATCATCGACAGGTGGGCCGTATTGAGCCGTCTCGTGCAGGCGGCTTGCGGCCGGCAGCGGCTCGCCACGGCGGATCTTGCCGGTAAGCCGCCCCCAGGCGAGCGGGCTCCAGACGAGAGCGCCGACGCCCTGGTCCGCGCCGAGCGGCATCAGTTCCCATTCATAGTCGCGGCCCGCCAACGAATAATAGACCTGATGGGCGATATAACGCGGATAGCCTTGACGCTCGGCCGCGGCCAGCGACTTCATCAACTCCCAGCCGGAAAAGTTCGAGACGCCGACATAACGGATCTTGCCTGCGGCGACGAGGCCGTCGAGCGTCGACAGCACCTCCTCGATCGGCGTCGAGGCATCGAAGGCGTGAAGCTGCAAGAGGTCGATATAGTCGGTGCCAAGCCGGCGCAGCGCATCCTCGGTCGCCCGGATCAGCCGTGCCCGCGAGGTGCCCCAGTCCTGCCGCCCCTCGCCCATCGGCAGCGCGGTCTTGGTCGAGATCAGCACGGCGTCCCGCCGGCCGCGGATCGCCTGGCCGAGCACTTCCTCGGAAGCGCCGACCGAATAGACGTCAGCCGTGTCGAAAAGATTGACGCCGGCTTCGAGGCAGATGTCGACGAGCCGCCGGGCCTCTTCGGCACCGGTATTGCCCCAGGCGCCGAACAGTGGGCCGCTGCCGCCGAACGTACCCGCGCCGAAGCTCAAAACCGGCACCCTGAGCCCGGAGGCCCCGAGTTTTCTGTACTCCATCGATCTGTCTCCTTTGTTTCCTCTGAGATAGACCCAGCCTCTCCATTGATATAGATTGCCTGATAGAACATCATCTGTGACTTGAATTCATCATGAGCCGTCAGGACATCAACCGCTCCGGCGAGATGGAAGTCTTCGTCAGCGTTGTCGAGCGCGGCGGCTTTTCAGCAGCCGCCACCGCGCGGCGCATGACGCCGTCGGCCGTGAGCAAGCTCGTCGCCCGGCTGGAGGCGCGCCTCGGCGCCCGCCTCGTTAACCGCTCGACCCGCAAGCTGCAACTGACGCCTGAGGGCTGCGCCTTCTATGAGCGCAGCATCGCCATTCTTGCCGATATCGCCGAGGCCGAACGCCAGGCTTCCTCAGGCGAACAGGCCTCGGGCCGCATCCGCATCAACACCAGCGGCTCCTTCGGCAATCATGTGCTGGCCCCGCTCGTGCCCGCCTTCCTGGCGCTTCATCCCGTCGTGACGCTCGATATCGCCCACACCGATAAGGTGGTCGATCTGATGGAAGAACGCGCCGATGTTGCGATCCGCACCGGCCCCTTGAAGAACTCCAGCCTGATCGCCCGCAAGCTCGGCGCCACCGGCAAGCTCATCGTCGCTTCACCCGATTATCTCAGGCGGCATGGCGAACCGCGCAGCGTCGCCGATCTCAGCCGTCATTGCCGGATCGGATTTTCCTACGCCCGCGCCGTAGAGGGCTGGCCGCTGCGCGAGGACAGCGAAACCGTGTCGGTGCCGATCACGCCCGGCGTGCAGGTCGCCGACGGCGAAGCCATGCGCCATCTGGCACTTGCCGGCGCAGGCCTTGCACGACTGGCCGCGTTCACGGTGCGCGCCGATATCGAAGCCGGCCGGCTGGTGCCGGTGCTGGAAGCGGCCAATCCCGGCGATATCGAGGAATTCTATGCCGTCTATATGGGCCAGGGCGGGCCGCTGCCGGCGCGCGTGCGCGCGCTGCTCGATTTCCTCGTCGAACATGTGCGTCTCTGATGAGATAACAAGGACTTGATGCGGCGGCTTGAGTCAAGTTCGCATGGCAGATCGGCCGGAAGCCAGATTTCGTAATTGACCGCACTCGAGGCAGCCGCCTATACCGAGGCCGCGCCGACCGGCCCTTCAGCCGGCCTCTCTTCGTCATGCCGGAGCTTCCTCCCATCTTCAGCCCTCAGGACTTGGCACCGGCCGGGAAACATACGGGGATTCATGCCACTCAGCCACGCACGCCGCCTGATGCGGGATGCCGGCCTGCCGAAATGGGCGCTGCTGCTCACGCTTTCCACGGCCTTCACCGTCTTTCTCGAACTCTTCGCCCTGCCCGCCTCGCTGCTGATCGGACCGATGGTTGCCGCCATCGTGCTGGCGCTGACCGTCGGCAAGGGAAAGCTTCGCGTGCCGCTTCAACCGCTGCAGTTCGGTCAGGTCCTCGTCGGTCTGATGATGGCGCGCACCATCACCCCTGATATTCTCGGCGCCATGGCGAAGGAAGCGCCGCTCTTCCTGCTGTTCGTCTTCTCGGTGATCGCCATCGCCACCGGTCTCGGCTGGCTGTTGACGCGCTGGCAGGTGCTGCCGGGCACAACGGCCGTCTGGGGCTCGTCGCCGGGCGCTGCCTCCGCCATGGTCATCATGTCGGAAGCCTATGGCGCCGATGCCCGCCTCGTCGCCTTCATGCAGTATCTGCGCGTCGTCTTCGTCGCCGTCGGCGCTTCGGGGATTTCGCGCCTCTGGGTGGCGGCCGACGGTGGCGAGCCGCCGCCGCTCGTCCTCTTTCCCGCAGTCGACTGGCCGGCCCTTGCGGCGACGCTCGCCTTTGCCGGCATTTGCACCTATGCCGTACGCCGCCTGCGCATCCAGGGCGGCATGATCATCGTTCCGCTCTTTCTCGGCGCCTTCCTGCAAGGCATCGGCCTGCTGAAGATCGAGCTGCCGATGTGGCTGCTCGCCACGGCCTATGCGCTCGTCGGCTGGAGCATCGGCCTGCGTTTCACCCGCTCGATCATCAGCCACGTGGCGCGCGCCCTGCCGCGGGTCGCCGCCTGCATCGTGCTGCTGATGGCGCTCTGCGGCTGCATGGCAGCGGCACTGCACGTCTTCGCCGGCATCGATCCGCTGACCGCCTATCTCGCCACCAGCCCCGGCGGAGCCGATTCCGTCGCCATTATCGCCGCATCAAGCGATGTCGACGTGCCCTTCGTGATGGCGATGCAGACCGGCCGTTTCTTGGTCATTCTGCTGATCGGGCCGGCGCTCGCCCGCTTCATCGCGCGCCGTTCCGGCCTTGCGGAAAATCCCGTCTGAGACTGACCCACTGGCCGGGAGTGACGCCGTACGCCTTCTTGAAATGGCGATTGAAATGCGCCTGGTCGGCAAAACCCGTCGCGGCCGCCACATCGGCAAAACCCTCGCCGGCACCCATCAGCGCCCTCGCCTGCTGCAGGCGCCGCATCAGCAAGTAACGGTGCGGGCTGGTGGCAAAGGCCGTGCGGAAATGCCGTGACAGCGTGAAGCGGTCGAGGCCGGTAATCTTCTCCAGTTCGTCCGAGCGCACCGGCCTGAGCGCATGTGCCTCCAGATAATCGCGTGCTGCCCGCACCTGCCGCCAGGCGACCGTGCCCAGTGGCCGGCGGCGCACCTGCGAATGCCGTAACAAGCCACCGGCGACGCGGCTGACGAAATCGTCGACGAAAAGCTCGTCCAGCTCCCGATCGAGTGCGCCGAGCGCTCCCAGAAGCACCTTCGCCAGCGCACTATCGGCAGTCACGGGCTGCTCGACGAAGGGAAGCCCGACCTTCTCCACCTCAAGGCATTCCATCAGCAGCGAAGGCTCCAGGTAGAGCATGCGGTAATGCAGCCCGGCCTCGGTCGCCGCGCCGCCGTCATGCTCCTCGTCGGGATGCAGCACGATCACCTGCCCCGGCAGGCTGAAGCGCCGCTCGCCGCGATATGTGAAAGTCTGAACGCCGTGCAGCGTGACACCAAGCGCATAGGTATCGTGCCGATGCGGCTCGAAGACGTTGCCGGAAAACTGCGCCTCGATACGCTCGATGCCGGGAAAGGCGGGCGCAGTCAGGATGCCGCTGCCGGCGGGCACGGCCAGCATGCCGCTGCCCACCTGCGGCTCGCACAAACGTTCAAGACCCTCGAAGACCTGCGGCGTTAGATCCTGGCTCAACGCGTTTCGATACCCTGATGAGAGAGACTGGAATGTTTGATACCAAAATTGCGATCGTCCTGCGAAACAATCTTGCTGGCTGGCAGAAGCTGAACGTCACAGCCTTCCTGTCGACAGGCATCGTCGGACAATATCCTGAGATCATCGGCGAGCCCTACAAGGACCGCGCCGGCAATCTCTACAATCCGCTATCGATCCAGCCAATCATCGTGCTTTCCGCCGACGAAGCGACGATATCGACCATCCACCGCCGCGCGCTGGAACGTGAGGTAACCTCCTCCATCTTCATCGAGGAGATGTTTGCCACCGGCCACGACGCCGCCAACCGCGCCGTCTTTGCCGAGTTTGCCCCTGACGACGCCAATGTCGTCGGCATCGCGATCAGAGCCGACAAGAAGATCGTCGACAAGATCACCAAAGGCGCGACGATGCAGCATTGATGCGATCAGCGGAAACGAAAGAGGCCGAGCGCGAGCTCGGCCTCTGTTGTCTGAAAGAGCGCCTGCTCAGCCCTGCGTGATCGGCGCGATCTGGATTTCGACGCGGCGGTTCTGGGCACGTCCAGCTTCGCTCGCGTTGGAGGCGACGGGTTGGGACGGGCCGAAACCGACGGCGGAGACGCGGCGCTGGTCGATACCTTGGCCGCCGAGATAATCGGCAACCGAAAGCGCGCGGCGCTGCGACAGGTCCTGGTTATGCTGCAAGCTGCCGGTCGAATCCGTATGGCCGTTGACGTCAATCAGCGTGCGGTTGAACTTGCGCAGCACGATCGCCACCGAATTCAGCGTCGGATAGAAGCCCGGTTTCACGGCATCCTGGTCGACGTCGAAAGTGATGTTCGAGGGCATGTTGAGGATGATGTTGTCGCCCTGGCGGGTGACGGAGATGCCGGTACCTTCGAGCTGGGCGCGAAGCTCGGCTTCCTGCTGGTCCATGTAGTTGCCGATCGCGCCGCCGGCCAGCGCGCCGATACCGGCGCCGATCAGCGCTGCGTTGCGCTTGCCATGTCCGCCGCCGCCGACGGCCACACCGACGAGAGCGCCACCGAGCGCGCCGAGCGCAGCACCGCCCGCGGTATTGGAAACTTTCTGCTCACCAGTATAGGGATCGGTCGTCGTGCAGGCGCTGAGATAGCTTGCTGCGACAGCCAGAAGTATGAATTTCTTGATCATGGACAGGACGGTCTCCGTTCAAAACTGATGCGAGCAAATGGCAAGGATTACGGCAAGAAAATGAAGATGTTCCCTTGATAGGGGAATTTCAGGCGCCGAAACAGCAGCCATGTTGCAGCAATGCGCTGATATCACCAGTTTTTATCAATAGGTGGGGCGCTAGGCTGCATCTGATATCGCGCGGAACGCCAGTGGCCGGCCCCGCCCTTCGAGGCCCCTGTGAGGCACCTCAGGATGAGGTCGGAGTCGCGGCTTGCCAACGCAAGACGCAGTGAAGAGCACAACAATTAGCCCTCATGGTGCGGAGGCCCAAGGGGCCGCCTCGAACCACGAGAGCGGTTAGCTGGATGATCAACCTTTAGAAATTCTGGAACAGCTGCCTGACCGTATCGTAGGTCGCATTAGCGATGTTCAGCGATTGCAGACCGAGCTGCTGCTGCGTCTGCAGCGCCCTGAGCCTGCTCGACTCCTCCTCCATATCGGCATCGACGAGCCGGCCGATTCCGGCGGTGACGTTGTCGTGCAGCTGCGTGGCGAAGTCGTTCTGCAGCTCAATGCGTTTTTCCAGCGCGCCGAAGGCAGATCCGACCGTCGTCAGCTGCGTCAGCGCGGCATCGACGACGCTGATCATTTCGTCGACCTGCCCTTTCGTCGTGTTTGCCGATAGCGAAATGACGACCTGCCCTGCTGTGGTCCCGTTTTTGCTGGTTATCAGCACGTAGTTCTGCGCGGTCCCGAGCTCGGTGGCGAAATAGGCCGAGGTCAGCACGCCGTATTCGCCCGAACCGGTGGCCCGGTCGTCGATCAGGTAGCGCGCATCCTTTGAGGTTGTGGCCCCGACAGGCGTATTGTCGATATGGTAGCTCAGCATGCCCACAGAGACCGTGCCGTCGGCATTGCGAATGAAGGACGCCGGAATCTGGCGCGGCTGCGTGGGCGTCGCATCATTATTGAGGATCACCCAGTTATCGCTGTTGAAGGTTGCCGATTCCGAAACGCTGCGCAGCTGCTCCTGCAACTGTTTGAGTTCTTCGTTGATCTTGTTCTTGTCGACCCCGTTCTCGGTGGCGGCGACAAGCTTGGCCTTGATCTCGGAGACGACGTCGATGACATTCTGCACACCGGTATAGGCCGTGCCCATCGTCGCAGCCGCCATACCGAGCGCGTCCTGGATCGCCGAAACGGCCTTGTTGTCGGTGCGTGCGGTGGTGGCGATCGACCAGTAGACGGCGTTGTCGGCCGCTTTGGCGACACGCATGCCTGTCGTGATGTGGTTCTGCGTGACCGTCATACTGCGATTGATATCACGCAGCACAGAGAGCGCCGCATCAACGGAAACGCGCTGATAAATACTCACGGAACTAGACTCCAAAAACACAACAGAACGCAACTGAACAGGGATGAACCTTCCACGCAGACACTCATGTCCGGGGTCGCTGGGTCTCCAGCGCATTGCCTTCAAGAAACGAAGAAGGCCACGGTTCCTGGCCACGATCATTGCCGCTTATGCTTAAAAAACGGCTAATCTTCAAAGGAAATTTATCTTATTCCGCAAGACTTCATACACCATAAGAAACGCCGCCGAAGGCAATCCGGCGGCGTGTTCAATGCGGATGGAAGGCTTATTCGGCGGCCTGCAGCTGCTCCTCGCCGGGTGCCGCAAGCGGCCTTGTCGCGACCGACATCTCCTCGTGCAGGCGCGCCTCCTCATGCGCATGCGGTTTGGCGAAGCGGGCAAGCAGGAGATAGGCGACCGGTGTGATGAACAGCGTCACCAACGTGGCGAAACCGAGGCCGCCGACGATCACCCAGCCGAGCGCCACGCGCGCTTCCGCACCCGCGCCATGGGCAAAGACCAGCGGCACGCCGCCGAGAATGGTGGCGATCATCGTCATCATCACCGGGCGAAGGCGCAGCGCGCAGGCCTTTTCGATCGAGGAGCGCACGTCCTCGCCCCTGTCGCGCAGCTGATTGGCGAATTCGACGATCAGGATGCCGTTCTTCGCCATCACGCCGACGAGCAGCACCAGGCCGATCTGGCTGTAGATATTCAGGCTGGAGCCGGTGATGATCAAAGCGAAGACGGCGCAGGCAAGGCCGAGCGGCACGGTCGACATGATGATCACCGAGGAGAGCACGCTTTCGAACTGGGCGGCGAGAACCAGGAAGATGATGACGATGGCAAAGCCGAAGGTCAGCGCCATGCCGCTCGAATTCTCTTCCAGCGTCGCGGCTTCCGCAAGCGGCAGTAGACGCGCGCCGGGCGGCAGCAGGGGTTCCGCAAGTTCCGTCACCTGTCTGACTGCATCGCCGAGCGACATGCCGTTCCTGAGGCCGGCGGTGATCGCGACCGAGGCGAGCTGCTGCTCGCGGTTCAGCTGCGGCGCGACCGAACCTTCCTTCATCGTGGCAATGACGGACATCGGCACGATCTTGCCGTCGCTGGTTTTCAGGAACACGTTTTCGAGATCCGTGGGATCATCGATCGGCCGCGTCGTCGAAGTCAAAAGCACGGGATAGGATTCGCCGTCGACGAAGACGTCGACCACCGAGCGCCCTTCGAGCAGCGACTGGATCGCCGTCGAAAGCCCTGATATGTCGATGCCGAGATCGGACGCGCGCTCGCGGTCGATCGCCACCGATACCTGCGCCTGGCTGGGCTCGTTGGTCAGCCGCGGCGTATCGTATTGGCCGGTGGCATCGAGCGCCTGCACCAGCTTGGCGGCCGCCGCCGTCAGCGCCTCGTGATCGTTACCAACAAGCGCCATTTGCACGCCGCTGCCGGCGCCGCGGATGCGCAGGCTGTTGGAGGAAATGGCGTTGCCGCGCAGCGCCGGCACCTTCGCCGCCGCCTGGTTGATGTCGCCGACGATCTCCGCCTGCGTCCTCTGCCGCTCTCCCCAAGGGGCAAGCGTCAGCACCATGAAGCCGCTGTTCAGCGAGCCGCCCTGACCGGAGATCGAGAAGACATTGCGGATGTCACCGCTGTCGACCAGCGGCTGCAGATATTCCTCGACGAGCTGCATCTTGTCTCGGGTATACTCCAGGCTCGATCCCTGCGGCGTCGTCAGCCGCATAATCACCAGCGACCGGTCCTCTTCCGGGGTCAGTTCACTCTTGACCGTCGAGAAGGCGATGAGTGCCGCGCCGGCAAAAATCATCGAGACCAGGATAACGACGAAGGGCGCATTGAGGCATCCGTGCAGCGCCCATTTATAGCAACGGGCGAGCGCGCCGCCGAAACGGCCGAGGGCGCCGTGATCTTCAATCATCGGCTTCGTCAACATGCGCGAGGCAAGCATCGGGCACAATGTCAGCGCCACGATCGACGACAGTCCGACCGAGAAGGCGAGCACGAAGCCGAATTCGCGGAAGAGACCGCCGACCTGCCCTGGCAGGAAGGAGAGCGGGATGAAGACGGCCGCGAGCGTCGCCGTCGTGGCGATAACGGCGAAGAATACCTCGCGCGTGCCGAGCACGGCGGCCGCACGCGGCCCCATGCCCTCGGCGCGCCGGCGCACGATGTTTTCGAGCACCACGATCGCGTCGTCGACGACGAGGCCGGTGGCGAGCACGATGGCGAGCAGCGTCAGGATGTTGATCGAGAATCCGACCATGTAGATCGCGGCCAGAGTCCCGATCAGCGCCACCGGCATGCTGACGGCCGGGATCAGCGTCGCCCGCCAGTCGCGCAGGAAGAGATAGATGACGGCGGTGACAATGACGGCGGCGAGCACCAGCGCCAGCACCACCTCATGGATTGCGCCCTGGATGAAGACGGCGTCGTCGCTAGTGATAGCGATCGTCGTTCCCTCAGGCAGCGTCTTCGACAGCTGCTCGACGGCAGCCTTGATGCCGGTCGAGATATTCAGCGTATTCGACTGCGCCTGGCGGATGATGCCAAGGCCGATGCCCGCCTTGCCGTTTGAACGCAGCGCCGTATCGCCGTCGCGGGGCCCGAGCGTCACGGTCGCCACGTCGCCCAACCGGACGCGGTCCTGCAGCATAACATTGGAAAAATCCGCCGGCGTCTGCAGGTTGGCGGTAGCGCGCACGACGATATCCTGCGTCGTGCTCTTCAGCGAGCCGGCGGGAACGTCGAGCGCGGCATTGTCCAGCGCCTTCGTCATGTCGCCGATCGTCAGCCCGCGGCTGGCAAGCGCTCCCTGATCGACATCGACGCGGAATACCTTTTCCTGTTCGCCATATTCCTCGACATCGGCGACGCCGTCGACGGAGGCGAGGCGATCGATCACCTCGTTCTCGACCAGTTGCGTCAGGTCGTCCATGTTGAGCTTGGTCGAGGTGACGGCAAGGCGCATGATCGCCGAGGAATCTGAATCCGCCTTGACGATCTGCGGCGCATCCGCCTCGTCGGGCAGGTTCTGGGTGATGCGGCCGATTGCATCGCGCACGTCGTTGGCGGCGACCGCGAGATCGATCGCATCGGAGAATTCGAGCGTTACCCGGCTCTGGCCGAACGAAGAAGTAGACGAGATCGATTTCAGGCCGCTGACGCGGGCGGCGGCGCCTTCGATCACCTTGGTCAGTTCCTGGTCAATCGTCTGCGGCGAAGCGCCGTCGAAGGTGGTGCGTACCGTGACAACGGGACGGTCGACATCCGGCAGCTCTCGCACTTCGACGCCGACATAGGCTGCAAGGCCGGCGACGACCATTAGCGTGTTGAACACCAGCGCCAGGATCGGCCGGCGAACGAAAAGCGCGGTGAAGCTCTGCTTGCCCGACGCTCGGTCCTGAGGCATCTCGGTCACGCTCATTGGGTCGCGACCTCCCCGCTCGCGGCGATATCGGCGGAAACACGGACCGCGCCGCCCTCACGCACGCGCTGCAGGCCCTGCGTCACGATCTTATCGCCGTCCTTGAGATCGGCCTTGACGAGAATGAAGTCGGGATTGCGCTGCACGATTCTCACCCGCACCTTGTGCGACTTGTCGTCCGTCACCTGCCACACGAAAGATCCTTGCGAATCCCACTGCACGGATTGCGGATCGACCGCCGGGTATTTGTCGCCGGGAAATTTCATGCTGACGCTGAAGGACATGCCGGCGCGCAGCTCGTCGGAAGAGTTGTCGATCCGGGCGCGCAGGCGCAGCGTGCGGCTTGCCGCGTCGATACGGTTGTCGATCGCCTCTATCACGCCCGAAAACACCTGCCCAGGCTTTGCCACCGACATCGCCTCCACCGGCTGGCCGACTGCAACCGTATTGGAAAAACGCTCCGGCACCCAAAAGTCGACGAGGATTTCCGATCGGTCGTCCAATGTGACGATCGGCGTTGATGTCGTGACATTATCGCCGATATTGACCGGCACGATGCCGACGATGCCGTCAATCGGCGCCGTGATGTTGCGCCGGGCGAGATTGAGCTCGGCGGCCTGCAGCTGCAGCCGCGCGCCCTGCTCGGCGATCTCGGAATCGAAGACGTCCATGCGCGACACGCTGGATTTGATGTTGTGGTAGAGATTGGACTTCTCGACGGCGGCTTTCACCGCCACATCCGCCTGGCCACGGGCGATCACCTGCTCCTCGCTGTCCAGCTTGGCGAGAACCTGCCCCGCCTTCACCCTGTCGCCCGACTTGATGAGTATTTCGCGGATCGTGCCCGTGGCCTGCGGCGTCACCGCGACCGAGCGGATCGCATCCCCCGTGCCGATGGCGTTCAGCCGGTCGTTGACGACGCCTTGAACGACGGCCTGCGTCGCGACGAGAATGGCGCTGTTGCGCCCGCCGCCGCTGCGGTGGTTCTGTCCCTGTCCCGGCCCTTGGCCCCGTTGCCCCTGCCCCCCGCCGGAAGCACCGGCATCAGCTGTTTCAGGAGCTTTAGGCGCGATCATGGAAACGAGGCTATCCGGAATGCCTGCATCGCGCATCTTGTCGCCGGCGCCGGGCGCAAGGAAAACCCACGCGGCAAAACCGGCAATGATGACGATGAGCGAAAGTACAAACTGCTTCCAAAAGGCCATTCACGTCTCCGGAGGGACTCGAGGTTGGACCAGGGTCGGTCGAAAGAGGCGCTGCGCGATCGGCATCCCGGAGATCTAATCCCCAAGGATCGAGATTCCCGGCTGGTGCGACAATATCGCGCTTTTGCAGCTTAACGGCAAGCATAAGCACCCGGCATTACCGATTTGTAATATCAGCAAAGATTGGAAATAATCCGGCCGCTCACTTTTGCTTGAACGAAGCTCGCAAACGTCTTCTCGCCGGCTCTGTCGGTACGGGATATCCAGCAAAACCAGTGAAGAGCAATGTCTATCGGCGCATCGACCACCGCAGGCCGATCGTCGCTGCGATCCCCAGTATCGGCCACACCGCCCAGAAGGTCCCGCTCCAGGTGAAGAGGTTGATGCCGATGATGCCGAGCGCGACGATCGCGAGCGTGGCAAACTTGCGATCGAACCAGGTCTGGCCGCGATTCCAGGCAAGCGCCGCCACCACGGCAAGCGCCAGCACGGGAAACCGCGCCCAGAAAACGCCCTCCCACGACAGGAGATTGATGGCGATCAGCATCACGGCGATGACGCCGAGCACGGCAAACAGCTTCCGTCCGCCAGGCGCCGGCCTTGCCTCCGTCATGACGGCGGCCGCTGGCTGCGGCCGGGCGGCGGCCGCTGGCTGCGGCCGGGCGGCGACGGGTCGTTCGGCAGGCGGGGCCTCGTCGCTTCCGTCGCCGATTCTCACCGCATAGCTCGGCACGCCCTCTTCGACGTTCTTCACCATCAGCGGCCCGAGAAACTCGAAACCGACCGCCACCTTGTTGCGCACCTGGTCGTAGACGGTGCTCGATATCACGATGCCGCCGGGGGCGGCCGAGGCCTGCAGCCGCGCGGCGATATTGACACCGTCGCCATAGATGTCATCGCCCTCGACGATCACGTCGCCGAGATTGATGCCGATGCGGAAGAGCATGCGCCCGTCGCTTGGGCGGCGGGCATTGAAGCCGGCAAGTTCGTTCTGCGTATCGACGGCGGCGCGCACCGCCTCGACCACGCTCGGAAACTCGGCGATCAACCCGTCGCCCCAGGTGTTGACGACACGGCCGCCATGGCTTTCGATGAGGTGTGCCATCGCCTCGCGGCAGCGCTTCAGCGTCGCGAGCGTCCCCTCCTCGTCGGCTCCCATCAGCCGCGTATAGTCCTGCACGTCAGCACAGAAGATCGTCGTCAGCTTCCGCCGGGTTTCGCTCATGGTCACTCGCCTTTGCGCTATCGGCCCCGAAAGGTCGCTGCAAGGTGGAATTGGGTTGAGTGGAGACCAATATGAACGATTGCAGCGGCGGTAAATTACGCAGCCTTTGTGTTTGTTGCCATCGATAATTGCAGATCGCCGCCGGATGCGGACGAATGGATGGACGCGCACGACGCGCGTTAGCCCGGCGCGCCGCAAGAAACCCAGATCATTGAACGATCTTGCGCGGGCTCGCCGTATGTTCTTTCGCCACGGTGCTCGAACCGTCGATTTCCTGAAGCAACACATCGTAGCCCCAGAGATCGGCGAGATGTTGAAGAACGAGCTTCGTGTCACCTTCCTGCAGATAGCAGCCGTTCATGACGATATGCTGCAGCAGCAGTCGCCGGTCGCCGGCGAGATCGACATCGACGATATCGATTGCCGGATCGGTCCAGCCGATATCGTATTCGCGGGAGAGCTGGCGGCGGATGCGCAGATAGCCACGCTCATTGTGAATTGCCGAGACCAGCACACCTTCGGTCTGTTCCGGGTCGTCGTAGAGATGGAACAGCCGCAACCGCCGGATCAGGTTCGGGCTCAGGAACTGACTGATGAAACTTTCGTCCCGATAATTTGCCCAAACGTCGCGCAGGACCCCCATCGCGTCGCCTCGTCCCGCAATATCGGGAAACCATGCCCGGTCCTCTTCCGTCGGCTTCGTGACGACCCTCTCGATGTCCTGCATCATCGCAAAACCAAGCGCATAGGGATTGAAGCCCGAGAACCGCCGATCGTCGTAGTTTGGCTGGAAGACGACATTGGCGTGGGACTTCAGGAATTCGAGGAAGTTCCCGTCGCTGATCTGCCCCCGCTCGTGAAGCCGGTTCATGATCTGGTAATGGACAAAGGTGGCGGTTCCCTCATTCATCACCTTAGTCTGCCGCTGGGGGTGGAAATATTGCGCGACGTGGCGGACGATGCGAAGGATCTCGCGCTGCCACGGCTGCAGCCGGGGCGCGGATTTCTCAAGAAAATAGAGGATGTTATCCTGCGGGAGACCGAGCGCGGCACGGCGCTTCTCCAAGCCGATGTCACCCGCCTTCTTCGCCTTGCCGACGGGAACCGTGCGCCACAGGTCGTTGAACATCTGCTCTTCGTGGGCGCGACGCTCCTGCTGCCGCTTCTCCTCCTGGCGAAGGTCGATTGTGGTCTTGCCGGCATATCGATGCACCCCATGCGACATCAGCGCATGCGCCGCATCGAGCGTTCTTTCGACGGCCGTCTCGCCGTAACGCTCTTCGCAGCGGGTGATATAACCCTTGGCGAAATCAAGGTAATCGAGAATTCCCTCGGCATCGGTCCAGAGCTTGAAGAGATAATTGTTCTTGAAGAAGTGATTATGGCCGAAGGCCGCATGGGCGATGACGAGCGTCTGCATCGTCGCCGTGTTTTCCTCCATCAGATATGAGATGCAGGGAGAACTGTTGATGACGATCTCATAGGCAAGGTCGCGCATCCCGCGGCGGTAGAAGGTTTCATGATGCGCAAAGTGTTTTCCGAAGGACCAATGGCGGTAAAACAGCGGCATGCCGGTCGAGGAATAGGCATCCAGCATCTGCTCCGAGGTGATGACTTCGATCTGGTTCGGATAGACATCGAGACCGAGCTCGCCGAGCGCGATCTCCTCGCACGCATCATGGATGCGCTGCAGCGTTGCAAAGTCCCAGTCGGCTCCCTCGAATAAGAGCCGCTCTCTTGGCCTCACCGTCATGGTCATGGCGTCACCTTCGACTGTGCCTCACGTTTCTGGAAGAGATCGTGGAAAACAGGGAATATTTCGCTTCGCCGGCAGACCTTGCGCATCGAAAGCGGCAGCGGTTCGGAACGGATCCCGTCATAGAGCATCCAGAGGGGCGACCGCGACACTGAAGAATCGCCGCCTTCCTCGCCGACTTCGATATAGGCGAAATACTGGCACAGCGGCAAAATCTCGCGCAGCAGCTGCCCGGTCAGATTTCCGTCCGAATGGGCGTTGTCGCCGTCCGAGGCTTGGGCGCCATAGATATTCCACTCCGCCGGATCGAAACGCGCCGCGATGATCGCCCGCATAGCGGCAAGCGCGCTCGACACCAGCGTGCCGCCCGTCGCAGGACCGTAGAAGAAGGTTTCTTCGTCGACCTCCTCTGCCCTGTCAGTATGGCGGATGAAGACGATTTCCACTTTCTTGTAGCGTTTCGACAGGAAAAGGTAGAGCAGCAGGTAGAACCGCTTGGCAAGGTCCTTCATGTGCTCCGACATGGAGCCCGAGACGTCCATCAGGCAGAACATCACCGCTTTGGCGACAGGCTTCGGCTCGTTTTCGAAGCGGCGATAACGCACGTCGAGCGGATCGATATAGGGAATGCGCCGGCTTTTTTCCGTCAGGGATTTGAGTTTTGCCTCAAGCGTCACGCGGGTCTCGTCGTCCTCGCATTCCTCGATCTGCCGCTGCAGGGCTTCGATTTCTTCGCGGCGCGGGCGGCCAAGCGCAACGCGGCGCATCATCGCCAGCTTCGTGGTGCGACCGACGGCAATGTTGGCGGGGGATCCCGATACGGAATAACCGGCCCGAAACGGAGTTTCTTCCTCCGTTTCGGCTAGACGCCGCTTGGCAAGGTCTGGCAATTCAAGATCATCGAGGAACACATCGAGGAATTCCTCCCGCGTCAGCACGAAGCGGAAGCCGTCCTCACCGTCGCCTTCGCCTGCATCTTTTGGTTTTCCGCCCTTTCCACCCGGCGGCCGCGGAATGATGTCCCCTTCGACGAAAGCCCGGTTCCCGGGCAGGATGTGATCGGCGATGCCGCCTTCGCCCCGTCGAAAGCTTGGTTCGGCCATTCCATCGATCGGCAGGCTGATCTCCCCACCGTCGAGCACGTCTCGAATGTTTCGATTTTGCAGCGAACGTTTCACCGCCTGCTGCACGGCTCCCTTCATGCGTCGAAGGAACCGCTGACGATTTTCCAGACTTTTACCGCGCGGATTTAGCCGCCGGTCGACAATGTGCATAATGGCTCCGCATTAACTTGCCTGTTTGACGCGCATGTACCATTCGACGAGGCGCCGAACCTGCCGTTCCGTGTAACCTCGCGCGGCCATGCGCGAGACGAATTCGCTATGCTTCTTTTCTGTTTCCGAATCCTTCTTCGATCCGAAGGAAATGACCGGCAAGAGATCTTCGACCTGCGAGAACATACGCTTCTCGATGACTTCCCGGATTTTCTCGTAGCTCGTCCATGACGGATTTTTTCCGCCGTTGGCTGCCCGCGATCTCAGAGAGAACTTGACAATTTCGTTGCGGAAGTCCTTTGGATTGGCGATCCCCGCCGGCTTTTCGATCTTCGTTAGCTCCTGGTTGAGGAGCTCGCGGTCGAGAAGCTGACCGGTATCGGGATCCTTGAAGTCCACATCTTCGATCCAGGCATCGGCATAATCTACATAGCGGTCGAACAGATTCTGTCCGTAGTCCGCATAGGATTCAAGATAAGCCTTCTGAATCTCGTTGCCAATGAACTCTGCGTAGCGTGGCGCAAGATCGGCCTTGATGAATTCCAGATAACGCTTCTCGACATCGTCGGGAAACTGCTCGCGACGGATCGCCTGTTCCAGCACATACATCAGATGGACGGGATCGGCGCCGATATCCGTGGTGTCGTGATTGAAGGTGGAGGCGAGCACTTTGAAGGCGAAACGGGTCGATATCCCGTCCATGCCTTCGTCGATCCCGGCAGCATCCCGGTATTCCTGGACGCTGCGGGCGCGTGGATCGCTTTCCTTCAGGCTCTCCCCGTCATAGGTGCGCATCTTCGAGAAGAAGGTCGAATTCTCGTGCTTGCGCAGGCGCGAAAGGACGGAGAACCGCGCCAGCATTTCGAGCGTTGCCGGGGCGCATGGTGCATCCACCAGTTCCGATCCCTCGATCAGCTTTTCGTAGATCTTCTGTTCCTCTGTCACCCTGAGACAATAGGGCACTTTGATCACGCAGATGCGGTCGATGAAGGCCTCATTGTTCTTGTTGGCCTTGAAGGTCTGCCATTCCGCCTCGTTCGAATGCGCAAGGACGATGCCGGAGAAAGGTATGGCGCCGATATTCTCGGAGCCGATATAATTGCCCTCCTGCGTTGCCGTCAGCAGCGGGTGCAGCATCTTGATCGGCGCCTTGAACATCTCGACGAATTCGAGCACGCCCTGATTGGCACGGTTCAGTCCGCCCGAATAGCTGTAGGCGTCCGGATCGTTCTGAGAATAGGTTTCCAGTTTGCGGATATCCACCTTGCCGACCAAAGAGGAGATGTCCTGGTTGTTCTCGTCTCCAGGCTCGGTCTTGGCAATCGCGATCTGGCGCAATCGCGAGGGTTGTATCCTGACGACGCGGAATCGGGAGACATCGCCGCCGAAATCGTCGAGCCGCTTCAGGCACCACGGGCTCATCAATCCGTTCAGGCGCCGCTGCGGGATCCCGTACTGCTCCTGCAGGAGCGAGCCCATCGTCTCGGGATCGAAGAGATTGAGCGGGCTTTCGAACACAGGGCTGATCTCGTCACCGGCCTTCAGCACGTAGATCGGATACACCTCCATCAACTGCTTCAGCCGCTCCGCCAGCGACGACTTGCCGCCGCCGACCGGACCGAGCAGATAAAGAATCTGCTTGCGCTCCTCGAGCCCCTGCGCCGCATGCCGAAAAAAGGAGACGATGCGTTCGATTGTCTCTTCCATGCCGTGAAAGCCGGCAAAGGCCGGATAAACCCGGATGGTCCTGTTCATGAAGATCCTGCCGAGGCGCGCGTCCTTGGCGGTGTCCACCATCTGTGGTTCGCCTATGGCAGCGAGCAGACGCTCGGTCGCGTTGGCATAGGCGATCGGGTCGGTTTTGCAGAGATCGAGATATTCCGACACCGACATGTCGCTTTCGCGGCGCGCTTCATAACTGCGTGTGAACGCATCGAATACGGATTCACTCAGCATGGGACCTCCATTAAGGTAATGCCGCAGGCTCTAAGCCGTATAACCATCGAGATGGCCACGGCGTTCCTAAGAATCAATAGTTTCGTAGGTATATTCCACGCTGACCGGCCGTTTGTGGCAATGCACAAAATCGTGCATGCACCGGTATTTTTTTACTCCACGAAACTGTTTCTTATTGTAGTTGAGAAAAGGCTTGTCGCGATATCAGCACATTTAGCGACGTGACATGGAAGTAAAAAAGGTATGCAATAGCGCCCGTGATTCGAGCCGTAAATAATCGGCGATTGCCCGCCGGTGAGAGCCAGTCGGCTCCGACAGCGGGCAGCGAGTTCGCCGCCCGCAGAATGAAACCGGGCGAACGTCACATCCGACCGGCATATCCTACTCATGCGCCTCCTGGCTCTCAGCCGTTGAACGCCTTTTCCAGCGCAGCCACATCGATCTTGACCATGCCGAGCATGACTTCGGTGACGCGCCTTGCCCGCTCGCGATCTTCGTCGGCGATCATCTCGGAGAGCGCGCGCGGGACGATCTGCCAGGAAAGGCCCCAGCGGTCCTTCAGCCAGCCGCAGGCCTCCGGCGTGCCGCCATTGGCGAGGAAGGCATCCCATATCCGATCGATCTCCGCCTGGCTTTCCAGAAGGATCGCTATCGAAAAGGAATGGTTGAAGCTGTCGAGCGGACCGGCCTTCATCGCCAGGAAGGCTTGGTCGCCAAGCGTGAACTCGATCAGCTCGACGCTGCCGGGAGGGCCGCTCGGGGTTTCCGCCGGAAGTATGGTGGTTCGGCCGATCCTGGAATCCGGAATGATCGACACGTAGAATTCTACGGCTTCGCGTGCCTGCTCCGCGAACCAGAGATTTGAAATGACCTTGGGCATGGACAGCCTCCTTGTTGGCGAGTATCCCGGACTTCTGTCCGATGCTTCGAGGACGTCTGGTCGGCACCGGTTCCGACAGGCCGCGATCGGATTTTTTGGCCGCCCACCCCCCCGCAATAGCGGTGGCTCGGGAATGAAAGCAGAACATCTTTTCTGGTCTTTCCTTCCCGAATCACTACATTACGCGCCATGAGCAATAGTTTCGACGATATTCCCTTCTTCGACGAGGAGCCGGGCGAAGTGGCGCGTAAGCCGCAGCCGTCAGTCGCAACCGCCGGAAGGCCGGCCGCCGGCGGCGGCATCGCCGCCCGCGCCATGGCGGCCCGTGACGGCGGCAAACGGCCGGACTATCTCGCCGGATTGAACCCGGAACAGACCGAAGCCGTCGAAACGCTGGAAGGCCCCGTCCTCGTGCTCGCCGGCGCCGGCACGGGAAAGACGCGCGTGCTGACGACCCGCATCGCCCATATCCTCAATACCGGCCGCGCCTTCCCGTCACAGATCCTCGCCGTCACCTTTACCAACAAGGCCGCGCGCGAGATGAAGGAGCGCATCGCTCTGCTCGTCGGCGGCGCCGTCGAAGGCATGCCGTGGCTCGGCACCTTCCACTCGATCGGCGTCAAGCTCCTGCGCCGCCATGGCGAGCTCGTCGGCCTGAGCTCCGGTTTCACCATTCTCGACACCGACGACGTCGTGCGCCTGATCAAGCAGCTGATCCAGGCCGAAGGCCTCGACGACAAGCGCTGGCCGGCAAAGCAGTTCGCCGGCATGATCGACACCTGGAAGAACAAGGGCCTCGGACCGGCCGATATTCCCGAAGGCGACGCCCGCGCCTTTGCCAATGGCCGCGGCCGCGATCTCTATTTCGCCTATCAGGCGCGCCTGTCGACGCTCAACGCCTGCGATTTCGGCGACCTGCTGATGCATCCGATCGCGATCTTCCGCAAGAATCCGGATCTTTTGAAGGAATATCACGGCCGCTTCCGCTATATCCTTGTCGACGAGTACCAGGACACCAACACTGCTCAGTACATGTGGCTGAGGCTTCTTGCCCAGCGCGCCAAGGGTGAGCCGCAGAATGTCTGCTGCGTCGGTGACGACGACCAGTCGATCTATGGCTGGCGCGGCGCGGAGGTCGACAATATCCTGCGCTTCGAGAAGGATTTCCCCGGCGCCAAGGTGATCAAGCTCGAGCGCAATTACCGATCGACCGAACATATCCTTGGCGCCGCCGCCCATCTGATCGCCTATAATGAAGGCCGCTTGGGCAAGACGTTGTTCACCGATCGCGCCGACCCAGATGACGTCAAGGTCCAGGTTCACGCCTCCTGGGACTCGGAGGAGGAAGCCCGCGCCATTGGCGAGGAGATCGAGCAACTCCAGCGCAACAAGCATCTGCTGAACGACATGGCGATCCTCGTGCGCGCCTCCTTCCAGATGCGCGAATTCGAAGATCGCTTCGTCACCCTTGGCCTCAACTACCGCGTCATTGGTGGCCCGCGCTTCTATGAGCGCCTCGAAATCCGCGATGCCCTGGCCTATTTCCGCCTGGTGGCGCAGCCGGCCGACGACCTCGCCTTCGAACGTATCATCAACACGCCGAAGCGCGGCCTCGGCGATACGACGGTGCGCGCGCTGCACGATTATGCACGCGCCCGCGACATCCCGATGCTGGCGGCCGCCGCGCACATCATCGAGACGGACGAGCTGAAGCCGAAGGCGCGAAAAGCCCTCTTCGACGTGATTCAATCTTTCCGCCGATGGCAGGAACTGCTTGAAAACACGCCACATACCGAACTTGCCGAGCAGATCCTCGAAGAGTCCGGCTATACCGACATGTGGAAGAACGACAAGAGCGCGGAAGCCCCGGGCCGCCTGGAAAACCTGAAGGAACTGATCCGCTCGATGGAAAGCTTCGAGTCAATGCGCGGCTTTCTCGAACACGTCTCCCTTGTGATGGATGCCGAGACCAACGAGAACCTCGACGCCGTCTCGATCATGACGCTGCATTCGGCCAAGGGCCTGGAATTCGACACCGTTTTCCTGCCCGGCTGGGAGGAAGGCCTTTTTCCGCACCAGCGCTCGCTCGATGAAAGCGGCCGTGCCGGCCTGGAGGAGGAACGCCGCCTCGCCTATGTCGGCATCACCCGCGCCAAACGTCGCTGCCACATCTGGTTCGTCTCCAACCGCCGCATCCACGGTCTCTGGCAATCGACCCTGCCCTCGCGTTTCCTGGACGAATTGCCGGAGACCCATGTCGAGGTCGCCGAGATGGAACAGAGCTACGGCGGTTACGGCCGCGGCGGTTACGGCCAGTCCCGCTTCGACAAAGCCGAACCCTTCGCCAACTCTTATTCGACCCCCGGCTGGAAGCGCGCCCAGGCCAACAGGACCGACGCCACCCGCGACAATTGGGGCACCCGCTCCGGCCACGCCGTCGAACGCATCGGTTATGGCGAAAGCGGCCCGAAGGGACGCACGATCGACGGGGAACTGGTGGCGAAGTCCACGTCCTCTGAATCATCGCGCTTCACCCTCGGCGACCGCGTCTTCCACCTGAAATTCGGCAATGGCAACATCACTGGCATCGAAGGCAACAAGCTGACGATCGATTTCGATCGCGCCGGACAGAAGCGGGTGCTGGACGGGTTCGTCGAGCGCGTGTGATTTTGCGGTTATACCGCGTGGAAACCGTTATCCGAACATCCGCATACTGCTGAGCCCGAGAATATCGTTCAGCAGGGCGATGCCCATTCCGACGGCGACGATCGACAGCCCGATCAGGAACAGTCGCCGAGCCCGGTCATATTTTGCGGCGAGCAGGGAGTCGCGCGCGAGCAGATCCGCAAACACCTTCACCTGAATGGCGATACCGACGGTCAGAAATGACATCGGCAGCAGATCGACGCGGCTCCAGTCATTGGGATTGGACACCCAAAGACTGATGAAATTGAGGGAGAAACCAAGAATGATCCCGGTCGCCGTCAGCGACCCGTTGCGGAAGGTGGCGTCGATCTTTTCATCTGCTTGAGGCTCGGACATGGCTTCAATCTTGACTTGCTGATGAGCTCAGAAAGACAGAAATCGCGGCGGCCGGCAAGATCGAGCGGACGTCGCCGTCGAAGAAGGCGCTGCAGCACCTCAGCCGGCAGACCGATGAAGGCTGACACCGGAAAATGAGGCTCGGCCGGGGAGATCCGCAGTGTAAAACCTTCGCCTTCCCGCCGTTTCGAGAGGAGAGTTACTGCGATCACATATCAATGGTTGCATTAGCGTGTGCTTTTTCGACTAGCCACTACCGGAGGTACCAGAATTAACACTTGCGCGCCCGCGCTGGGAAATCCACTACTGGTGTGTTGGTGTGTTCGGTGCATTTGGCATTTGCATTGCAATAACGCGAAGGGATTGGCCTTGATGAAAGCGCTGCTGCTCGTCGATATCCAGAACGGCTTCTGTCCGGGCGGCAATCTGCCGGTGCCAGACGGCGACAAGGTGGTCCCCGTCGCAAACCGGCTGATCGACAGTGGCAGATATGATCTGATCGTCGCCTCCCAGGATTGGCATCCGCCCGGCCACGGCAGCTTCGCCTCTGCCCATCCGGGTGCCACCCCCTTCGAGATGGGCGAATTGTCCGGCAAGCCACAAATGATGTGGCCCGACCACTGTATCCAGGGTACGCTCGACGCCGAATTGCATCCGGAACTGAGATCCGAAGAGATCGACCTGATCCAGCAGAAGGGCGAGGATCCCAGGATCGACAGCTATTCGGCATTCCGCGACAATGACCGCGATGCTTCGACCGGTCTTTCCAATTTTCTCCAGGAACAGGGTGTCACCGATCTCGACGTCTGCGGGCTGGCGACCGATTACTGTGTCAAGTTCTCGGCGCTCGACGCGCTCGAGATGATGCCTGGGGTGCGCGTCCGCTTCATCGAGGACGCAAGCCGCGGCATCACCCCCGAAGGTGTTGCCGCCGCCATCGACGAAATGCGGGCGCACGGCATCACTGTGATAAAAAGCGCAGATGCCTTGCGCCAATGAGCTTGCGATCGCCGGCTATTTCAACAAATAGGCATCGAATGTCTCATCGCTGCCGGCAACGGGGCCGAAGCGCTTGACCAGGGTCATCTCGCTCCGGAATGCGGAAATGTCCTCTGGCGTCAGGGACAGCAGCCAATTGTAACTTTCGCGCAATGACGCCGGCGCGGCAATTCGGTCAAGCCGTTGTGAGAGAAGAACGACGACAGGAGCATGCTCGCTCTGCTGCAACTGCCGCGCCGTCTGCAGAATGTCGGCAAGGCTGAGAGAAAGCCGCGCATTGCGGGTATAGTGCACAATGGCACCGAACCGCTCCTCTCTTAGGAGATAGGTGCGATTGGAAACATAATAGGGCAAGGCTTCCACGAGATAGTCGGGATCCGCCATGATGATCGCATCCTTGAGATCAGGACGGGATTGAATGAACGAGCCGAGATCCTGGGCTCGGCTGAGCGGCATGTCGGTGAAAAGGAATTGATGGACCCTCTCGATGCCGGAAGCGACCTGCAGCGCGAGCAATATCATGAAGCACAGGCGCCCGATCTTCACGATGCCGCCGGCAGCTTCGGTGCCGGCAACATCGGCGAGGCCGGCCCGAGGCGGCAGGGTCAAAGCGGTGATTGCGATCATGAAGACCAGCCACAGCGCCTGATGCCTGTAGCTACCTGGGTAAACCAGCGTAAAAAGCAGAGAAAGCCCGAGGAGAACCAGTGCTGCTGCGAACATCGCCGGTCGCCGGTTCGCCAGCCCCAACAGACTGCCATAGATGAGCACAGCCATGAGCGACGCGAATATCCGGGCGAACAATGGATCAGCCGAGACCAGTGCAAGGATCCGGTCGGGGTAGAACGCCATGAAATAGGAACTGGGGGCGACAAGCGCCGAAAGGACAAGCAAAGCGAAATTCTTGCCCGCAAGATCGTTCTGCCCCGCATCGTTGAAGGTCGGATAGACCGTCATGACGCAGAGAACAATGCCGACGGCGGCAATGGCAGCGGCTGTCGAAAAGGCCCGATATGCGCTCAAAGGGGGTCTTGGCCGCGCCAGAACCAGATCGAAAAACCAATGGGCGAGGAAACCGCCGACGAGGACCACCGAATGGACGTTGGTATTGGCCAGCAAGGCGAACAGCAGGCCGAGCAATATTCCGTTGCGTCGGCCTTTCCCCCAGTTCAGGACGATAAGGAAGACCACCAGCATGCTGATGCCGTAATTTCGCGACATCGCCGCGTAATCGAAGATCGAAAAGCTGCTGAACAGCGACAGCAGCATGATGGGAAGGGGCAGTTTCAACCGGAAAACAAGAAGGTAGGCGGCGGCGGCCGCAATCGTCAGTGCGACGATTTTCAAGACGACGGGCGAGCCGACCATGACATGGGCGGCGCGCAGCAGGATATACCACAGGGCAGGATGCCCCTCGCCACGCAGCTGGCGAAGCATGGCGGCGAAATTGTCTCCCTGAAGGGCCAGTGACAATGCGCGAACTTCGTCACGCCATACCGTTTCGGACCAGCAAAGCGCAGACGCCAGCGCAAGCCAGGCGAGAAAGAGCATCGCCTTGGCGAGCCTGGCGGATCGAGGTTCATCAATAACAGAGACAATCAGGGCCAAATGACACCAACCTGGTGAAGGAAAGCGCCGACCGTATCGCCGCAGCCATAATTTGGCGTTAAGCGGGCCCGCCGCCCGATTTTCAGGCGCTGGATTTCTGCTCTCTCTCAAGAAGATGAATATCTTCGGCCACGTCTTCCATTCTCTTCAGTAGGGCAGCCTGGGCATCTCTCAGCCCTCGATTGTAGAAGTACGGGCCAATCTCCTCGGTAAAAAAATCGAGCAGGAATTCGGCCGGCAGCATGCCGATGGGATCAAGTTCGCGGTCGAAATAAGCGCGGATGCGTGCAACGATCTCAGTCTTTTCTTCCCTGGAAAATTCGATCTTCTGCACGTCTGCCTCTCCGACAAATGCAATCACCACGTTGATGCTTCAGCGAAATCGATTGGTCAATCAACGAAATTCAATTGTCGCGGAAGACCATAGCTCATAAGGGAAACCTGAATTTCCAACAGGACACTCACATGAATCGCGCCGACTTTGTTGAAGGTTTGCGGGGCGGCTCGGCCGTTGCACTGGCATCGGCGCCCTTTGGCGCGCTGTTCGGAGCGCTGGCGGTTGAAAACGGCATGTCGCTTTCCGAGGCCGCCTTCATGAGCGCCACGGTCTATGCAGGCGCCAGCCAGATGGTCGGCATCGAACTCTTCGGCCACAATGTCCATGCCTGGCTGATCGTGCTGTCGATCCTTGCCGTCAATTTCCGCCACGTGCTCTATTCCGCGGCCTTAGCGCGCTACATCGGCCATTTCAGCTCGGTGCAGAAATTCTTCACCTTCTTCCTGCTCGTCGATCCGCAATTTGCGGCGGCGGTCAAGCGCGGCGAAGCCGGCAAGCCGCTCACCTTCGCCTGGTATCTCGGCTTCGGCATCATCATCTACATCCCCTGGGTGCTGATCAGCATCGCCGGCGGCATGCTCGGCGGCTTCATCGGCGATCCCAAGGCGATCGGCCTCGATATCCTGTTGCCAGCCTATTTTCTCGGCATTGTCGTTGGTTTCCGCAAGCGCGACAATTTCCTGCCGGTGGCGCTCGTCAGCGCGGTGGCATCAGTGCTCGCCTACCGTTACGTCGGCTCGCCCTGGCATGTCAGCCTGGGTGCGGCCGCCGGCATCGTGCTGGCTGCCCTGCTGCCGCTGCCGCGCGAGGTGCCGGATCTCGAAGCCGACGCCCTTCAATCCGAAGTGCACGAGGTCTGAGCCATGGAATTCGATCTCCACATGGCGCTCGTCATCCTCGCCGCTGCAGTCGCCACCTTCGCCACCCGCATCGGCGGCTATATCCTCATCACCCGAATGAAGAGCATTCCCCCGCGCGTGGAAGCGGCGCTGAATGCCGTGCCGGCCGCCGTGCTGACGACTCTTGTCGCACCTGCCTTCTTCATCGGCGGCTGGGAATCGAAACTGGCGCTGATCGTTGCCCTTATCGTCGGCCTGCGCATTGCTCATACATGGATGCTGGTTGCCGCCTGGGTTGTCGTGATGGCATGGCGCTACACGATCGGCGCCTAGCCCTGCCTTGCGCCTGAAAGATGCGCGACCTTGCAGCCCGAAAGCAGTGTCCGCCACCTCTTGCCTAATATTCGAGCGGCAGCGTCGCGTTTTCGAGCCAAGCCCTGACGTCGTGATCGTGGATCAGCGGCATCAGCGCCTCGCATGTGCGGCGGTGATAGTCGTTGAACCAATGCAGCTCATCATGGGTCAGAAGCTCGGGAATGACGAGGCTGCGGTCGATCGGGCAGAAGGTCAGCGTCTCGAAGCCGAGCATCGGCATGTCGCCGCCGTCAATCTCCTCGGCGCCGCGCACATAGATCAGGTTCTCGATGCGGATGCCGAAGCTGCCCGGCCGATAATAACCGGGTTCGTTCGAAAGGATCATGCCGGGCAGCAGCTCCTGCGTCGAGAGCCTGGAGATGCGCTGCGGTCCCTCATGCACCGAGAGATAGGAGCCGACTCCGTGGCCTGTGCCATGGGCAAAATCGGCGCCTGCCCGCCACAGTGCGATGCGCGCCAGCGGATCGAGGTCGCAGCCGCGTGTACCCTTCGGGAAACGTGCCGTGCTGATCTGGATCATTCCCTTGAGCACCATCGTGAAGAAACGGCGATGCTCCTCTGAAACCGTGCCGATTCCGACCGTGCGGGTAATATCGGTCGTGCCGTTGATATATTGCGCACCGGAATCGATGAGGAAGAGTTCGCCTGCCTCGATCATCCGGTTGGTCTCGGTGGTGACGCGATAATGCATGATCGCTGCATGTTCGCCGGCGCCCGAGATCGTATCGAAGGAAATGTCCTTCAGCGGGTTCTGCATGCTTTGGCCGACACGGGCGCGCACCGCCTCCAGATGTTCGGCGGCGGCGATCTCGCTTACGCTGCCTGGTTTCTCCTGCGACAGCCAATAAAGGAATTCCACCATCGCTGCTCCATCCTGCAGATGTGCAGCGGCCGAGCCGTTGATTTCGACGTCGTTTTTCACAGCACGCGGCAGCTTGGCGGGATCGGCGCCCTCCACCACTTCACCGCCAGCCCGGCGGATGATCTCCGCCAGCGCATGAGAGGCGATATCAGCGTCGATCAGCACGCGGCCGCCGTCCCTGGAAACGGCAGCGAGCCTCTCTTCGAGCGCCGAAGGCGGCAGCTGCGTGCAGATCTGCCCGAGATAGGCTTCGGGCTCGATGCCTGTCTTGCGCTTGTCGAGGAAGAGTTCGGCCCGTCCGTCGGCATGAATGATAGCGCGCGCCAGCGGATGCGGCGTGTGCGGCACGTCGGCGCCGCGGATATTGAAGATCCAGGCAACCGACGAGGGATCGGCGATCAGCACCGCAGCAAGGTTTTTCTTCGAAAGATCGGCAGCTATCGTCGCAATCTTGTCGCTCGCCAGCACGCCGGCCTGGGCAACATTCTGGATGGTGACGGCGCCGAGCGGCTCGGCGGGCCGGTCGTGCCAGAGCCTGTCGAGCGGATTGTACGGCAGGAAGACCAACGTCCCGCCGATCTGCGCCAGTGCTTTTTCCAGGCGCCGTACCTCCGCGCCCGCGTGCAGCCAGGGATCGATGCCGAGCCTCAGCCCCTTGCTTCCGTTTGCGGCAAGCCAGACATGCGGCGGCTCGTTGACGAGATCACCACCCGAGAACACCGAGCCGTCGACCTGTTCGGCCAGTTGCGTCACATAGCGCCCGTCGACGAAGACGATCGCTTGGGTCCGCAGGATCAGCGCAATGCCCGCCGAGCCGGTGAAGCCCGTCAGCCATGCCAGGCGCTCGGAGCAGGCCGGAACATATTCGCCGTTGAATTCGTCGGCGCGCGGCACGAGGAAGGCATCTATGCCGAGCGCATCGAATCCGGCACGCAACGCCGAAACCCGATCCTTGCCGAACTGCGGCGTGGAGGTGACCTCGAAAGACTGGAACATGCTGGGAAATCCGAATGGTTGAAACGAATCCGGTTAATGGGATGCGCGCCATGTTAGCGAAATTTCAATCGATGGGGAGAAAAAGCGACGAAACGAGTCGAAGTCACTGCGGACGCTCGTCATTTTGACAGAACGATGACGCCAAGAGTTTATTTGGCACGCTTTATGCATTGGCCGCATGGCTCCCATGAGGAAAACCCTCTGCCTCCGCATTTCAGAATAGCTATATAGGCGCCATCGAACAGTTCGGATGAACAGCAAACAAAGGTTTTTGAAATGACCGCCTCTCTCTCGCGCTTCGCATATAGCAGCCCGGTACAGGCTGGCGAACGCCAGACCGTGCGTCACGTGATCGGCGCCCGCCGCCCGCAGAACGAGGACAGCCTCAAGCTGCTCGGTGCCGGTCAGCGCGTCACGCGCCACCAGGGCGCACCCAGCTACGCGTTCTAAGCTTAAAGCCTGTCGTCTCCTCCCTCCCGGACAGGCCCATTGGAATGCAGTAGAGCCCGCTTGAGCACTCCTCCTCCTTCGAGCTCGCGGGCGTTGGCCGGATAGGCCGGTCTAAGGCGGTGCCACTGGCGCCGCCTTTTTCTTTTGCCTGAAGGGAGCTATTGTTTTTAGACAGCGCCAAAAGCAGTTTGTCTCCCATGGCGCGCGCAAACCTCCACCTCCCTCATTCCTGTGCTCGTCACAGGAATCCAGCGTGCCCAAGTCCTTGGGCACAAGAGACTCTCTTCAATCGCTCATAAAGCTATTCACCGCGCAGACGCGCGGTGGCTGGATTCCTGTGACGAGCAGCCGCGCCTTGGCAACGGTAATGTTTCAGGGCGAGTTTGAGCTTCGTAGCGAAAACTCAAGGCCGATCGAAATGAATTGTCACCCAACCGTTCCGCCAGATCGTCCTGACATGGCGGAGCCGGGCGCCACTATAGGCGGCGATCACCTTCCACCGTTGTGACGCGAGAATGCCCGAAAGAATCACCGAACCGCCGGGCGCAAGATGCGTAGCGAGCTTTGGCGCCATTCGGATCAACGGCCGGGCGAGAATATTGGCGATGATAAGGTCGAATGGGCCATGCTCCAAGAAGGCCGTCGAATGAAAGCCCGGCGCGGTCTTCGTGACGATGCCCGACGCGATGCCGTTGCGTTGTACGTTCTCAGCCGCGACCCGCGTCGCGATCGGATCGATATCGGTCGCAAGCACCGGTATATTTTTGAGCTTGCGCACCGCGATCGCCAGAACGCCACTGCCGGTGCCGAGATCGAGCGCGTTGCGAACCCGGCGCGAACGCACCACGGCATCGATCATCTCCAAGCAACCGGCCGTTGTGCCGTGATGGCCGGTGCCGAAGGCTTGGCCGGCATCGATCTCGATGGCGATGTCGCCGGAGAGGACCTTGTCGCGGTCATGCGAGCCATGCACCAGGAAGCGCCCTGCCCTGACCGGCTTCAGCCCTTCGAGCGATTTCGCCACCCAATCGACATCCGGGATGACTTCTCGCAACAGCTGAGCATCGGGAAAAGCAACCTTCAGCGCCGCCTCGATGCGGGAGCGCACATCTGACTCGTCCTCGGTCATCATATAGACCGAGGCTTCCCAGACATCCTTCTTTTCATCGATTTCGGTGGTGCCGATGGCAAAGTCTTCTTCGCCGAAGACTTGGGTCAGGAGGTCGAGGATCGCTTCTGCCTCGCTTTCGGTGGTCGACACGTAAAGGCGGATTTCACTCACGATAGGCGGTCTTTCCCGTTTCCGTTGCCCGCCACCGGTCGAGCCAACGCCCTATCACGCTGAAGCCGTCATCCCTTACTGACGAGATTCTCCAGTTTCTTTACCGCCGTGTCCGGATTTTCGCCATAGGCGATCGTTCCGGCAAACCGCCCGGCTGAATCGAGCAGGAATACCGAGGCAGTATGATCCATCGTATAGTCGCCGTTTGGATCCTTCTCGTCGACCGGCACCTTTTTGGCATAGACGCGGAACCCCTTGATGACTTCGGCGATCTTGTCGGGCGGGCCTGAAATGCCGGTAATGCGTTTGGAAACGTTGGAGACGTACTCGTTCATGATCTCGGGCGTATCGCGTTCCGGATCGACGGTCACGAAATAGGCCTGCAGTTTGTCACCATGGGGATCGACCTTCTCCATCCAACCGTTCAGCTCGAAAAGCGTCGTCGGGCAGACTTCCGGGCAATGGGTAAAGCCGAAGAACAATGCCGTCGGCTTGCCGCGCAACGCCTGTTCGGTGATCGGCTGGCCGCTTTGAGAAACCAGCGTGAAAGGCACGCCGAAGGGAGCTTCCGCCACGACATCCCGCGACTTCATGGAATAACTCACCGCGCCGAGAACTCCGGCAAGTATCAGAACACCGATCCAGACGGCGATGCGGAATGTCTTCATGGCGTGATCCTCGATCGGGCGGATTTGCCACCCGCCCCTGTCGGCGTGATTATCGTCTCGGCCGAAGGCGCGCAATTCAAGAATATGTTTTTTGACCCGTGATTAATTGTCTCACGAACCGCAGCCGTCGATCACCCGAAAGTCAGCCTGCCAGACTTGGCGTTCATCAAAAAAGCATTGCGCTTGAACGACTTCCCTTCTGCCCGAACCGACGATCTCACGATCAACACCATTAGGAAAGGCTTAAACCGTCATGTCTATATTTAGCGGTGCGTGCGGCGTACTCGAGCCGTTCTGACATGAAGTCTGCCGAGTGGCGAAACCTCCGGACGTCCGCATGAGGGTAGGAAAAAGATAAACCCCGCGCGGTTTATGGGAGGTCTTTCATGACGAAATCAGCAGTGCGCAAGAGCCTGTCGGTCAGCCAGCGGCTCTGGACGCTCGGCGGCGCGGCCTTCATTGGTTTCGGCACGATGCTCGGCATCGGCTGGTACGAAAATGTGCGGGTCGACGCCAGCTTGCGTCGCGCCGGCGAAATACAGACGAGCGTCAATCATATCGACGACATGCGGGTTGCGAACTTGACGATGGTCCTGGCCGCCATGGACATCATCGTCGACAAGGATGACAAGGTGGTGGAGCCGGCACGCCTTAAGCTGATCGGCGACTCCCTCGCCGCCCTTACCAGCGGCTCGAAGGAAATGCGTCTGCTCGCCGACGAGATGAATGACGGCAATCTGCTAAAGAGTTACGACGCCGACGTCGCCGCAATGGGTAAGGCCATCCAGACCGATCTAGTCGCGCTGGTTCAGCAGGGCGCGCCCGATGCGGACTTCGACAAGATCGACGACGCGATCGATAGCGCCGGCGACGAGCTGACCGCGACCCTCGACAAGCTGGCCGCTGACGGCACCATTTTCGCCCAACAACATGTCGAGCTCGCCAATGCCGTATCGCGGGAGGCCCTCATCCTGCAGATCGGCCTCGGTGTCCTGGCCATCCTCACAATGGGCGTCCTGCAATATGTCCATGGCGGCTCGATCCGGCGCGGCATCGGCGCCGTGCGCCAGAGCATGCAGCGCATCATGAGCGGCGACCTAGCCAGCGACGTTCAGGAAAAGAACCGCGGCGACGAGATCGGCGAAATGGCCCGCGCCGCCGACAGCTTCCGCCTCGCCGCCATCGAAAAACGCGACCTTGAAGCCCAGACTCAGACCGAAAGGCAACGCAGCGATGCCGAGCACCGTGCCCGCGAAGCCGCCAAGCTTGCCGATGCTGAAGCTCTGAACGCCGCCGTCAGCGCTCTCGGCGCCGGCCTCACCCGTCTGTCGGGCGGCGATGTGACCGTAACGATCGATCAGCCGTTCCGCGACGAGCTGGAGCGCTTGCGCCTGGATTTCAACCAGACGACCGTGACGCTGCGCAAAGCGATGAGCGACATCGCCATCAACAGCAGCTCGATCGAAGCGAACAGCCGCCAGATGCGCGCCGCCGCCGACGACCTCGCCAAACGCACCGAGCAGCAGGCCGCCTCGCTGGAAGAGACCTCCGCCGCCCTCGACCAGATCACCGCCACCGTCCGTAACGCCACCAACCGCGCCGAGGAAGTGGGCCACATGGTCTCTCACACCCGCGAAAATACAGCGAAGTCGGACATCGTCGTTGGTGATGCGATGGCCGCGATGGAGCGAATCGAGGGCGCCTCCCGCGAGATCGGCAAGATCATCAACGTCATCGACGAGATCGCGTTCCAGACGAACCTCCTCGCGCTCAACGCCGGTGTCGAGGCAGCGCGTGCCGGCGAGGCCGGCAAGGGTTTTGCCGTTGTCGCCCAGGAAGTGCGCGAACTCGCTGGCCGTGCTGCGGGTGCTGCCAAGGATATCAAGGCCTTGATCGGAAAATCCGGCGAGGAAGTGAAGATCGGCGGCGAACTGGTGACGGCCGCAGGTGAAGCGCTTCGCCAGATCGGCGAGGATGTTCTGCGCATCGATGAGCATGTTAAATCAATCGTAACCTCTGCGCGCGAACAATCGGTTGGATTGCACGAAATCAATACTTCGATCAGCCAGATGGATCAGGTCACGCAGAAGAACGCGGCCATGGTGGAAGAGACGAACGCCGCAAGCCATACGCTCGCCATCGATGCCGAAAACCTGACGCAGTTGGTCAAGCAGTTCAAGACCGGCGAGGGCATGAGCGCCCGGCAAACGCCGCGAGAGGCAACGGCCGCCTCGCATTCGAGACCTTCTCCCGCACGCAGCCTGATAGGCAAAGTCGCGGGCGCATTCAACGGCGGTTCCGCCGCCAAAGCCATCGCCGCTCCCGCCGGGGACAACTGGGAAGAATTCTGATCATGAACAACAACGCCATCAAGCAGTCAGGCGCCTACCTCGAAATCGTTTCGTTCCACCTGGGCGACCAGGAGTTCTGCATCGACATCATGGCCATCCGCGAAATCCGTGGGTGGGCGCCGGTGACGCCGATGCCGCACACCCCGCCCTACGTTCTCGGCCTCATCAACCTGCGCGGCGCGGTGATCCCGGTCATCGACATGGCCTGCCGCCTCGGCATGAAGATGACCGAGCCTTCCGAGCGTTCGGCGATCATCGTCACTGACATCGCGGGCAAGCTGGTTGGTCTGCTGGTCGAGCAGGTTTCCGACATGATGACGATCAAGAGCGAAGACCTGCAGCCGCCGCCGGAAATCATCCCGGAAGCCCAGCGCGCCTTCTGCCGTGGCATCGTCGCGCTGGAGAAGACCATGGTCTGCTTCCTGAACCTCGATACGGTCATCGCCGACGAGCTGAATCAGGCGGCTTGATATTTATCACCAGAGATTGAGAAGGCCCGGCTCGTCCGGGCCTTTTCGTTTTGGAAGACGTGACTGATCTGACCTATTGACCTGATGGGCGGAGAGTCTTCTGCGCCAAAAGACTTGGGCGCGCTGGGTCCCTATGACAAGCACAGGGATGAGGGAGTTTGGGGAGACGACTCACACCCTTCCTAACATCCGCAACCCTACTATGGCTTCCCATTCTTCCACGTCACATTCTGCCCATAGAGCGGAATGGTCGAAATCGACATCTTCGCCGAGCCGTCCGTCAACTCCCGCGAATGGGCGAGATAGATCAGCGTGTCGTTGCTCTTGTCGTAAATGCGGTTGACAACGAGCGTCTTCCAGATCAGCGACATGCCCTGACGAAACACCTCGCTGCCGTCCCTGGAGAGGTCGATGTTGCCGATCTCTATGGGGCCTGTCTGCCGGCATGCGATGGAATTGTTGGACGGATCTTCGAACCAGTTGCCGTTCTTGAAGCGATCGATCAGGCTGCGATCGAAATAGGTGACGTGGCAGGTGACACCCTTGACCTCGGGATCGGAGAGTGCCTCGACGATGATGTCGTTGCCGATCCAGTCGACCCCGACCTTGCCGACGACCTCGGCCGAGGTGGCGCCCGCGGAAATGGCAGCGAAGGAAAATGCGGCGAGAAAAAACGTGCGCAGCTTGGACATGGCGGCTCCCTGGATGATCCGCATCCTAGATAAGCATGCCCACAGGCTTTGCAAGAAAGCGCCGCTGCGGCGCGGGACACTCAGCCCTTCCTGCAGGTGCAGGGCTCATAGCCCCTCGCCGTCAACCGCCCCGGCGTCATTCCGATCAGCGCCGGGATCGCCTCCACGGCTTTCGCCTTGACTGCCTTCGCCATTTCGATCGCCGCTGCCGCGCAGACCGCCGCATCTTCGGCGGCGTTGTGGTGCATGAAACGCAGCCCAAGATGCTCGGCGATCAGGTTCAGCCGATGTGAGAGGAAATGTGGCCAGATCCGCTGCGCCATCTTCAGGCTGCAGAGATAGGTCAGTTCCGGATAGGATTGCCGGTAGAGATCGAGGCTCGCCCGCCAGACGCTGAAATCGAAGGCCGCGTTGTGCGCGATCATCGTCGCGCCGCTGATATCATCGTAGAACTCGTCCATCACCTCGGGAAACTCCGGCGCATCCTCGACATGCTCCGGCCGGATACCGTGGATCGCGATGTTCATGCCGGAAAACCGCATGTTGCGCGGCCGGATCAGCCTCTCCTCGACACGCGTCACCCGCCCCTCTTCGATCCAGGCAAGGCCGACCGAGCAAGCGCTGCCGCGCTGCTCATTGGCAGTCTCGAAATCGATGGCAATGGTCGTCAAGGATAAATATCCGAATCGTCTGCCCTACCGGAATAACCATAGCGGCGCGCGAAGGCAAATTTCGACCTGTTGACATCTGCACACCGGTGGGGAAACTTCCGCGCATGATCAACTCTGTGACCCTTACCATGCATCATATCGCCACGACCCTTCCGGGGTACGCGGGAGCGATGGTGCGTCACTAGCCGTCCGATCATCCCGAGAACCCTGCCGAGGCGAGCAGGGTTTTCGAAAAGCCGGCTCTCCTCCCCTGAAATCCAAGGAGGCCATCCAATGTCTGAAACCGAAGAGAATAAACCCCGCGACCGAGCGCGCCTTCCGGATGGCGTCGTCGTGCGCGCCGTCCGTCTTTCCGATGCCGAGGAAATCACCGATCTCATAAATTTGCCGGGCTATCGGGCAGGCACGCTGCGGCCGCCCTACCAGCGGGTCGAAGAGGTCCGCAAGAACATGGAAAATCCTTCGCCAGGCGCGCTCAACCTCGTCGTCACGCTGGAGGGCAAGATCGTCGGCAATTGCGGCCTCAACCGCCTCGGCGGCCGCCGGCAACACGTCGCCAGCATCGGCATGGGCGTGCATGACGACTTCACCGGCCGCGGGTTCGGCCTTATCTTGCTTGGTGCGATGGTCGACGCCGCCGACGACTGGCTCGACGTCAAACGGCTGGAACTGACCGTCTACACGGATAATGAGGCCGCGATCGCCCTCTACGAGAAATTCGATTTCGAGAAGGAAGGGCTCCTGCGCGCATTCGCCTACCGCGCCGGAGAATATGTCGACGCCTACACGATGGCGCGGCTGAGGACTTGAGACAAAGGGCCATCGACACCGACGTCAAACGCAGGGAGGGCCTGCCAAACGCTCCTTCGTCATACTCGAGCTTGTCCCGAGCATCTGCAACGATCGATACAGGGGAGATCCTCGACACAAAGCCGAGGATGACTCCGAGGAACCCTCAAGGCTTTCACACCGATCTCCTACCCGCCAATCAGCGCCAGCCACTCATCCTCGTCCATCGTCTGGACGCCGAGCTCACGCGCCTTGTCGAGCTTCGAGCCGGCGCCAGGGCCGGCGACGACGATATCGGTTTTCTTCGACACCGAGCCCGCCACCTTGGCGCCGAGACTTTCGGCCCTCGCCTTCGCCTCGTCGCGGGTGAATTTTTCGAGCGAACCAGTGAAGACCACCGTCTTGCCGGCGACCGGGCTGCCTGACGTGACCGGTTGTTCGGCCTCCGTAGGCGTCACCTCGTCGAGCAGGCGGCCGATCACCTCGATATTGCGTGGCTCCTTGTAGAACTCGACCATGGCGCGCGCCACGACCTCGCCGATGCCCTCGATAGTGTTGAGATCGTTCCAGGCATCGCCGGAAAGCGGTGCCGCCTCCTTCATCGCGGTCGCAAAGGCCTCATAGGTGCCGTAGGAGCGCGCCAAGAGCTTTGCCGTGGTCTCGCCGACATGGCGGATCCCGAGCGCATAGATGAAGCGGTGGAGCGCGATGCTGCGCCGCTCGTTGATCGCCGCATAGAGCTTGCCGACGCTGACCTTGCCGAAGCCGTCGATATTCTCCAGCTTGGTGAGCGAGGATTGCTGGCGCTTCTCCAGCGTGAAAATCTCCGGGGCCGTGCGGATCTGCAGCGACGGGTCCTCGTTTTCAAAGAAGAAGTCGATCTGCTTCGAACCGAGCCCTTCGATATCGAAGGCATTGCGCGACACGAAATGCTTCAGGTGCTCTGTCGCCTGCGCCCGGCAGATAAAGCCGCCGGTGCAGCGACGCACCGAATCCATCTTGCCGGTCTTCTCGTTGACCTCGCGCACCGCGTGCGAACCGCAGACCGGGCATGTCTTCGGAAATTCGTAAGACCTTGCCGCCTCCGGCCGCTTCTCCATCACGACATCGAGGATCTGTGGAATGACGTCGCCGGCGCGCTGGACGATGACGGTATCGCCCTCGCGGATATCGTGTTCCTCCGGCCGGATGCGCTCGCCGCTATTGCCGATGCCCTTGATGTAATCCTCATTATGCAGCGTCGCATTGGTGACGACGACGCCGCCGACCGTGATCGGCTTCAGCCGCGCCACAGGCGTCAGCGCCCCGGTGCGGCCGACCTGGATCTCGATCTTCTCGACCTCGGTAAAGGCCTGCTCGGCCGGGAATTTATGCGCCGTCGCCCAGCGTGGGCTGCGCGAACGGAAGCCCAGGCGCTGCTGCAGTTCCAGGCTGTCGACCTTGTAGACGACGCCGTCGATATCGTAATCGAGATCCGGGCGCTTGAGGCCGATCTCATCGTAATGCGCCAGGATGTCGGCGACCGAATTCAGCCGCTTCATCAGCGGATTGACCGGAAATCCCCAATCCTTGAAGGTCTGCACCATGGAAAATTGCGTATCGGCCGGCATGTCAGACATCTCGCCCCAGGCATAGGCAAAGAATTTCAGCTTGCGGCTCGCCGTCACCTTGGCATCGAGCTGGCGCAGCGACCCCGCTGCCGTGTTGCGCGGATTGACATAGGTTTGTTTGCCCTCCGCCTCCATCTGCCGGTTCAGCGCCAGGAAATCGCTCTTGGCCATATAGACTTCGCCGCGGATCTCCACGACCGTGGGAACGCCCTTCGGCAATTGGTTGGGTATTTCGGCGATCGTCCGGATATTGGCGGTGACGTTCTCGCCCGTGGTGCCGTCGCCGCGCGTGGCAGCCGTCGTCAGCCTGCCGTTCTCGTAGCGGATCGACATCGAAAGCCCGTCGATCTTCGGTTCGGCGGTAAAGGCGATCGACTGGTCCGGCAGGCGACCGAGGAATCGATAAACGCTGGCGACGAAATCCTGCACGTCCTCCTGCGAAAAGGTGTTGTCGAGCGACAGCATCGGCCGCGCGTGGACGACGGGCGAGAAGGTGACCGAGGGCGCAGCACCGACCCGCCGCGACGGGCTGTCCTCACGGATCAACTCGGGAAACCGCGCTTCCAGCGCATCGTTGCGGCGCTTCAATGCGTCGTAATCGGCATCCGAAATCTCCGGCCGGTCCTTGCCGTGGTAGAGCGCATCGTGATGCGCGATCTCCTTCGCCAGCCGTTCGAGCTCGACAGCAGCCTCTTCGATCGTCACCGTATCGACGGCGGAACTTTCGGTGGACATGGAACATCACTCCAGAGAATCTGGCCAGAAATCTGCATTGTTTTTAGAGCAAAATCGACGGATGAAAAGAGAGGCTGCATATCCCGTATCGGGAAGATCGACCCGCCGGCTTCTCCACCCTCGTTCCTGTGCCTGTCACAAGAATCCAGCCACGGCGCGTCCGCGCCGTGAATGACTTACAGGTCGGCAAACAATCTCTCGCACCCAAAGACTTGGGCGTTCCGGATCCCTGTGACGAGCACAGGGATGAGGGAAGTTGAGGTAGGCGTATGCACCAGACCTCTGCTCACGAAACCGTTGTCGCCGTCCTGCCCGCCCTATTCCCAATCCCGCGCATTGCGCAGCCGGATGCCGCTGACATGCAGGCCGGTATTCCCAAGGCTCTTCAGCGGCCGCAAGCTGTCGACTACCCGCAGCTCCACCCCGCGCGGCGCAAACTCCCGGTCGACGCGCGAGATCGCAGTTCGCTCGATGGGAACGACGCGTGTACGGGCGACCCACATGCCTGCATCGCCGAGATCCTCGAAATCCTCGACCGGCAGCTCGTAGCGATGGATCGTCTCCGCTTCGAGCTTTTCCAGCCACTGGCGCTCGATGAAGGCGGCAGCCCGCCAGTCGCCGAGCCAGTGCCGCCGCTCGGCTCCGGACGTCTCGGAGGTTGCCCATATCAGGATGCGCGGGCAATCGCGGGGAAAGAGATACATGAAGTCATGGTCAGCGTCGATCGCCCAGACGAGTGGAGCGTTCAGCCATTCCTTGCCCGCTGGGCGGGCCGAGGGAATGCGAACCCGGCGCGGCTCGAAGGCTGCAATGTCGGGACCATCACTGAAATGGAAAAGACGCATGGCAATGGATCGCCGCTGATCGGAGTGACCGGCATAATGTGAAGCGGAATATTTGTCACCGCTGCATGTATAGCATGCCGGATGGCTCAGCATCGGACAAGCTCGCCTACCTCTCCTCCTCATTCCTGTGCCCGTCACAGGAATCCAGCCACCGCGCGTCTGCGCGGTGAATGACTCACGCAGAATGAAAGGAGTCTTCCGCGCCCAAGGACTTGAGCTTGCTGGATCTCTGTGACCTCCCTCGGGCAAAGCCCTGAGGCCACAGGGATGAGGGAGATTGACGTGAATGTTCGCGCCAAACTTGATCGTAGAAATGGAAAGCGCTGGTCGGACAATATCCGTCAAGCCGAACGCTTGTCACCGTTGCCGGCAGCAGCGATCAGCCGTTACCGGCCAGCAACCGCTTGGCGGCCGCCCTCGCCTCCTCCGTCACCGAAGCGCCGGCGAGCATGCGGGCGATTTCTTCGGTGCGGTCCTTCTGCGCCATCGTCGCGACGCGAGTGGCGATCTTTTCGGAACCTTCGGCCGCCGGCCCCTTGGAGATCAGCAGGTGCGTCGCCGCCCGGGCTGCGACCTGCGGCGCATGCGTGACCGATAGCACCTGCACCCGATCAGAGAGCCGCTTCAGCCGCTGGCCGATCGCATCGGCCACAGCACCGCCGACACCGGTATCAATTTCGTCGAAGACGAGCGTCGGCGCGGACCCGCGATCGGCGAGCGCCACCTTCAGCGCCAGCAGGAAACGCGACAATTCGCCGCCGGAGGCGACCTTCATGATCGAGCCGGGGCGCGTGCCGGGATTGGTCTGGACATGGAACTCGACGACGTCGATGCCTTCGGGCAGCGCCTCCTGCGCATCCGTGGTGATCTCGACCATGAAACGAGCGCGTTCGAGCTTCAGAGCTGGCAGTTCGGCCATCACGGCGGCAGCCAGCGCGGCGCCGGCCTGATGGCGCTTGTCGGAAAGCGAGCGCGCCGCCGAATCGTAATTCTCTCGCGCCAGACCGACCTCCGCTTCCAGACGCGCAAGCCGCTCCTCGCCCGCATCGAGGTCGGCAAGATCGGCGATCATGCGCACCGCCAGCGCCGGCAGCTCGGTGACCGGCACGGAATATTTGCGCGACGCGGCTCTGAGCGCGAAAAGCCGCTCCTCCACCCGCTCCAGCTCCCTGGGATCGTATTCGGTTTTGCGCAGCGCTGCCTCGACTTCCATCTGCGCATTGGAAAGCTGGTCGAGCGCGGCATCGAGCAGCGTCACCGTCTCCTCGAGCAGCCCGGGCGCTTCATGGCTCTTGCGTTCCAGTCGGCGCACCAGCGAGGCGATATGCGGCACCGGCGAGGCATTGCCGTTGAGGAATTCGGAGGCTTCGGCGATGTCGCCGGCGATTCGCTCTGCCTTCATCATCCTCTGCCGGCTTTCGGCGAGTTCTTCTTCCTCACCGTCTTGCGGCGAAAGCTTCTCGAGCTCCTCGACAGAGGAACGCAGATAGTCAGCCTCGCGCGCCGCGCTTTCCACCTTCTCGCGGTGTTTCTTCAGCGTCCGTTCGCTGTCGCGCCACAGACGATACAGCCGGGACACCTCAGCGACTTCATCAGTAAGGCCGCCGAAGGCATCGAGCAGGTTGCGGTGGGCATTGGTGTCGACAAGAGCGCGATCATCGTGCTGGCCGTGGATCTCGACCAGCATCTGGCCGGCCTGGCGCATCAGCTGCACACTGACCGGCTGGTCGTTGACATAGGCCTTGGTGCGCCCATCGGCTGATTGTTGACGGCGGAAGATCAGGTCGCCATCGTCGTCTATGCCGTTTTCACGCAGGAGCACCCGCGCCCCGTGGTCCATGCCGACATCGAACACCGCCGTCACCTGGCCCCTGTCTTCGCCATGGCGCACCAGACCGCCATCACCGCGCCCGCCGAGCGCCAGCGACAGACTGTCGAGCAGGATGGATTTGCCCGCTCCCGTCTCGCCCGTCAGCACGGAAAGGCCGGTCTCGAAGGCAAGATCCAGCCGCTCGATCAGGACGATATCGCGGATCGAAAGCTGGATCAGCATGGGACTTAGGAACCGAGCAGGAGTTTCTTGCCTGCCGCAGCGATCCACGAGCCCTTGTTCTCACGCGGCTCGGCGCCACCCGTCTGCAGCAGCTTGTAGGAATCGGCGTACCACTGGCTGTCCGGATAGTTGTGACCAAGAACGGCTGCCGCGGTCTGCGCCTCGTCGACGATACCCATGGCGTAATAAGCCTCGACGAGACGGGCCAGGGCCTCTTCGATCTGGTTCGTGTTCGGATACTTCTCGACGACGATGCGGAAGCGCGAAATTGCGGCGAGATATTCCTTCCGCTCCATATAGTAACGGCCGATCTGCATTTCCTTGCCGGCGAGCTGATCACGGGCGTAGCGGATCTTCGCCTGGGCATCGTCGACATATTCGGAGTTCGGATAATTGTCGACGACCGCCTGCATCGCCTCGATCGTCTTGGCCGAGGCGCGCTGGTCCTGGGTGACGTCGACGATCTGTTTGGAATAGGTGAGACCGATGAGATACTGCACATAGGCAGCGTCCTGAGACTTCGGATATTGCGACATGTAACGGTTGCCCGACGCAAGCGCATCATCGAGCTTGCCCTGGCGGTATTTGACGAAGGTGCTCATCACAAGCGCCTTGCGCGCCCATTCGGAGAATGGGTTCTCGCGATCGATCGCATCGAACTTGCGCGACGCTTCCGCCATGTTGCCCGCCTTCATATTGGCAAGGCCCTGGGTGTAGAGCACGTCAGGCGGATCGGTTTCGAGGCCAAGCTTGGTGATGTCGATATCGGGATCCGACTGGCAGCCGGAGATCGAGGCGCCTGCGCTAAGCACCAGAAGCGATGCGAACAAAGCGCGCGCTGTCTTCATCATACCTTCAGATCCTGCATAAGCCATTCAAAAGAACCCCACTGCCGCCGCTCGCTCCACGACAGCCACGCCTCGCTGGCGTTTCTAGCCACAAATGTGCATCAAGAGCAACGCAATGATAAGGCATTAACGCATTTTTGTGGCAGCCGCCGCCGGATTGGCCGGCTTTTCATCTTCTTGCCGATCTGTTGCAGCAGCGCATCTGCAAGAAATGCCTGTTGCCGCCAGTGCGACCGGATATAAAAAAACCGCCTCCGGGAAAGAGGCGGCCTGGTCTTGAGAATATGCTGGAGGTCATGCCGACCAGGGAGTGAATTCCGAAGCGCTGACGGCGATCAGCTCACGAGCGGCGACGCGCTGGCGCGGCGTCGAAGTCTCGACCACCTCGTAGGCAGAGGGATCGGCGAGCAGCGCCTTCAAAGCATTGGCATTCATCTTGTGGCCGCCACGATAGGATCGGTAGCAACCGATGAACTGGACGCCGGCGAGAGACAGGTCGCCAACGGCATCAAGCGTCTTGTGGCGGACAAACTCGTCCTTGGCGTATCGCAGGCCTTCGACATTGATGACCGTATTGTCGTCCGAGATGACGACGGAATTTTCAAGCGAAGAACCGAGCGCATGGCCCGATGCCCAGAGACGCTCGACATCACGCATGAAGCCGAAGGTGCGGGCGCGAGAAAGTTCGGACTTGAAGACGGCGGCGCTTATGTCGCCGACCCACTTCTGCCGGCCGATCAGCGGGCATTCGAAATCGATCTCGACTTCGAAGCGCGTGCCGTCGTAGGGACGGAATTCGCTCCAGGAGCCGCCATGCTCGATCCGCACCGGCTTGGTGATGCGGATATAACGACGCTTGACGCCGAGCGAGACGAGACCGGCCTGCTCGATCGCTTCGACGAAGGGCAGCGAACTGCCGTCCATGATCGGCATTTCTGCGCCCTGCACCTCGATGATGACATTGTCGAGGCCGAGCGCATAGACGGCGGCCATGACATGTTCAATCGTCGCGATTGAACGCGTGGGTGAGAAACCGAGCACCGTGCAGAGGTCTGTATTGCCGACCTGCGAGGAGACGGCCTTCAGTTCGGTGATGTCGCCATTATCGTGCAGGCGCTGGAAAACGACGCCGGTGTCCGCTTCGGCCGGGTTCAGCGTGATCGAGACATTCGCACCCGAATGAACGCCGATGCCCGAGAGCGTCACGGGACGCGAAACCGTCGTTTGAAAACCCAGCAAGCCAATTGCCATAAAATCTGCCTTTATTTTTCCGCTCCAGCGGCTTGTCCCACGGCGCGGTTATCATTCCTTCTGCAGAAAGAGTCTCGTCCAGACGACTCCCAGCGCAGTTTTCTTGCGCCATATTTACGTGCGCCGGCGCTCCAATCCAAATCACTGTTTCTTTCGTTTTGTTACGAAGTCACACGGTTGATATCGCTCAAGAATTCCCGGCCGAAAAACAGCAATGCCCGGGACCTGGATCCCGGGCATGAACGGTGCCGATGCCCCGATATTTCAGTTCGACTGGCGGCGCAGGAATGCCGGAATTTCCAGCTGATCGTCTTCCTGCATCATGCGAGCCTGCGGAACCGCGCGACCCTGATCGTCGAGATTGCCGCGACGCGGCGCATAGAGGCTTGCTTCCGGTGACAACGGACGGCGCTGCTGTGACGCGGCCGGCGGTGCGGCGGTCATGTCGGCGGCAACGGCGTCATCGTCGCGGCGGCCAAGCGAATTGGTGATTCGCTTGAGCAGGCCCATCGGGCCGCGCTCTTCCTGGCTATGCGCGGAAGCCGGCTGCGTGCGATGGTCGAGTTCAGCCTGGACGACCGGCGGGAAATCCTCGACCTTCGGCATGCGCACCGGTTCAGCCGCCTGCCGGATAACCGGCTCCTGTCGGACCGGCTGCTGCTGGATGGGCTGCTGCTGGACGGGCTGGCTTATCACCGGCTGGCTCATTACCGGCGCCGGAGCCTGCTGCTGCACCTGCGGACGGATCGCCGGAGCTTCCTGTGCAGGCGCGAAGATCTTGCTCTGCGGGCGGAAGACTTCCTGCTGCGCAGCAGGCTGCTGGACGGGTGCTGCGGCACGCGGGGCCGAAATTTCGAGCTCACGTTCCATCTCGGCTTGGCGGATGGTCTGCGCGATCGGATCGATGGCCTTCGGTGCCTGCATCACCGGGGCAGGCTGAACTGCGGCCGCTGCCGGAGCAACAGCCGCGGAGGGACGGATAGCGGGCCTGGCGGCCGGCTGGAAGTTGCGCTCGGCGGCTTCGCTGATCGCCCGGTCGATACCGGTCGCGACGACCGAGACGCGAATGATGCCTTCGAGCGATTCGTCGAAGGTGGCGCCGAGGATGATGTTGGCGTCCGGATCGACTTCTTCGCGGATGCGGGTCGCAGCTTCGTCGACTTCGAAGAGGGTGAGGTCGCGACCGCCCGTGATGGAGATCAGCAGGCCCTGCGCACCCTTCATCGAGGTTTCGTCGAGCAGCGGGTTGGCGATTGCCGCTTCGGCTGCCTGCAGTGCGCGGCCGGAGCCGGAGGCTTCGCCGGTGCCCATCATCGCGCGGCCCATCTCGCGCATCACCGAGCGGACGTCGGCGAAGTCGAGGTTGATGAGGCCTTCCTTGACCATCAGGTCGGTGATGCAGGCGACGCCTGAATAGAGAACCTGGTCGGCCATGGCAAAAGCATCGGCGAAGGTCGTCTTGTCGTTGGCGATGCGGAAGAGGTTCTGGTTCGGAATGACGATCAGCGTGTCGACAGACTTCTGCAGTTCCTGGATGCCCATCTCGGCCAGACGCATGCGGCGGCCGCCTTCGAAATGGAACGGCTTGGTGACGACGCCGACCGTCAGGATGCCCTTGTTGCGGGCTGCCTGCGCGACGACGGGCGCAGCGCCGGTGCCGGTGCCGCCGCCCATGCCCGCGGTGACGAAGCACATATGCGTGCCGTTCAGGTGATCAATGATCTCGTCGATGCACTCTTCGGCGGCCGCACGGCCGACTTCCGGCTGCGAGCCGGCACCGAGGCCTTCGGTGACGTTGGCGCCGAGCTGGATGATGCGCTCGGCCTTCGTCATCGTCAGCGCCTGCGCGTCCGTGTTGGCAACGACGAAGTCGACGCCCTGGAGGCCTGCGGTGATCATGTTGTTGACGGCGTTGCCGCCGCCGCCGCCGACGCCGAACACGGTGATGCGCGGCTTCAGCTCGGTGATGTCAGGCTTTTGCAGCTTGATGGTCATGGTACCTGTTCCTTCTCTCTCTGGCCGCATCGCCACGCCGGCCAATTACGCAAATTTCAGAAGCTTTCCTTCAGCCACTGGCCCATGCGGGCTATGCGGCTGTTATTTCCCCCAAGCGACATGAGCAGACCGCTCTGTGACGCATGTGTCTCCATGTCCGCGACCTGCGGATAAATCATCAGGCCGACGGCCGTCGAAAAGGCCGGGCCCTTGGCCGCCGTCGGCAGTCCCGAGACGCCCATCGGACGGCCGATGCGGACGTTGCGGGCCAGAATGCGCCGCGCCACCTCGGCAAGGCCGGTCAGCTGGCTCGCGCCTCCCGTCAACACGACGCGTTTTCCGACGATCGGGCTGAAGCCGGAACGCTGGATCCGGTCGCGGATCAGTTCCATCGTCTCTTCGATTCGGGCCGATACGATGCGCGAAACCAGCGCCCGCGGCACCTGAGACGGCTGGTCGCGATCGTCCTCGCCGATTGGCGGGATCGAGATCAGCTCGCGCTCATCGGAGGAATTCAAGAGTGCGGAGGCATGCACGACCTTCAGCCGCTCTGCATCCTCGATGCGGGTCGAAAGGCCGCGCGCCAGGTCGGTGGTGACATGATGGCCGCCGAGGCCGACGGCATCGGTATGAACGAGCTTCCCTTCGGCAAAGACCGAAATCGTCGTCGTGCCGCCGCCCATGTCGATCGCCGCGCAGCCGAGTTCGACCTCATCGTCGACGAGAGCCGCAAGACCGGATGCATAGGGGGTCGCCACAATGCCCTCGACCGACAGATGCGCGCGGTTGACGCTGAGTTCCAGATTCTTCAGCGCCGAGCGCTCCGCGGTCACGACATGCATGTCGACGCCGAGCGCATCGCCGTACATTGCCAGCGGGTCGCGGATGCCGCGCTCGCCGTCGAGCGAGAAGCCGGTCGCCAGCGAATGCAGCACCGAACGGTCCTGGCGCAGCGACTGCTGACAAGCGGCCGACAGCACCTTCTTCAAATCGTTGAGTTCGACTTCCTGGCCGCCCAGGTCGATTGTCGCGGTGTAGATATCGCTGCCGAGGCGGCCGGCCGTCAGGTTGACGATCAGGCTTTCGACGGTCAGCCCCGCCATCCGCTCCGCCGCATCGACGGCAAGACGGATGACGCCTTCCAACGCGTCGAGATCGGCGATGACGCCGGTCTTGATGCCGCGGGAGCGCTGATGGCCGATACCGATGATCTCGATATTGTGCGTGCGGCCCGGCAGGATCTGGCTTTCCTCGCGCGGCGTCAGCCGACCGATCATGCAGACGACCTTGGTCGAGCCGATGTCGAGCACCGAAACGACATGCGAGCGCTTCGACGAAAGCGGCTTCAGGCGCGGCAATCCGAAATGGGATGAACCGAACAAGCTCATATATTCTGCCCCGCCTTCTTCAATTCCTTGGTACGCTCCGTTACCGCCGCCTGCCGGCGGACCGCCGCTTCCGGTGTCAGCTGGATCGCGGTCCTGTCGGGCAATCTCAGATCGACCGCGGCGATGTCCCGCTCCAGGAGCTGATGCTCCCTGTCGAACTTCGAAAGCGTCGCCAGCGCCTGATCGATGCCGTCTTCCGGCAGCTTGACGATGACGCCGTTATCCATGTGCAGATCCCAACGACGGCCCGATATCCACACATAGGCCTTCACGCGGGCCTTCACGTCGGGCCACTTCGAGAAGGCGTCGCCGAGCGAAGCCGCCGCGGTCTCGGCGTCGCGGCCGACGACGAGCGGCAGCGACGAAAACTTGTTGTCACGCAGTGGCGCAATAACGCTGCCGTTCTTCTCGATGAGCGAAAGCTCCTGCCCGTGCTGCCAGATCGCATAGGCCTCACGCTCCTTGAGCTTCACTTCGATCGTCCTCGGATAGACCTTTCGAACCTCGACATTCTCGACCCACGGAAGGTGCGCGATCTTCCGGCGGGCCGCATCGACGTCGAGCGCGACCAGCGAGGTCGTGCCGTCGAGACCGATCAGCTGCAGGATCTCGATTTCGGAGGTTTCCGAATTGCCGGAGACTTTTACGTCCTCGATCGCAAAACCTGCGGCCGTCGTCGTGGCCTGCGCGACGGCTTCAGTGTGACCGCCGAGCGACATGCCGTAGAGGCCGGTCGCAACCAGGAAGGCAAGCGCCGACACCGTCCCGGTATGGGCCGGAATGTAGATGCGGCCGCTGCCGAGACTGATCAGGAAACGGGTGACGCGGCGCAGCGGACGCGGCAGCACGAACCGCTCTTCGGCCTCCACGATCGGAAGCACGGCATGATGGCTGGGGCGCCCTATCCTTTTGACCGTCAACGCAAACAAGACGCGTCCTCCACCATCCACCGGAGAAACTCACCAAAGGAATAGCCGGCATGACCGGCCATTTCGGGCACGAGCGAGGTAGGAGTCATGCCTGGCTGGGTATTGACCTCCAGCCAGATGATCTCGCCGTCTTCGGAGAAACGATCGTCGTAACGAAAGTCGGACCGACTGACGCCGCGACAACCGATTGCCTGATGCGCCCTTAGGGCCAATGTTTGTATTTTTTGGTAAATATTCGGTGAAATTTTCGCCGGGATGACGTGTTTTGAACCGCCCGCAGCATATTTGGAATCGTAATCATAAAAATTGTGTCCCTGCGGGACCACCTCCGTGACACCGAGCGCAGTCTCGCCCATGACGCCGCAGGTGAGCTCGCGGCCGTAGACATAGCGTTCGACCAGCACTTCTTCGCCATAACGCCATTCGGGCGAACTGACGACCTGCGGCGGATGCGCCTGATCTTCGCTGACGATCACGACGCCGAAGCTCGAGCCCTCGCGCACAGGCTTCACCACATAAGGCGGCTTTATCGGATGCGTCGGAGGAAAGGCGAAACGGTTGATGACCTGCGATTCGGCGACAGGGATGCCGGCGGCGGCAGCGACACGCTTCGCCTTGTCCTTATCCATTGCGAGCGCCGAGGCAAGCACACCTGAATGCGTATAGGGGATCTCCAGATATTCTAGGATGCCCTGGATGGTCCCGTCCTCACCGAACGGCCCATGAAGCGCATTGAAGGCGACATCGGGCCTCAATGCCGCAAGCTTTTCAGAAACATCGCGGGCGACATCGATCGTGGTCACCTTGAAGCCTTCTGCTTCGAGTGCCTCTGCGCAAGCCTTTCCCGAGGAAAGGCTGACGGGCCTTTCCGAGGAAAATCCGCCCATCAGGACAGCAACATGCTTGCGACTCATCAACGCCCCCAAAAATAACTTCCACTTTTGAAATCGACGCTTGCGCGAAGCTGTCTACGTCGTTCGCGCCTTTGCCGGGCCTCACATGCATTAGAGCATCATTATGGTTAATGAAGTGTTTACTTTGGTTAACTGTTAGCCCGGAGTTTCGCGGCCTTTTAACATTTGCTCATTGTGCGACCGACCCCTCGCCGTCCGGGAATGAACCTGCGCGGAGGTGAAAAAGCGCATCCGTTCAACGACATACCCAATTGCGCTCACCCGCGATGGAGATAGCCAAGGGAATCGGATGCAATCTCTCAGCCGGATACCGGCAACAGTGAGGCGGCGGCCGGCGTCTCGAATTGATTAATGCAGAGCGCCTCGGCGCGCGGGCGTCACCGCTTTTCTATTGATGCCGATAGCGCTTCCGGTTAGCGAAGGCGCATGGGTGAGCAGGGAGAAAATCATGCGATGCCTCGTCACCGGCGCTGCCGGCTTCGTCGGTAGTCCGCTTGTCAAACGGCTGCACACAGACAAGACTTGCAAGCTCGTGGCCACCACGAGATCCAAGACCTCTGCCTTTCCGTCTGCGGTAGCGCATTTTCCGATTGAAATTACCGACGGAACCGACTGGAAGGCCGCGCTTGAAGGCGTCGACGTCATCATCCATCTCGCCGCCCGCGTTCACATCATGGACGACCGCGCAGCCGATCCGCTGGCGGAATTCCGCCGGGTCAACACCGCCGCCGCGCTCAATCTCGCCGAACAGGCCGCCCGCGCCGGCGTGAAGAGATTCGTCTTCGTCAGCACCATCAAGGTCAACGGAGAAGAGAACGACCGGCCGTTCCGGCACGATGACACACCGAAGCCGATTGATCCCTACGGCATTTCGAAGCTGGAATGCGAAATCGGCCTGCGCGAAATCGCGGCACGCACCGGCATGGAAGTCGTCATCATCCGCCCGCCGCTGGTCTATGGCCCCGGCGCACGCGGCAACTTCGCGCTTCTCGTCAATCTTGTCCGCAAGAAGCTGCCACTCCCCTTCGCTTCACTGAAGAACCGCCGCACATTGGTCGCGGTGCAAAATCTCGTCGATCTGATCATCGCCTGCATTGACCATCCCGCCGCCGCGGGCGAGACTTTCCTTGCCGGAGATGGCGAGGACCTCTCGACGCCTGAGCTCATCAGGGGAGTTGCCGCAGGACTCGGCGTCAAGCCGATGCTGGTCCCCGTCCCGCCTGCGCTGCTGCACATGGCGGCGAAGGCAGCCGGGAAGGAAGCCGTCTACCAGCGCCTTTGCGGTTCGCTACAGGTCGACATATCCCGGGCGCGTGAGGTTCTGGGCTGGTCGCCCGTCGTCACCCCGCGCGAAGGGCTGAAACTGGCAGTGAAGTAGGCCCTATTCGCTCGTCACGCCCTGGAACGGGCGCACTTCCCGGCCGGGCATGAAGACGCCGAGGCGCTTGATTTCCCATTCGAGCTTGATGCCGTCTTTCTCGAAGACCTCACGGCGAACCTGCTCGCCGAGATATTCGAGATCATAGCCGGTCGCCTGGCCCATGTTGATCATGAAGTTGCAGTGAAGCGATGACATCTGCGCACCGCCGATCACCAAGCCGCGGCAGCCGGCTTCGTCGATCAGCTTCCAAGCGGAATGGCCGGGCGGGTTCTTGAAGGTCGAACCGCCGGTTTTCTCACGCACCGGCTGCACCGTCTCGCGGTGATTGCGCACAGCGTCCATTTCGGCGCGGATCTGGGCGCGATCTTCCGGATAGCCCTCGAACAGGACCGAGGTGAAGATCAGATCGGCGGGTGCCTTTGAATGCCGGTAGGAATAACCCATCTCCGCATTGGAAAGCACATGCTTGTTGCCCTTGCGGTCGACGGCGTTAACCTCGATCAGCCGCTCACGCGTCTCGACACCGTTGGCGCCGGCATTCATCCGCGCCGCGCCGCCGATACCGCCCGGAATGCCGTAGAAGAAATGGAAGCCGCCGATGCCGTTGTCCATCGCCATTGCCGCGACGTGTTTGTCGGGGCAGATGGCGCCGGCGAGGATGCGGTTTTCGCCGGCAAGCTCGACGAAGCCGAAGCCTTTGGCCGAGAGGCGCAGCACAACGCCTGGAATGCCGCCGTCGCGCACCAGGATGTTGGAGCCGACGCCGACCACCGTCAGAGGTACCTCTTCCGGCAATATCTTCAGGAAGGCAATGAGGTCGTCGACGTCATGCGGCTGGAACATCAGTTCGGCGAGGCCGCCGGCCCTGAACCAGGTGACGCGATCCATGGGGGCATCCGGCGTGATACGGCCGCGGATATCCTTTACACCGTCTCCGAGAGACGCCAGAAGCTTTTCCCCATTCACCTGTTTCATGCGGACTTTCCCGATAGACCTTCCAGTTGCTTGGGCAGTGCTGCCGCCCATGATGTGATGCTCCCAGCCCCCAACAGAACCACGAAATCACCAGGCTTTGCAACCTCCGCAACCATTTGCGGCAGAAGCTCCGCCGAAGCGAGGAAGCGGGCGTCGCGATGGCCGCCGGATTTAATCCGCGAGACGAGCGACATGGAGTCGATCCCTTCGATCGCATCCTCGCCTGCCGCATAAACGGGCGCCAGGAAAATGCTGTCGGCGTCGTTGAAGCAGGCGGCGAATTCCTCGAACAGGCTCGCGAGACGCGTGTAACGATGCGGTTGATGGACGGCGATGATGCGCCCCTTGCAGGATTCACGGGCCGCCTTCAGCACCGCTTTGATCTCCACCGGATGGTGGCCGTAGTCGTCGAAGATCTGCACCCCGTTCCATTCGCCGGTCAGCGTGAAGCGACGCTTGACGCCGCCGAAGGAAGAAAGCCCCTTGGCGATATCTTCACTCGAGATGCCAAGTCGGTTGGCGACCGCGATCGCCGCCGTGGCGTTCGATATATTGTGGCGGCCGGGCATCGGCATGACCAGCCCCTTGAGCTCGGTCCTCTGGCCGGTGCGGCGACGGCGGATCTCGACGTCGAAGATCGAGCGCGTGCCGTCGATGCGCACATTCTTGAAACGCACGTCGGCTTGCGGGTTCTCGCCATAGGTGATGATCTTGCGGTCTTCGATGCGGCCGACCAACGCCTGCACCTCGGGATGGTCGAGGCACATCACGCCGAAGCCGTAGAACGGCACGTTTTCGACGAATTGCCGGAAGGCGGCGCGCACGGCGTCGAAACTGCCATAATGGTCGAGGTGCTCCGGGTCAATATTGGTGATGACGGCGACATCGGCTGGAAGTTTCAGGAAGGTGCCGTCGGATTCGTCGGCCTCGACCACCATCCACTCGCCCTCGCCCATGCGGGCGTTGGTGCCGTAGGCGTTGATGATGCCGCCGTTGATGACGGTCGGATCGAGCCCGCCGGCTTCGAGCAGGGTGGCGACCAGCGAGGTGGTCGTCGTCTTGCCGTGGGTGCCGCCAATGGCGATCGCATTGCGGAAGCGCATCAGCTCGGCGAGCATTTCGGCGCGGCGTACCACCGGCAGCAGCTTTTCACGCGCGGCGATAAGTTCCGGATTGGTCTTCTTGATCGCCGTCGAAACGACCACAACTTCGGCATCACCGAGATTTTCGGCGCGATGGCCGACGAATACCTCAATGCCTTTGTCGCGCAGTCGCTGCACATTGGCGCTGTCGGATTGATCCGATCCCTGCACCTTGTGCCCGAGATTGTGCAGCACTTCGGCAATGCCGCTCATGCCGATGCCGCCAATGCCGATAAAATGGACGAGACCGATCGCCTTCGGCAGTTTCATGCGCGTGTCCTCTTGAATTCTGAGACTGTCTTGCCGGCGGCAATAGCCTCAACCATGTCGGCAAGCAAGTTCGCCGCATTCGGTTTCCCGGCGAGCTTGGCCGCCGCCGCCATCTGCGAAAGCTTGTCCGGATCGTTCATCACATGGCTCAGTATAGAGGCGATACGCTCAGGTGAAAGCTCAGACTGAGAGATCACCTTCGCCCCCCCGGTCGCAGCCAGTGCTGCGGCGTTCGCCGCCTGATCATGGTCGAGCGCATGCGGATAGGGCACGAGAATGGCCGGGCGTCCGATGACGGAGATCTCCGAAACCGTCGAAGCGCCGGAGCGGCAGATCACCAGATGTGCCTGTGCAAGACGTTCCGCCATATCGTTGAAAAATGGCGCGATGTCGGCTCCCATCTCCAGCTTGGCGACACAGCCGCTGACCATTTCCAAATCCTCAGGGCGCACCTGCTGCGTCACCCTGAGCCGTGTGCGCAGACCGTCATCGAGAAGGCTGATCGCCGTCGGCATGGCCTTGGAAAAATACTGCGCGCCCTGGCTGCCGCCGAAAACGACGAGATTGAAGGGCTCACCGGGATGCGACGGCGTGTAAGGCTGCTCGGCTGCGGCAAGAATTGCCGGGCGCACGGGATTGCCTGTTGCAACCGTCTTATCGGAAAAAGCATCGCCACTTTCCGGCAGAAAGCCGCCGGCAATCGCCCTGACGCGCGGCGCCAGCGCCTTGTTGGCGCGGCCCATGACCGCATTCTGCTCATGCAGCATCGAGGCGACGCCGAGCCGCGTCGCGGCCAGCAGCGGCGGCACGGTGGGGTAACCGCCGAAGCCGACAACAATCACCGGCTTCAGCCGCTGGATCAGCCTTTTGGCCGCTCGAATGCCGCTCCACAGTGTCCACAGCGAGCGGGCGACGGCAACGGGGTTCTTCGAGCCGATCGTCGCCGACGGCACGACATGGATCTCCTCGGCCGGGAACTTGCCGGCGTAGCGTTCGGCCCGGCTGTCAGTGACGAGATGCACCGAATAACCACGCTCCCTCAGCTTGAAGGCCAGCGCCTCCGCCGGGAACACATGGCCGCCGGTCCCCCCGGCGGCAAGCAGCACGATGCCTTTGCTCATGACCTCTTACTCCGCGGGCATGCCGTGCGGGACGCGGAAGAGGCTCCGGTCCTGCGCACGTTTTTCCGGGCGGTGGCGCGTCAGCGCCAGAATGAAGCCGGCGGTGACGCAGATCGCCACCATGGACGAGCCGCCGTAGGAAATCAGCGGCAGCGTCATCCCCTTCGCCGGCAGCAGTTCAAGATTGACGCCGATGTTGATAATCGACTGAATGCCCATCTGCAGCACGAGGCCAGCGACGGCAAAGCGGTTGAAATCATTGCGCTCGCGATAGGCATGCGAGAGGCCGCGCAGCACCAGCGCGGAAAACAGCGCAACGAGCGCCATGCAGAAGACGATGCCGAATTCCTCGGCCGCGACCGAGAAGATGAAGTCGGTATGCGCATCCGGGATAATACGCTTGACGATGCCTTCGCCCGGCCCCTGACCGAACCAGCTGCCGCGGATGATCGCCTCACGCGCCGTGTCGATCTGGAACGTGTCACCTTCGCCGGTCATGAACTTGTCTATGCGCAGCGCAACGTGCGGAAAGACGTAGTAGGCGCTGAGCAGACCGCCGGCGCCGCCGATGCCGAGCAGCATGATCCAGATCCACGGCATGCCGGCCATGAAGAACATGCCACCCCAGACGGCGGTCGTCAGGATGGTTTGACCGAGGTCGGGCTGCGCGACCAGCAGCGCCGCAACGATGCCGAACAGAATGATGGCAAAGAGATTGCCGGGGATTTCAGGCTGACGCGCATGCTCGGCAAACAGCCAGGCGCAGACGACGACGAAAGCGGGCTTCATGAATTCCGACGGCTGGATTGAAAGGCCGGCGATCCAGATCCAGCGCCTGCCGCCCTTGACCTCCTGGCCGACGAAGAGAACCAGCACCATCATGGCGAGCGAAATGATCAGGAGCAGGATCGCGGTTCGCCGCACCTGGCGCGGCGTCAGGAACGACAGCCCGAGCATGACGGCGATCGACGGGATCATGAAGGCCGCATGACGCTTGACGAAATGGAAGGGTTCGAGCCCGATGCGCTCGGCAACAGCTGGAGATGCCGCAAACGACAGCATGAACCCGATGCCCATCAGGAATATGAACATCGCCAGGAAGAAGCGGTCGATGGTCCAGAACCAATCGGCCAGAGGCCCACGTTCCGCGCGGCTTACCATGTCATCTCTCTCCTGTTGCCGGACCGATCAGCATCGTCATTCCGTCAAGGGCGGCCACATGGCTGACGAAGGCATCGCCCCTGACTTCGAAGTTCTTATACTGGTCGAAGCTTGCGCAAGCCGGGGATAACATCACGGCGGAAGCAGCAGCTTCGTCGCGCTCCGCATCGGCCGCCGCATGTGCGACTGCGCGCTCCAGCGTGCCGGAGATCTCGTAGGGCACGGCCTCGCCGAGTGTGGCGGCGAACTCCGCTGCCGCCTCGCCGATCAGATAGGCCTTGGCGATGCGCGGGAAATAGGGCACGAGCGTCGTGATGCCGCCAGCCTTCGGCAGGCCGCCGGCGATCCAGTAGATGCGATCATAGCTCGAAAGCGCCGGCGCCGCGGCATCGGCATTGGTCGCCTTGGAATCGTTGACGAAAACGACGCGGCCTCGTTTGCCCACAGGCTGCATACGGTGCTTGAGGCCGGGAAAGGAGGCAAGGCCCGAACGAATGTCGTCGGCGGAAACCCCGACGGCAAGGCAGGCGGCAACGGCCGCGGCGGCATTCTGCGCATTGTGGCTGCCGCGCAGCGTCTGAATGCCGTCGATCTCCGCAAAGGGCAGCATGGCGCCGCCGCCGGCCTTAACGAGCGTAGTGCCCTCGGCATAGATGCCCTCAGCCACCACGTTGCGGCGCGAAATCCGGACCACCTTGACACCTGCCCGCTCGATCCGGTCGGCGATCAGCGCCGAATGGCTGTCATCGATGCCGACGACTGCGACATCGCTGCCGGCGACCAGACGCTCCTTGATGTCGGCGTAGTGCTGCATTGTGCCATGGCGGTCGAGATGATCGGGCGTCAGGTTGAGCAGAATGCCCGCGGAGGGGTTCAGCGTCGGCGCCAGATCGATCTGATAGGAAGAGCATTCGATGACAAAATAACGCCCCGCCTTCGGCGGATCGAGCGTCAGCACCGCCGTGCCGATATTGCCGCCGAGCTGAGTGTCGTAGCCTGCGGATTTCAGGATGTGGGCGATCAGCGCCGTCGTCGTCGACTTGCCGTTGGTGCCGGTGATGGCGATGAAGGGGCAATCCGGCGCATGGGCGCGGCGTTCGCGCACGAAGAGCTCGACGTCGCCGACGATGTCGACGCCGGCCGCCCGCGCGAGGTCGACGGTCCAGTGCGGCTTGGGATGGGTGAGCGGCACGCCGGGGGACAGCACGAACAGCGCCTGCTGGCTCCAGTCGATGACGTGCAGATCCTCCGTCCGGATGCCTTCCGCCGAAGCCTTGGCGACGCTGTCGGGATTGTCGTCCCACGCGGTCACCTCGGCGCCGCCCGCGACGAGCGCGTGAGCAGTCGCAAAACCGGAGCCGCCGAGCCCGAAGAGCGCGACCTTCTTGTCCTTGAGCGTCGTGGCGGGGATCATCGCCGCCTCACCGGAGCTTCAGCGTCGAAAGGCCGAGCAGGGCCAGGCCGACGGCGATGATCCAGAAGCGGATCACCACCTGGCTCTCGGTCCAGCCCTTCTTCTCGAAATGATGATGGATCGGCGCCATCAGGAAGACGCGCCGGCCGGTCATCTTGAAGAAGCCGACCTGGATGATGACCGACAGCGTCTCAATGACGAAGAGGCCGCCGATGATCGCCATGACGATCTCATGCTTGGTGGCGACGGCAACGGTGCCGATCGTGCCGCCGAGCGCAAGCGAGCCGGTATCGCCCATGAAGATGGCGGCCGGCGGCGCGTTGAACCAGAGGAAGCCGAGGCCGGCGCCAATGACGGCGCCGAGCACGACGGCGAGCTCACCGGTGCCGGGCACGAAATTGATCTGCAGGTAGTTCGCAAACACCACATTGCCGGCGAGATAGGCGATGACGCCGAAGGAGGCGGCAGCGATCATGACTGGCACGATGGCAAGCCCGTCGAGGCCATCGGTCAGATTGACGGCATTGCCGGCGCCGACGATGACGAAGCCGCCGAAGACGACGAACATGATGCCGAGATTGATCAGGAAGTCCTTGAAGAAGGGAAAAGCGATGGAGGAACCGAAGGTCGAACCGGCGGTCCCCGATGCAAGGGCCGTGCGCATCATGAAATAGACCGCGATGCCGGCGATGACGAATTCGATGCCGAGACGCGCCTTGCCGGAAAAGCCTTTGTGACTCTGCTTGGTCACCTTGAGATAATCGTCATAGAAGCCGATTGCGCCGAAGCCCAGCGTCACCAGCAAGGTGGCGACGACATAGACGTTGGAAAGATCGGCCCAGAGCAGCGACGCCCCGACGATGCCGGCCAGGATCATCAGCCCGCCCATGGTCGGCGTGCCGGCCTTCTTGAAATGCGTCTGCGGCCCGTCCGCGCGGATCGGTTGCCCCTTGCCCTGCCGGATGCGCAGCGAATTGATGATCGTCGGCCCGAACAGGAAAACAATCAATGCGGAGGTGAAGAGAGCGGCCCCTGTGCGGAAAGTGATATATCTGAACAGATTCAGAAATTTGAAATATTCCGACAGTTCGACAAGCCAGATCAGCATTCAGGGCCCCTTGTTTACCCGATCAAAGTTCGCGTTGCGTGTCGGCAAATGCTGGGAACTTGTCAAGGAGCGCGGCGACGATCTTGCCGAAACCGATGCCCAGAGACGATTTCACCATCAACACGTCGCCCGGTGCGACCGAGTTCAATACATATTTCGCCAATTCGTCCGTCCTCTCGCTATATTCGACCTGGACGCTTTCCGGCAGCGATTCCTTCAGCGCCACCATCTCTGCTCCTGCGAGCCAGACATGTTCGATGCCGGCCGCAAGTAGCGGCACGGCGAGATCGCTATGGACCTTCTGAGCATACTCGCCCATCTCGAGCATGTCGCCGAGCACGGCGATACGGCGTCCGCGGCCGGTCGGCTCGGAGGCCGCCAGCAGTGCGATCGCCGCGCGCATCGAAGCGGGATTGGCGTTATAGCTCTCGTCGATCAGCGTGAAGCTGCCGCTGCCGATCGACAGCCGGTGGCGCTTGCCCCTGCCCTTTTCCGGCTGCAGCGTCCCAAGCGCCCCGATCGCCTTTTCCATATCGGCGCCGACGATCCTGACAACGCCGAGCGCCGCGAGAGCATTTTCGGCGATATGGCGGCCCGGCGCACCGATCGCGACCTCCAGCGTCTCGCCGCCGATCGTCAGCCACAACGTCGAATTCTCGTCCGAGCCGTTGAATTCCGCGAGCCGGAATTCCGCCTTGGCATGCTGGCCGAAGGAATGAATATGCTCGATGCCGAGCGACTGCGCCGTTCGATCAAGGAAATTGAACTGGTCATTGTCGCGGTTGAGCACGACATGGCCGCCGGGCTCGAGCCCCTCGAAGATCTCCGCTTTAGCGGCAGCAATCTCCCTGATGCTCTTGAAATTGCCGAGATGGGCCGGCGCGATCGTCGTGATGACCGCGACATCGGGGCGAATCATCGCCACCAGCGGCCGGATCTCACCCGGATGGTTCATGCCGACCTCGAAGACGCCGTAATCCGTATCATCAGGCATGCGCGCCAGCGTCAGCGGCACGCCCCAGTGATTGTTGAAGGAGGCGACGGAGGCGTGCACCTTGCCCGACGGCGACAGCACGTGCCGCAGCATCTCCTTGGTGGTTGTCTTGCCGACAGAACCGGTGACGGCGATGATCTTTGCCCGCGAGCGCTCGCGGGAAGCCTGTCCCAGGCGGCCGAGTGCGGCGAGCACGTCGTCGACGACAATCATCGGCACCGTCAGGCGACCCATCGCGGGAAGCCTCGCCTCGCTGACGACCAGCAGCGAAGCCCCATTCGCCATTGCCATCGAAGCATAATCGTGACCGTCGACGCGGTCGCCCTTGATCGCGAAGAAGGCTTCGCCTGATCTAATCGAGCGGCTGTCGATGGAAATGCCGGTGATGCCTTCGGGCAGCGTGCCGAAGGGGCGCCCCGCCATCGCTGCGATCATGTCTTCGGTCGTCCAGAGCCAGCTCAAGATTGCAGTTCCTCCAAGGCCTTGCGCACCTCCGCGTGGTCGGAGAACGGCAGTGTGACGCTCCCAATCGTCTGCCCCTCCTCGTGCCCCTTGCCGGCAACGATCAGCGTATCGCCGGTTTTCAGCATGCCGACCGCCTCGCGGATAGCCGCGGCGCGATCGCCGATCTCGGAGGCGCAACCTGCTGCCGCCATGATCTCGGCCCGGATCGAAGCCGGCTCCTCCGAACGCGGATTGTCGTCGGTGACGATGACGACATCGGCAAGGCGGCAGGCGATTTCACCCATGATCGGCCGCTTGCCGCGGTCGCGGTCGCCGCCGCAGCCGAAGACGACGACGACACGGCCGGTGGTGAATGGCCTCACCGAATTCAGCACATTTTCCAACGCATCCGGCTTGTGGGCATAATCGACATAAGCGAGTGCGCCATCTTTGGTATGGCCGACCAGTTCGAGGCGGCCGGACGCGCCCACCAGTTTCTCGAGCGCCGCCATCGCGACCTTCGGTTCGACTCCCGTGGACATGGCAAGTCCTGCCGCAACCAGCGCGTTGGCGACCTGGAAATCGCCGGCCAGCGGAATATCCACCTCGAAGATCTCGTCGCCGATATGGATCTCTGCCGTCTGCTTGTGGCGAAAATGCTCGACGCGTTTCAATGACAGATATTGCCCCTTGCGCCCGACGGTGCGGACATCGTGACCCGCATCGGCAGCCGCCTTGATGGCCTGAGCAGACCACGGATCGTCCGCGAAGACGACGGCCGGGGCACCCTTGGGCAGCAGCGTATCGAAAAGCCGCATCTTGGCGGCCATGTAGGCCTCGATCGTCGGATGATAATCCATGTGATCGCGGCCGAGATTGGTGAAGGCTGCGGCGGCGAGCCTGACGCCGTCGAGACGGCATTGGTCGAGGCCGTGGCTGGAAGCCTCCATCGAGGCATGCGTAACACCCTCGTCGGCGAGCTCCGCCAGCAGTTTGTGCAGCGACACCGGATCCGGCGTCGTCAGTGCGCCATATTCATTGCGCGTCGGCGAAACGACACCTGTTGTGCCGATCATCGCGGCTGCCTGGCCGGCATGTGCCCAGATCTGGCGGGTGAAAGAGGCGACGGAAGTCTTGCCGGCCGTGCCGGTGACGGCGACCATGGTCTCGGGCTGCCTGCCGTAAAAGCGGGAGGCGGCAATGGAAAGGAAGCGGCGCGGCTCCTTGACCGCAAGCACCGGGATGGGAGCATCGACAGCCTGGGAGGTGATCGCGACGGCGGCCCCGCGGCCGGCGGCATCCGTGATGAAGCCCGCGCCATCCGCCTTGGTGCCGGCGACCGCGACAAAAGCGTTGCCCGGTTCCACCTTGCGGCTGTCCGAAGACAGGCCTGAGATATCAAGCAAGCCTGCCGGGCCTTCCAGTTGTGCTTCAAGTTCCGGAAACTGATCTCCGGCCAGGTCTCGCAATTTCATCGAACGCACTTTTCTCTCTTGAAGCCGGTTCACCCCTCGCGAATCGGCGTCGGTATTCATTCACACTCAATAAGACACCAGCAAGGCCGAACCGCCCTCCCCAAATTTCGGCTCGATGCCGAGAATGGGAGCCGCGCGGCGGATGATCTCACGAGCGATCGGGCCGGCAGTACCGGCGGAGATCGTTCCACCATATTGCTTCTCGCCTGTTTTCGGCTCGTCGCAGAAGGTGATGACCACATATTGGGGATTGTCGATCGGGAAGGCGGAGATGAATGAGTTGAAGTTGAGCGTCGCGGAATAACGCCCGTTCACCACCTTGTCCGCCGTGCCGGTCTTGCTGCCGACGGCAAAGCCCGGAACACGGGCGACGCGTCCCGACCCTTTGTAACCGTTGAAATCGAGAAGATAGCGGATCTCATCGCTGGTCGACTTCTTGAGGACCTGCTTGGCGACCTGGTCAGCCTGTTCGCGGGTGCGCGGCAGGAATGTCGGCTCGATCAGCTTGCCGCCGTTGACAAGGGCGGCAGCCGCCACGCCCGTCTGCAGCGCGGTCGTCGAGACGCCGTGGCCGAAGGAAATCGTGATCGAATTGATCTTCTTCCAGACGCGCGGCTGGCTCGGCATCTTCACTTCCGGCAGTTCGGTCTGCATCTTCGTCAGCAAGCCGAATTTGGTCAGATAGTCCTTCTGCGCGTCGATGCCGACGAGGTCGATGACGCGCGCCGTGCCGATATTCGATGAATACTGGAAGATTTCGGGAACGGTCAGCCAGCGCCGCTGTCCGTGAAAGTCATGGATGGTGAAGCCGCCGATATAGATCGGCTTGCTGGCGTCGAACGTGTCGGACATCTTCACCTTGCCGCTGTCGAGCGCCATCGCCAGCGAGAAGGTCTTGAAGGTCGACCCCATTTCGAAGGTGCCGTTCGTCATCCGGTTGAGCCAGCCTTCCTTGGCGCCCTCCTGCGGATTGTTCGGATCGAAGTCGGGTGCCGATGCCATGCCGAGCACTTCCCCGGTGTGCACGTCGATAACAGCCGCGCCGGCCCCCTTGGACTGGAAATTGTTGACGGCGTTGACGACGGCATCGCGAACGATGTTCTGCACGCGCAGGTCGATCGACAGCCGCACCGGCTCCAGCGGCTGGTCGCTCGTCATGCCGACCGAGGCGAGATCGGCGAGCCCCTGGTCGTCGATAAATTTCTCCATGCCGGCCACGCCGCGGTTGTCGATGTTGACATAGCCGAGGATGTGCGCCGCGGTCGAGCCGCCGGGATAGAAGCGGCGCTTCTCCGGCCGAAAGCCGATGCCGGGAATGCCGAGCGCCAGGATCTGGCTCTGCTGCTTCGGCGTCAGCTGCCGGCGCAGCCAGGCGAAATGCGAGCTCTTGACCGAAAGTTTCTTGTAGGTGTCCCTGACGTCGAGCTCCGGCAGAACAGTTGCAAGCTTCTCGACCGCCTCATCGACGTCAACGATCTTGTTCGGCTCGGCAAACAGCGAGACCGTGCGGATGTCGGTCGCCAGCACCTCGCCATTGCGATCGAGAATGTCGGGCCGCGAGGCCATAAGCCGGTCGGGCGGCAGGATGCTGGAGACGACCTCCTGATCCTTCATGGCATATTCGACCAGACGGCCGCCGATGACGACATAGACACCCATGAAGCCAAGGATCAGCAGCCCGACGCGGCTTTTTGCCTGCCCCGTCTTCTTCTTGCGCGACCCCTCGATGGCGACGCCGGCAGAAGGGCCGCCGAAGCGGTTATAGACGCCGGCGGAGAAATGCGCCTGGCTCTTCAGGACCATGATGCGGGAAAGAAACGACATTATTCCACCGACCCCGTTTCGATCTCGTCTGCTTCATCCGCCACCACTCCACGCTGCTCGGCCGCGTCGCGCTGCTGTGCTGCGCCGCGTGGCGCGGGCATCGGCACGGGCTGCGCTTTGCCGGTCGCGCCTTTGGCGCTGGCGACCGTCGCACCCTTGGCATCGGCTTTGGCCTCCGTTACGTCGGGTACCGGAACCGCGGATTTCAGCATCGGCAATTCCTTGGCATGCACGAGTGCCGTCGAATCCGTCGGCTGCAGCTGCAATTCCGCATTGTAGGCATTGACCAGCCGCTCCAGCCGGTTCGGCTGCGATTGCAGCGCCCAATCGGCCTTGAGAAGATCGATCGTGTCCTTCTCGAGCTTGATCTCGGCTTCGAGGCGATGAACCTCCTCGAGCTTCAATTCGGCGCGATGTTTGATCGTGTAGGTGACGGCGGCAGTCGCCGTCATGACGCCGATGAGCACGAGATCGAATGTTTTCAGCATATCAACCTCCGAGCTTTCCGAGCGAGGCAAGATTGGGAAACCCGAAGAGCGACATATCCGCGGCCTCGGCGGCCGCGTCTGTCCGCAGGCCGGCGCGCAGCTTGGCGGAGCGGGCGCGCGGATTGGCTTCAGCCTCCGCCTCGCTCGCAGAAACCATCGGCTTGCCGATTGCCGTGAACGTCGCCGCCCGCTCATGTGCTGCCGGCAGGTGCCGCGAGCCGGTCGCCTTGCCGGCGCGGTCGGAGAAGAATTTCTTGACGATGCGGTCTTCAAGCGAATGAAAGGTGACGACGACGAGCCGGCCGCCGGGCTTCAGAGCTCGTTCCGCCGCAAACAATGCCTGCGCCAGCTCCCCGAGCTCGTCATTGACGAAAATGCGCAATGCCTGGAAGACGCGCGTCGCGGGATGGATCTTGTCCTTCATCTTGCGCGGAGTGACCAACTCGATGAGACCGGCAAGATCGCGCGTCGTTTCGAAGGGCTTTTCCTCGCGCCGCTTCTCGATCGCATGTGCGATTCGCGGTGCCTGGTTTTCCTCGCCGAGAAAATGGAAGATGCGGATCAGATCCGCGACCTTGGCGCGATTGACGACATCGGCGGCCGAAACGCCTGTTGCCGACATGCGCATGTCGAGCGGCCCGCTCTTCTGGAAGGAGAAGCCGCGCTCGGGCTCATCGATCTGCATGGAAGAGACGCCAATATCGAGCACCACGCCGTCAAGCCCGCCCTGCGGCGCATGATCGGCAAGATTCGAGAACTGCGCGTGAATGAGCCGGAGGCGGCCGGCATGAGCGGCAACCATCGCCTGGCCCGCCGCAATCGCTGTGGGATCACGATCGAGCGCAATCACCTCGGCGCCGGCCGCGAGGATGGCCGCGCTATAACCACCCGCACCGAATGTACCATCGAGGATGAGCTTGCCGGGTGCGGGCGAGAGCGCTGCGAGGACCTCATTGAGAAGAACAGGAATGTGACGAACCGGTCCGCCACCGGCATCAGTTGAACCTCCGCCAGGATTCGTCACCATTCCGTTCCCTCGTTCCTTTAGGAACGCTTGCCCGCCAGCTTGCGCTCCCCTCGTGCCTGCGCCTGCGCAGCCAAGAATGCCTGCGGCTGCCAGAGCTGAAAATGATCCGCTCGACCGACGAAGGTCACTTCGTCCGAGATGCCGGTGAAGTCGCGGATGAAATCCGTGACCATCAGCCGCCCCTCGGCATCGAGCTTCATGAAGACCCCGCCTCCGTGGATCAGAAGCGACATCGCGTTCGCATCCGGCGAAAATGGATCTTCCGCAGCAATCTGCCGCTCGAATCTTTCGAGAAGATCCGAGCCGCCGACGCTGATCGCCGGAAACACAAAGTCCTGGAAACAGTAGAGCTCCTGGACGTTGCGCTGCGCCAGCACGGAACGGAATGCCGAAGGCACGGAAACCCTGCCCTTGGCATCGATCCTGTTGGTCGCGTTCGAAAGGAAGCGGCTCATGACTCGAAACATCCGTTCCCGCAGGGAGCCGGACAAAAAGACGCCCGAAAGTCCCAATATCAGGCACAGCCTCGCAAGCCGGATGAGCCAAATCCCACCCGACGCTTCCAGAGAGGAAGGCGCCTTTGCTTTGCGATGAATGGGCAAATGATTGCCCTGGCGCAGTGCGCATTTGGGATAGCATGGGACCATATGGGCGTCAATGGGATGCGACCGTTTTGCAACGGACGTATGATCAAACATTTATAAGCTGTTAAGTTTAACAAAGGGTTAGCGCAGCCATTTTGCAGATGGCAAGCATTGATTGCGCCTTATTAAAATCCGTCCATAACGTGCATGAATATCAGCTTGGAAACAGTCGGTTTCAGCGACTTAGGCTGAAAATCCAGGCCCTGCCGCAGCTCGGATGTTAATCGCCAGTTGGCCTGTAAGCCGGGTTCTGTATGGCTCCGGCGCGAACCGGAACGTGGCAGCCATTCCTCTGGGACAGCGCTCGCACGCTGCCTCACGCAACCCACCCGGATGACTGGCCTGGAAACCGGCCGGAGAGCCTTTCGGCCCTCCACGTCATCCCTATTCGGTCTTGCTCCCGGTGGGGTTTACCGTGCCATATCCGTTGCCGGAGATGCGGTGGGCTCTTACCCCACCCTTTCACCCTTACCTGTCTTGACAGGCGGTTTGCTTTCTGTGGCACTTTCCCTGAGGTCGCCCTCGCCGGACGTTATCCGGCACCGTGTTTCCGTGGAGCCCGGACTTTCCTCACCTTACCGCCTTTCGGCATTGGTAAAGCGCGGCTGCCCGGCCAACTGGCAGGGCTCCCATAAACGAGAGAGCCCGTAAATGCCACCGAAATATAGGGGACAGCCCTAACGGAAATTAGGTGTGAAATCCGTGGAGTAGCCCTGTTCGCTGATTCTGCCCGACAAAAGCAGCTCCGCGCCGAGTCTGCCGATTTCGTCCGAACTCTTCGCCGAGGTGCCGGCGCAGCCCGTCAGCACCGCGATCGCAGGCGAAGAGGTATAGCCGATCATCGGATAGCCGCTTTCCGTATAGGAGACGACGCAGGCGGCCGTCGAAATCGACAGCGGCGCCATATCGGGCACAAGGTCGGCGACGAAGCGCTGCAGATGCGAGCGCACGCTCTCTCGCCCTTCGGTCTTGAACCAGGCCCGCATCTCGATGTCGTTGTGTAAGATCAGATCGTCGGGATCGCCGCCAATCTTCAGGTAGAATTTGCGATCGGGATAACGGATCGGCGGCAGCAGATAGATATGGGTGCCGGGCACGTCGAGAATGAGCGACGGCATCGCCGCAAGGCGGAGCGCATCAGCCTCGCCGATCTCGAACAGCGTTACGGTCCGGCCATAAACCGTCATGGCAACAGGCCGTGGCAAGAGATTTTCGGCAATGGAAAATCCGCCCGCTGCCAGCAGCACCTTTTCACCGCGATAGCTGAGGCCCCCGGCAGTCTTGACGCTCGCTAGCCCGTCCTCCTCGCGGATCCAGACCACATGATCTCGGATGACAGTCGCGCCTGCCCTTTCTGCCAGCAGAGATTGTGCCTTGACCAGTTTGCGCGGGCTGATATGTCCGGCGCCCCTCGCCTCGAACACACCTGCACTGCCGGCGGGAAAGGCAAAGAAGGGAAATGCGGTCTTCAATCCGCCCGCGTCCAGAAGCCTGGTCTCGATGCCGAGCGAAACGGCGGCCTGCCGAGTCCTTTCGAGATAATCGCCTCTATCAGGCGCGACGACGACGCAGCCGGCCTCCCGATAGAAGTCGATGCCGCTCTCGTTCGCGATCTCGCCGTAGCGACCGATCGAGCGATTGGCGAGCAGCGCCCAGTTGCGGTCGGGATCGATGGTGCGGGTAATGCGCCCCTCGTCGTAATGGCTGGCGAAAACGCCTTCATGCGCCTTGCGATCGTCAGGCTCGTCCGGGCCGATTACCGCGACACCATCCGTCTGCCGCGCCAGATGCCGCGCGGCGGCGGCTCCCATCAGCCCGCGGCCGACGACGATATATTTGAAATCGACTGCCATGATATCCCTCTCAAGCGAAGACCGGCGTCAGCTCGCGGCCGAAATCCTCATCCCCGAGCCGCCCTTCCCTGAGAAGCACGGCGCCGAGACGCCCGAGTTCGTCGGAAGATTTGGCCGCGACGAAATTGCCGCCAGTCAGCACCGCGATCCGCGGCGACGGCGTGAAGCCGACGTAAGGATAACCGGTCGGGGTGAAATTCGCCACGCACGGAGCCGACGTGACCGGGCATCCGGCAAGCTCCGGCATCAGTCGCAGGGCGATGCGCGAGAGATGATCGCGCTCGGCCATGCTGCCGTCGGAACGGAACCACGTGCCGGCCTCTTCCAGCCGGCTGAAGGAAAGCGCCTCGGTATCGCCGCCAAGCTTCAGATAGATCTTGCCGTCCAGATAACGCACCGGCGGCAGAATATAGATGTGGTCCTCCTCCCGGTCGCCGAGCACGATGGTCGATGGCATGTCGCCGAAAATCGCCATTTCGCGGTCGCCGATTTCGTAGAAGACAACGGTACGCGCCATCACTCTCAAATCGACGGGACGCGGCAGCAGGGCATGGAAATTGCTGAAAGCGCCGGCCGCGACCAATACGCGCTCGGCGCTATAGCTTCTGTCACCGGCCGTCACCTCGACATGGGAACCTGTGTCGCGCACCGACGTCGCGGTCGCCTTGATCAGCGAGACGCCGCCCTGTTCGGCAAGCCTGGCTTGCGCGCGCACCAGCGCCCGCGGATTGATGTGCCCGGCGCGCTTGCGCTCGAAATATCCGCTGAAATCAGGGCCGACGGCAAGATAGGGAAAACGCCGGTCGAGTTCCGCCGGGGCGACGATCTCGATATCGCTGCCGAGCGTCTCGCTGACGGTCAGCGCCCTCAGAAGAAAGTCCTGCTCGTCCTTCGGTGGGGGACCGGCAAAAAGACATCCGACTTCCGAAAAGAAGGAAATGCCGCTCTTCGCCTCGATGTCGCGGTAGCGCCGGAGCGCCCGCGCGGCGAAAGTTCCCCAGGCGAGATTGCCGTCGAAGGTGCGGGTAATGCGCGCTTCGTCATAATGGCTGGCAAAAACGCCGTGATGGACCTTGCGATCCTCCGGCTCCGAAGGGCCGATCAGCGCGACGCCGTCGGCCATGGAAGAGAGATGCCGTGCGGCCGCCGCTCCCATCATGCCGCGCCCGATGACGATGAACCTGAAATCGACTGCCATATCTCACCTCATATCGAGGTGACCACCTCGTTTCGAGGTGGGATATCACGGCGAGCGTCCCGATTCATATTACAAAAACAGCAGCGGAAGATTTCCCTCCGAGCCGCGCGGCGGCTCAGTCGAGCATCGCCAGGACCTTGCCGCAATAAGTCTTCGACACCGGATTCATGCGCGTTGCGCCATGGCCGGCATTATATTTGAGGATGGTGTTGCAGGTCTGCCCGCCGCCGAGCTGGTGGGCGGCCGCCAGATACTTCATGCCGTATTTGATGTTGGTCTCGGGATCGAACAGGCCTTTGCGCGTGCCGGAATATCCCATCATCCTGGCCGTTGCCGGCTTGATCTGCATCAGGCCGATTTCGCCGGCGCTGCCGCGTGCCTTCGGATTGAAATTGCTCTCGACGCGAACGACCGCCTGGGCGAGCGCCACCGGAACGTTGTATTCAGCCGCATATTTGTTGATCAGCGCAGCATAGGGAATGCTGTTGGAGAAATCGGGCATGGCATAGCCGCTCTGTCGATCGACGGTTTTCAGCGGGATGGTTTCGGCCCTGACGCCCCAGTCATCATTAGCCGAGGCAAAGTTATACCCCGCCAGCAGCATGCCAAGGCATGCCGCAGCACCAATAATAAACTCTTTCATATAGTTTCTTCACTCCGACCCAAAGAACTGCAGGGACTGCGCGCCTCGCTGTCATCCGGATACACGCGATCAAGGACTGATCGCGCTCCATGGCAATTCTTATCGTTTCATTTGGCGGCCACGGTTACACTTGAAATCAGCCGCGAGCGCCGTTCAGCGGGCGTCCTTAGACCATCGCAATGAGGAGATAATAGGGAAATGATGTGGCGGGGCGGATTTCTCGCTTGTGACGGCAAAACTGCCCGGAATTCCGGCTGCCGCCGTCAGGAAAATCGCGGTAGCGCCGACAGCAGCCGGTGCAGCGTGTCGATCGTCGAGAAATCGGCGATCCCGTCCACCCGTTCGGGCCGGAAATGGCGCTGGAAGGCTTCCACGTCGCCGGCCGTCTTTTCGGAGAATTTGCCCGTAATTTCAGTGCTGTAACCGTAAAGCGACAGCATTGACTGCAGCGCTTCCACCGGCTGGCCGGCGTCCCCGCGCTGGAAGAAACGCCCGCCGGTGATCGTCGCCGGCTCGACCCAATGGCCCACACCCGCCCGATGAAGCTCGGCCCAAGGGAATTTCTCGCCAGGATCAACCTTGCGAATCGGTGCGACATCGGAATGCCCGAGCACTCTTTCCGGCACAATCGACCAACGTTTGACACAGTCACGACACAATTCGATGACTGCTGCGATCTGCTCTTTCGGATAATCGGGAAGACCGCCGGGATGGCCGGCATTGGCGATTTCAATGCCGATCGACAGCGAATTGATATCGCTCTCGCCGTGCCAGCTGCTCTTGCCGGCATGCCAGGCGCGCCGCGCCTCCGGCACAAGCTGGATCACCTCGCCATTCTCATGCACGAAATAATGGCTGGAAACCTGACTCTCTTCCCGACACAGCCAGTCGAGCGCGCCATCGGCCGTCGGCATCCCGGTATAATGCAGGAGGATCATATCGGGACGACGCCCGCCCGCCCGCTCGCCTCGGTTGGGCGATGGCCGCACGCAAGCGCCTCGATAATCGGCCTCGAAAGAGGTCATGCGGCGCGGCGTTCCTTCTCGATCGCCGCATATGCTGCGTTCAGCGCCGCCATGCGCTCATTGGCGATCAAATGAAACTCCTTCGGCACCCCGCGCGAGATCAGTCGATCGGGATGATGTTCGCTGACCAGGCCACGGTAACGGCGGCGGATCGTCGGAAAATCGTCGGAAGGCGACACGCCGAGCACCTTGTAGGGATCGCCGCCGGACGAGACATGGCGAGCTGCGATCTGCTCGAAACGAGTCTCGCTCATCTGGAAGATCTCGGCGATATGGCCGAGGAAATTCAGCTCCTTCTCGTGAATCAGCCCATCGGCCTTGGCAATGTGGAACAGGCCGTCAAGCACGTCTTCCAAGACCGGGCAATTGGCCGCGCAGGTGACGCAGAGCGTCGAAAGCCGCTCGGCATAGGCTTCGTAGCCGGCGACGTCCTGGCGTGCGAGATTATAGAGCCTGGCAACATTCTTGGCCTGATCCTCGGGAAATTCGAAGATCTCGCGGAAAGCCTCGACCTCTTTCTCGCTGACGATGCCGTCGGCCTTGGCCATCTTGGCCGAAAGCGCAATGATCGCCACGGAGAAAGCCACTTTACGCCGGGTCTCGGGATCGCCTTCGAAAACCGTTCGAATAGCCTCGACCACCGCGGAGAGCGCATTGCCCGCGGTATTGCCAATGGCATTCAACAATTTTTCCCAGAAGGACATCGAAATCTCTCGTAAGCGTGCCAAGTATGAGCAATCAGCTTGACCAAAGAATCGTAGCCTTTGCAAGGCGACTATTGGTCGTAGCATCGAAAACAGTTTTCACGATTCAGTAATTATTGCACTGCAGCAAGCGATCGACCGGTTCGCCGGATCCGCCGTGAGAGGGGTTGCCGCACCACGCTCGCTCAATGCTTGACCGCCGATTTCCACAAACAGTTCCCGGCGGCAGCTCGGGCTTGAAACGATTATATCGCGCTTCCCGCCGCCTTTGCCGTTCAACTCGGCAGAAAGCCGCGTTTTTCGTAAATTCTTTACTTTACAGGGCCCTTTCCCTGCCGCATCCATGCGCTAGCTAACGCTGCCCACAGAAACATCGCAGGAGGGATCCATGGCCAAACAGAAAGTCGCAATGCTGACCGCTGGAGGCCTGGCGCCCTGTCTTTCCTCTGCCGTCGGCGGCCTCATTGAACGCTACAGCGACATCGCCCCCGAAATCGACATCGTCGCTTATAAGTCCGGCTATCAGGGCGTGCTGCTCGGTGACCGCATCGAGATCACCGGTCAAATGCGTGCAAAGGCGCCGCTGCTGCACCGCTATGGCGGCTCACCGATCGGCAATAGCCGCGTCAAGCTCACCAATGCCGCCGACTGCGTCAAGCGCGGCCTTGTCAAGGAAGGCGAGAATCCGCTGAGGGTCGCCGCCGAGCGTCTTGCCGATGACGGCATCACCATTCTCCACACGATCGGGGGCGACGACACCAATACGACGGCCGCCGACCTTGCTGCCTACCTCGCCGCCAACAGCTATGACCTGACCGTCGTCGGCTTGCCGAAGACGGTCGACAACGATGTCGTGCCCATCCGCCAATCGCTCGGCGCCTGGACGGCCGCCGAAGTCGGTGCGCATTTCTTCGACAATGTCAGCAACGAGCAGACGGCTGCGCCGCGCACGCTCGTCATCCACGAAGTGATGGGCCGCCATTGCGGCTGGCTGACGGCAGCCACCGCCCGTTCCTATCTTCAGCGCACCAGCCGCAACCAGTATGTCGACGGCCTGCTGATGGACGCGCATCTGAAGAGCATCGACGCCGTCTATCTGCCCGAAATGTCCTTCGACCTCGACGCCGAGGCCGCCCGCCTGAAGGAAATCATGGACCGCACCGGCCATGCCACCGTCTTCGTCTCGGAAGGCGCCTGCCTCGACGCTATCGTCGCCGAGCGTGAAGCTGCGGGTGAGACCGTAAAGCGTGACGCTTTCGGCCACGTGAAGATCGACACGATCAATGTCGGCGCCTGGTTCCAGAAGCAGTTCGCCAACCTCCTGGACGCCGAGCGTTCGCTGGTGCAGAAATCGGGCTATTTCGCTCGCTCGGCCCCGGCCAATGGCGACGACCTCAGGCTGATCCAGAGCATGGTCGATCTCGCCGTCGAAAGCGCGCTCAATAAGGTGTCCGGCGTCACCGGCCATGACGAAGCGCAGAACGGTAAGTTGCGCACTATAGAATTTCCCCGCATCAAAGGTGGCAAAGCTTTCGACCTGTCGACGGCGTGGTTTGCAGAAGTCATGGACAATATAGGGCAGAAATACAAAGAAGCATGATTGACGGACGGTTAATATGGTGTCTTTGCTTATTCCCGACGGAATAGGAGGAGATTCCATGTCGCTTGAAGCCTGGCTCGCTTTTGCTGCCGCATCCGCCATCATGCTGGCCATACCGGGACCAACGATACTGCTCGTCGTTTCCTATGCGCTTGGCCATGGCCGCCGGACGGCCTTTGCGACGGTGAGCGGCGTGGCGCTTGGCGACTTCACCGCAATGACCGCATCCCTCTTCGGTCTCGGCGCAGTGCTCGCCACCTCCGCCGCCCTCTTCACCCTTTTGAAGTGGATCGGCGGCGCCTACCTGATCTGGCTGGGAATCAAGCTCTGGCGGGCTCCCGTGATTGGCGAGCCGGTCGCCGACAACGACAATCTGCCGGAGGAAAAGTCGCTTAAGATCTTCCTCCACGCCTATGTCGTCACCGCCCTCAATCCGAAGAGTATCGTCTTCTTCGTCGCCTTCGTGCCGCAGTTCCTCAACCCGACCCTGCCCTTCTTCGGGCAGATGGCGATCATGGAAGCGACCTTCCTGGTGCTGGCGATCCTCAACGCCGCTGCCTACGCTTTTCTCGCCCATTCCGCTCGCGGACTGATTCGCAAGGCGAGTGTCCAGCGCGCCGTGAACCGGACCGGCGGCACCCTGCTGATCGCTGCAGGCGCCGTAACGGCTGGGTATCGCCGTATTGCGGCTTGAAATCCGGGTATCGCGCTATTGCAGCTGAGAAATATTCCGTGGTTGCCGGAATGCAACGAATAGGTTAATGGGGTCATCGGGTTTAAATTTTTTAGTAACTTTTATACGCTGCCGGGGCGGCGCGATTTCACGAAAGTGACGGAATGGTAGCGATCGGATTGTCCGGCCTGAAACGCAGTCTTGTCGTTTCCACGGTGCTCTGCTGCGGCGTGATCACCGGCTGCACGAGCGTTGAATATACCTCTCAGGCCGAACTGACAGCCGCTCAGACAGTGGTGCCGACGCCGAAGCCTGGCGAAGACGCGACACTCGCCGCGATCCCGACGGCAGAAGGCGCGACCGGCCAGGCAATTGCAGGCGCCATGCTTCCCCAGCCACGCCCGTCGCTCACCGCAACGGCAATGCCGGCGGTGGCCGCATCCCAGCCGGTCGATCTTACCATGCAGGCAGGCATACAGCCGGCAGCCTATGCGCAGATCCCGTTGACGCCTGAGATGACGGCGATCCAATCCGTCGTGCCGACCCCGCGCCCGGGAACGCCGTCACAGCCGGCGACGCAGCTTGCCTTTGCCGCCACCCCCCAGAACAGCGCGCTTGCAGCACTGGCCGCCGTCGACACGACGCCGCGCTCCATGGATTACGGCTTCGACGAATCCGGACCGATCGATCCGCCGACAGCTCCCCCGATGTTCAGCGACGACGACAGGGACGATGCGCCGACCGTCGAGAAGAGCTTCGTCACCAAGCTCATCCAGAAATATTCGAAGATCTACGAGATTCCCGAGACGCTGCTCCACCGCATCGTCCATCGCGAGAGCCGTTACAATCCGAAGGCTTATAACAAGCGCGGCTATTTCGGCCTCATGCAGATTAAATACAACACCGCCAAATCCATGGGCTATGACGGTGCGCCGGGCGGCCTCTTCGACGCCGAGACCAACATCAAATATGCCGCGAAATATCTGCGTGGCGCCTGGCTCGTCTCTGACAACAAGGAAGACGACGCCGTCCGCCTCTATGCGCGCGGCTATTACTACGATGCCAAGCGCAAGGGCATGAATGATGTCGCCCAGGGTAATTACTGAAACCGGGCAGCTATCGAGACAAACCAATCGAAACAGCGGTCGTAGCCTACGGCTGCGGTTGCGGCTGATGCCCCTGTGATTCGGCCTGCTGTTGCGGCGCTCGCGCTTGCGGCAACGCCGCCAGGACTGCCTTCAGAAGCGTCTGCGGTTGATAGCCGAGCCAGCCCGGTGTCAGGCCGAGCCGAACGACGATCAGATTGGCGGAAGGCACGATCGCCATGCTCTGCCCGTCATGCCCCGTGAGCCAGAACGTATCCTCGGGCAGCCCGAACGCGGCGCTTGAGCCACCGGGCGCGAGCCAGGCCTGACCTTGAGTATACCGGCCGTTCGACGCCGCCGTCGGCGTGCGCATGGCGCCGACGAAACCCTCCGGCAACAGCCGCTGGCCGTTCCACACGCCATCCTGCAGCAGGAACTGCCCAAAGCGGGCCCAATCATGCGCCGTCGCGTAGAGATAGGAGCTTCCGACAAAGGTGCCACGCGCGTCGAGTTCGAAGACGGCACTCGTCATGCCGAGTGGGGAGAAGAGCGCGTCGTGCGGGTAGGAGAAGGCTGCCGGCGCCCTGCCGACTCTGTCCATCCAGATGCGCGACAAGAGCACCGCCGTGCCGCTCGAATAGAGGAAGCGCTGACCCGGCGCCGCCTCCATCGGCGCATTGGCCGGCAACGACACCATGTCGGGGTCGAGATAGAGCATGCGCGTCACATCCGCGACATCGCCATAATTCTCGTTGAAGGCAAGACCGCTCTCCATGCCGAGCAGGTCGGAAACTTTGATTTTGGCGCGCGCATCATCCTTCCACTGCGCCAGCAGATGATTGTCGTCGAAGGAAATCTTACCATCGAGCATCAGCCGGCCGAGGATGGCCGCATTCACCGTCTTCGTCATCGACCAGCCGATCAGCGGCGTCTTCGCTGAGAATCCGGGACCATAGGCTTCGGCGACGATTCGGCCATCGCGCACGACCACAATCCCTCGCATGGCCGGGCCGGCAATCCCTGTGTCGTTAAGCACCGCAGCGATCTTTTCGTCCCGACCGCCGACACCCTCGCCTTCCGGCCACAGCGCCGCGTTCGCCTCCATTCTTGCCGGCGCGTCGAAAGCTACGGCATTCGCCGCCGCCTCGAAATCGCCGTCGGGCACGCTCGTGCAGCCGAAAGCGCCGCGGTAAAGCGCGTAGCTCGAAGCAAACAGCCCCAGGAAGCGCGCGGTCACACGGTTGTTGTCGCGGTCGACGCTGACGCGCACGAGCCGCAGCAACGGATTTCCCGGCGCCTGCACGTCATCCGCCAGCACGTCTTCGGCGTTCCGGCCGGCAACGAAGACATTGGAGCAGACGATCTTGGCGGCATAGCCGTCGCCGACGCGCAGAAGCTCCGGCGGCCGGACGAGCAGCCAGACGGCGCCGGCAACGACGATGAGAACGACAAGGAGCGCAAGCGCCTTCAGGACACGCAGGACAAATCGCATGGCATTCCTCCGAATGCCCGGAGAGAAGCAGGAATTCCGCCTGCCTGGAAGGGCGCGGCGCGAAGAATATTCCGTCACCCCGATCACTTTCCGAGGAGGGGCGATGTTTTCGAACGGCACAGGCCCACAGCCCGCGTCATCAAACTGTAGCAGTGGCGCGCTACACGCCCTGAACGCTAAAAAGGTGACAGACTCATGTCAGAATTTGCACCGGATGCCGGCTTCCGCAAGAACCGGAAACTCAAGGACGCCCTTCTCCGCCACAAGGCTTTTTCAAAGGAGGGCTTCTCCGAGCGTCTCTTCAGTCTTCTCTTCTCCGGTCTCGTCTATCCGCAGATCTGGGAGGATCCGGATCTCGACATGCAGGCGATGGAGCTGAAGCCCGATCATCGCATCGTCACCATCGGCTCCGGCGGCTGCAACATGCTCGCCTATCTCTCCAAGGCGCCGGCCTCGATCGACGTCGTCGACCTCAACCCGCACCACATCGCGCTGAACCGCCTGAAGCTTGCTGCGTTCAAGCACCTTCCCGGTCACGCCGATCTCGTCCGATTCCTGGCGATGCCGAACGAGAAGTCGAACAGCCGCGCTTATGACCAGCATCTCGCTGCCAAACTCGATGAAGCGACCCGCAGCTATTGGAACGGCCGCAAGTTCGGCCGCCGCCGCGTCACCGTCTTCGACCGCAACATCTACGAAACAGGCCTGCTCGGCCGCTTCATCGGCGCAGCCCATCTTCTGGCCCGCCTGCATGGCGTCAAGCTGCGCGAAATGACCAAGACCCGCTCGATCCGCGAACAGCGCCAATTCTTCGAAGAACAGATCGCCCCCCTGTTCGAAAAGCCGGTCGTGCGCTGGATCACCGGCCGCAAGAGCTCACTCTTCGGCCTCGGCATTCCGCCGCAGCAATATGACGAGCTCGCAAGCCTTGCCGCCGATCATTCGATCGCACCGGTGCTGAAGCATCGCCTGGAAAAGCTCGCCTGTCATTTCCCGATGCGCGACAACTATTTCGCCTGGCAGGCCTTCGGCCGCCGCTACGGCACCGAAGAAGAGGGCCCGCTGCCGACCTATCTAAAGGCGGAGCACTACGAGGTGATCCGCGCCAATGTCGACCGCGTCAACGTCCACCACGCAAGCTTCACCGAACTTCTGGCCTGCGAGCCGGCAGCCTCTCGCGACCGTTATATCCTGCTCGACGCGCAGGACTGGATGACTGACGACCAACTGAACGACGTCTGGCGGGAAATCACCCGCACGGCGCGCGAAGGCGCGCGCGTGATCTTCCGCACCGCCGCCGAAAAGAGCATCATCGAAGGCCGTCTGTCTCCTTCGATCCGCGACCAATGGGATTATTTCGAGGAGAAATCGCGAGAACTGACCGCGCTCGATCGCTCCGCGATCTACGGCGGTTTCCACATTTACGGGAAGAAGGCGTGAGTAAGATCGGCGCCGAGACGGCAGGAAAGAGCGATCAACATGCCAGCCTGATGGATGGCATGTACCGCTACCAGCGCCATATCTACGACCTGACCCGCAAATATTACCTCCTCGGCCGCGACAGCACGATCCGCCATCTCGACGTGCCAGACGGCGGCACCCTGCTCGAAGTCGGCTGCGGCACCGGCCGCAACATGGCCTTGGCGCACAAGCATTTTCCAGGCGCAAAGCTGTTCGGCCTCGACATTTCCCAGGAAATGCTGATTTCGGCCCGCAAGACCTTCGCCACCAAGGCGACCATCCCGGAATTCCGCGTCGCCGACGCGACGGCGTTTACACCGCGCGAATTCGGCGTCAGCGGCTTCGACCGCATCCTCATTTCCTATGCCCTGTCGATGATCCCGGACTGGGAACGCGCCGTCGACGCGTCGATCGCCGCACTTAATCCCGGCGGCCAGTTGCATATCGTCGATTTCGGCCAGCAGGAAGGCCTGCCGCGTTGGTTCCGCCGCATGCTGCAGGCTTGGCTTGCGAGATTCCATGTCACTCCGCGCGCCGATCTGCGGGAGGTCCTGGAAGCGCAGGCCCAGGAACACAATGCGCGTTTATCCTTCGAAACAGTCGGCGGCGGTTACGCCTGGCGGGCGGCCATCATCAGCAGGCGCTCATAATTCGCTTGAAACTAACCGATTTTTTACGTTGATATGATGAAAAGAGGGTTATTCCTCTGCTGGGCTCGTCATTTTCGAAGGTCAGGCTGTGGAGCAAAGAGATCATTCGGTTCACGACGGGATACCCATGCGCCGGCTTTTGTTTTGCGTTCTGCCCCTGGCCATCCTGCTGGCGGGGTGTTCCTCCTCCGGTCACGACTATCTCGAAACCGCATCGATCAAGCCGAAGACGCGCTTCCGGGATACCGATCCGCAGGATTTCGGCCCCAAGCATCCGCAGCAGAATGCGATCCACGGCATCGACATCTCCAAATGGCAGGGCGATATCGACTGGAGCACGGTGAGGAATTCCGGCGTCGCCTTTGCCTTCATCAAGGCGACGGAAGGCAAGGACAGGGTCGACCCCCGCTTCGATGAATATTGGCGCGAGGCGCGGGCCGCCGGCATCCCGCACGCCCCCTACCATTTCTATTATTTCTGCTCCTCGGCCGATGAGCAGGCCGACTGGTTCATCCGCAACGTGCCGAAGGAGGCCATGCGCCTGCCGCCGGTGCTCGACGTCGAATGGAACGCCGAATCGAAGACCTGTCGTTACCGCCCCGACGCGGAAACCGTGCGCTCCGAAATGCAGCGTTTCATGGACCGGCTGGAGGCCTATTATGGCAAGCGCCCGATTATCTACACCTCGGTCGATTTCCACCGCGATAATCTCGCCGGCTACTTCCAGGATTATCATTTCTGGGTCCGCTCGGTGGCAAAACATCCCGAGGTGACCTATTCCGACCGCCGCTGGGCCTTCTGGCAATATACCTCGACCGGCGTGATTCCCGGCATCAAGGGGCCGACCGACATCAACGTCTTTGCCGGCAGCGCAAAGAACTGGAACAATTGGGTCGCGGCCGTTTCCAAGGATAGAAATTCTTAGTAACGTCTTTCAATCTTTCTTGCTTCCGTCACATTCCTCTGTGAAAGCGACGGGCATCCATTTGCTATAAGGACCGCATTCATGCACCGCTCGCTCACAAGCCGCTCTGCACTCGCCCTCCTGTTTGCCCTCGCTTTTGCAGGCGGCGCGGCCGCCCAGCAGGCGCCCGCGGCCTCGGCTCCGGCAGCCCCCTGCGGCGGCGATCTGTCTGCCTTTCTCCAGGGCGTCAAGGCTGATGCGGTCGCCGCAGGCGCCAGCGCCGCAGCCGCCGACGAGGCGCTGGCCGGCGCCGAAATCGATCCCAAGGTCCTGAGCCGGGATCGCGCCCAGGGCGTCTTCAAGCAGACCTTCCTAGAATTCTCGCAGCGCACCGTCAGCCAAGCCCGTCTCGACATCGGCCGCCAGAAGATGAAGCAATATGCCGACGTCTTTGCCCGGGCCGAGCAGGAATTCGGCATTCCCCAAGGCGTCATCACCGCATTCTGGGCGATGGAAACCGATTTCGGCGCCGTCCAGGGCGATTTCAACACCCGCAATGCTCTGGTGACGCTGTCGCACGACTGCCGCCGCCCAGAACTCTTCCGCCCGCAGCTGATCGCCTTGATCGAGATGGTCGAGCACGGCGACCTTGACCCCGCCACCAACACCGGCGCCTGGGCCGGGGAGATCGGCCAGGTCCAGATGTTGCCGCGCGACATCATCGCCTATGGCATGGACGGCGACGGCGACGGCCATGTCCGCCTGAAGCAGAGCGGCCCGGACGCCATCCTGACGGCAGCGAAATTCATCCAGCATCTCGGCTTCGAGCGCGGTCAGCCCTGGCTGCAGGAAGTCACCCTGCCCGACAACCTGCCTTGGGAGAAATCCGGCCTTGGCGGCGCAATGAAGGCCAGCGAGTGGTTCGCGCTCGGCGTCAAGCCGCGCGACGGCAATACGGCCTTCGGTGAGCTCGAGGGCGATCTGGTCCTGCCGCAGGGCCGCATGGGACCGGCCTTCATCGCCTACCCGAATTTCAAGATATATCTCGAATGGAACAAGTCTTTCATCTACACGACCTCGGCCGCCTATTTCGCGACCCGCCTTTCCGGCGCCCCGACCTATCTCAAGGGCGCGCCGGAACAAGGGCTTGCCAACGACCAGATGAAGACGCTGCAGACCAAGCTGCAGTCGCTCGGCCACGATGTCGGAGAGATCGACGGCATTCTCGGTTCCGGCACGCGTATCGCGATCCAGAAGGAACAGCAGCGCTTGGGGATACCGGCCGACGGCTGGGCGACGCCTGCCCTTCTCAACGCTCTCTGATCGCCGCTGACGTTTACCGCCACCCGTTTTGCAAGAAACGGGTGGCGGCATTTGCCGCTTGGGCTAAAGCTTCCTGATGAAGAACCGGTGCCGGTTGCGGACGGTTCGCTTGCGGTGGAGGAAGCGGCATGGACAGCAAGATGAATGCCTGGACTTGGGGGCTGCTGGTCCTGCTCGGCCTGATCTGGGGCGGCTCCTTTTTCTTTGCCCGCATCGCCGTCCAGCACGTGCCACCGCTGACCCTCGTCTTCCTCAGGCTGTTGCTCGCCGCGCTCGCGCTGCATGTCTATATTGCCGGGCGTCTTGACATCTATTCGATCTTCAAGGCCCGCTGGCGCGAGTTCCTGATCCTCGGCGTCATCAACAATGTCCTGCCGCATGCCCTGATCTTCTTCGGCCAGACCCGCATCGGCGCCGGCCTTGCGGCGATCCTGAACGCGACGACGCCGATCTGGACGGTGCTCATCGCCAATTACCTCACCTCGGACGAGAAGTTGAGCTCGGCCAAGATCGCAGGCTGCCTCGTGGGTCTCCTCGGGACGATCGTGCTGGTCGGCCCCGGCATCTCCACCGGCAGCGAAGCCCCGCTCTGGGCGCTGCTGTTTCCGGTGCTCGCCGCCGTCTCCTACGGTTTTGCCGCCACCTACGGCAAGCGTTTCAAGGGCGTCCCTGCCGCGGTCACCGCCGCCGGCCAGTTGACCGCATCCTCACTGATCGCTCTGCCATTGTCGCTGCTGGCCGATCGACCCTGGGCACTGACCATACCGCCACTCGAAGTGCTGCTTGCCATCCTGGCGCTGGCGCTGCTTTCGACCGCCTTCGCCTATATTCTCTATTTCAGGGTCATCGCGACCGCCGGCGCCACCAACGCCTCGCTCGTCACGCTGCTGGTGCCGCCGAGCGCCATCCTTCTCGGCGTGCTCTTCCTCCGCGAAAGGCTCAGCCTGAGCGAATTCGCCGGCATGGCGTTGATCGGTTTCGGCCTCGTCATCCTCGACGGGCGCGCCTATCGCCTGCTGGCCAAGCCCGCCTGACCTCAGGTTGCATTTTTCGTATGTTTTCAACCAGTTGCGGCTTCGCCAAGTTTCGGGCGCATAGGTAAATTCGCAGTCGCCTGATTTAACGCCGTGTTAAAATGTGTGAAGAAAAATTTTCTCGAAATTATCGTTTCATCTCATGGCCTTAGGAAAATGATGTTCGACTTGTCCACTGGCCGTTTCGGCAGCGCAGCATAAAATCCGCTTCCCAACCGACATATTTCAGACATAATATCCGACGGCTAACGCGAGGAGACAGACATGGGACTCACGCAATCCTTGAATGTTCTGTTGGTCAGTGCAGCGTTTGCTTTCGTCTTATCCATGCTCTTCATTTGAGCCGGAATGACGGAGGCGGAACGCTGATAGTGCCTAAACTCCCCTGATCAATCCGCCAACGAAAAAGCGCATGTCCCGCCCGACATGCGCTTTTTCACTTTTGAACGTCTGCAAGGATCAGGCGGCGGCTCCCGCGCTCTTTGTCGTTCGGCGGGCAAAGCCGAGATTGTCAAGCACCGCGGAAACCAGCGGCGCGCGATTCATCGTATAGAGATGGAAATCACCGATGCCGCGCCGGACGAGATCCTCGATCTGCTCGGCGGCAACTTCGGCCGCGACCTTCGCCCGGTCCTCGGGCTTATCGTCGAGGCCCGCGAAACGCTCGTCGAGGAAGCCAGGGATGACCGCGCCACAGGCGCCGGCGAAACGCTTCAACTGCGTCAGGTTCTGGATCGGCATGATACCTGGCACGATCGGGATCGAGATGCCGGCGGCGCGCACCCGCTCCAGGTAGCGCTCGAAATTGTCATTGTCGAAGAAGAACTGCGTCAGCGCCCGGTCGGCGCCGTTATCGGCCTTGCGCTTCAGCATGTCGATATCGGCGGCCGTATCACGGCTTTCCGGGTGCTTTTCCGGATAGGCGGAGACCGAAATCTCGAAATCACCGACCGACTTGAGGCCTGCCACCAGTTCTGCCGCATTGGCGTAACCGCCGGGATGCGGCTGATAGGGCGCGCCGACGCCGCCGGGCGCATCACCGCGCAAAGCCACGAAATGCTTTACGCCGACCTTGCGAAACGTATCGATCATATGATGCGTTTCCTCCTTCGTCGCACCAACGCAGGTCAGGTGCGAGGCGGTGGCAAGCGGCGTCTGCGACAGGAAACGCGTAACAGCAGACAGCGTCGGCGCCTTGGTGGTGCCGCCGGCGCCGTAGGTCACCGACACGAAATCCGGATCCCAATCCTGCAGCTTGCTGACAGTATCCCAGAGCTGCCCTTCCATTTCCTCCGATTTCGGCGGAAAAAATTCGAAGGAGATCCCGAAGTTGCGCCCGCGTCCTTCGCTTTTCAAAGCCATGTCATACTCTCCCGGCAAATGTGGGTTCGGCGCCTTCGCTCGTTTGCGAAGCCATGAGGCGCCTCGGATCGCGCGCGAGCCAGACGGTGACCGTCAACCCCTGCCCGCCCTGCTGACCCGGATGAAGATCGACGACCTGCTCGACGTCGAGCCCGGCCTTGCGCAACCAGTCGGACATCGCCTGGTGCGAAAAGCCGAGACGGACATGGGCATGTTCGTCTCTGAGATATTCGAGCGTGTGCGGCGCGAGGTCGATGACCACGAGCCGCCCGCCCGGCCGCAGCATGCGCGCCGCTTCCGCGATCGCAATCTCCGGCTGATCGAAGAAATGCAGCACCTGATGGATCGTCACAAGGTCGAAATCCTGCCCCTCGAACGGAAGGTTCAAGATATCGGCGTGGCGCACCGTCGCCTTGGTGATGCGGGACTTGTCGAGATTGGCGCGCGCCACGCTCAGCATGTCGCGACTGGCGTCGACACCGACAGCACGGCGGTAAAGTCCGGACAGGAGTTCGAGGATGCGGCCGGTGCCGGTGCCGAGATCCAGCAGCGAATCGATCGGCTGGTTGCCGAGCAGCCGAATGACGGCGGCGTCGACCTCCTCATCCGCCGCGTGCAGGCGGCGAAGCTCGTCCCATTCCGCGGCATTGCGGCTGAAATAGGCTTGCGCCCGCTCGGCCCGCTGGCGCTTGACAGCCGAAAGACGCTCGCCGTCACGAAGGATGGTCGGGTCGTTCTCGGAGACATGTTTCAGCAGCGCCCGCACCAGCATGGCCGCCTTGCCGTCCTGCTTGAGGCGAAAATAGGCCCAGGCGCCTTCCTGATAGCGTTCGATCAGTTCGGCCTCGCCGAGCAGCTTCAGGTGGCGGGAGATGCGCGGCTGCGACTGGCCGAGGATTTCAGTAAGATCGGTCACCGTCAGGTCGCCGCCGTCGAGAAGCGCCAGAAGACGCAGACGCGTGGGTTCTCCGGCCGCCTTCAAGACGTCCACCAGCCCATCCAGTCCCAGCTTCAAAGGTTCGCTCATCATTGGCCCAATCAAGATATAAAGATATCTTTATGTGATTTGAAAAGCGGTGGCAAGCGGCAATTCGCACTGTTCGCGAAATTGCCTGCGCAAATTGCGACGGGGTCTGACACGAAAAAGCCCCGGTCGAACCGGGGCTTCGGAAGCAGAAATGAAGCAGGGATCAGCGTGTCAGGCGCTTATGGGCCTGGCTGCCCGGATTGAGCGCATCCGGGCCGAGGCGACGGACCTTGTCCTCCTCATAATCCTCGAAGTTGCCTTCGAACCATTCGACATGGCCCTCGCCCTCAAAAGCCAGGATATGCGTCGCCAGGCGGTCGAGGAACATGCGATCGTGGCTGATGACGATGGCGCAACCGGCAAAATTCTCAAGCGCGTTCTCAAGGGCGCCAAGCGTTTCCGTATCAAGGTCGTTGGTCGGCTCGTCGAGCAGCAGAACGTTGCCGCCGGATTTCAACATCTTGGCGAGGTGAACGCGGTTACGCTGGCCGCCCGAGAGACTGCCGACCTTCTGCTGCTGATCGCCGCCCTTGAAGTTGAAGGCGCCGCAATAAGCACGGGAGTTCATGTCGAACTTGCCGAGCTTGATCACTTCGGCGCCGCCGGAGATTTCTTCCCAGACGGTCTTGTTGGGATCGAGCGCATCGCGGCTCTGGTCGACATAGCTGAGGTGCACGGTTTCGCCGATCCGGATCGTACCACCATCCGGCGTTTCCTGGCCGGTGATCATCTTGAACAGCGTCGTCTTTCCGGCGCCGTTCGGACCGATGATGCCGACAATGCCCCCCGGCGGCAGCTTCAGCGACAGGTCGTTGACCAGCGTGCGGCCGTCGAAGCCCTTGGTGATGCCCTCCATCTCGATGACCACCTGACCGAGGCGCTCGCTCACCGGGATGATGATCTGCGCGTCGCCGGGACGCTGCTTCTCGGCCGCCTCCACCAACTGCTCGTAGGATTTGATACGCGCCTTCGACTTGGCCTGGCGAGCCTTCGGGCTGGAAGCAATCCATTCCTGCTCGCGGCTGATCGCCTTCTGGCGTGATGCCTCTTCGCGGTTTTCCTGCAGCATGCGCTTGGCCTTGGCCTGCAGATAGGCGGAGTAGTTGCCTTCATAAGGGATGCCGCGGCCGCGATCGAGTTCGAGGATCCAGCCGGTGACGTTGTCCAGGAAGTAGCGGTCGTGGGTAATCATCATCACGGCGCCGGGATAGTCGCGCAGGTGCTTTTCGAGCCAGGCGATGGTTTCGGCATCCAGATGGTTGGTCGGTTCGTCGAGCAGCAGCAGATCCGGCTGCGACAGCAGCAGACGGCAGAGCGCGACGCGGCGGCGCTCACCACCGGAAAGATTGGTGACATCGGCATCGCGCGGCGGGCAGCGCAGGGCTTCCATCGCCATCTCGACCTGGCTTTCCAGATCCCAGAGGTTCTGGCTGTCGATGATGTCCTGGAGCTTCGCCCCCTCTTCCGCGGTCTCGTCCGAGTAGTTCATCATCAATTCGTTGTAACGATCGACGATCGCCGTCTTCGCGGCAACACCTTCCATGACGTTCTCGAAAACCGTCTTGGTGGGGTCGAGTTTCGGCTCCTGCTCGAGATAGCCGACCGTGGCACCCTCGGCGAGCCAGGCTTCGCCGGTATACTCCTTGTCCTGGCCGGCGATGATGCGCAGCACAGTGGATTTACCGGCGCCGTTCGGTCCGAGGATGCCGATCTTGGCATCCGGGTAGAAGGAAAGGTGGATGTTCTCCAGGATCTTCTTGTTGCCATAAGCCTTGTTGAGGCCGGACATATGATAGATGAATTGACGTGCCATGCTGCGCTGCTCCGGGCGGGAAACTTCGTTTCGTGCCGCTATGTAGGCGAAACAGCGCCTGTGAGCAACGCCGAAACCCGTTTACGCCGGATTCCGGTCAGAAGCCCGCTGCATCGACAACGCCCTCGTCACAGCCGAACGTGGTTTTTCCCGCTCCCTGGATCAGATCGGCAAGGCCCGCGCTTTTTGCCGATGCCGTTCCCGCATCCGCAGACAGGCCGATCGTCAACTCGCTGATCACCCTGACATTGCCGGCTCGCCGGCAGCTCATCTTGACGCGCTCGCCCGCACCCGGCCCGAAGCTCTTGTCGAAAGCAGCCTTGATCGCCTCGGCCTTGACCGCCTTGCCGATATTGGCGGCAAAGAGATCGCGCACGGCCGATGTATTGAGCGCATCCACTAAATGGACGCCGACGCCGAAATAATCCTCAACGCTCATTTTCGTGCAGGTGCCATGCTTTATCCATTCGTGCCGTTCAAGGCCGGACTGGGTGCCGGGCATTGCCTTTGCAAGCGACGCCTGCGTCTCGGCCGAAAGCGCAACCGCGGGCAATGTATCCCATTTGCCGTCCTTGTCGGCAGCCTTCTGGTCCTCACTGACGCCGCAATAATCCTGCCGCATCGGCCACAGGCCGTGCAGCGAGAAATTCGTCGCGTCATGGCGCTCGCCGGTCTGGCTGGCGCATTCGGGCTTCTTCTGGTTCGTCTGGCAGAAGGCGGGCTGCCAGCTCGCAGCAAGAATGAAACGGGTACGGCCATCGGCCTCCTGCGCCACGGCAGCGCCGGCAAGGATCATCGACAAGGCGAACGTAAAGGTACGCAACTGCATGCTGCTCATTTCAACCCCCAAAGAAGAACAATGCAGGAACAGATAAGCACAAAGAGTAAACGGCAGCAACCCTGAATCGCAGCCGTGCCGAAATTTGTTATCGACTGCGCGTCGCCGGAAACAGCTGACTATTGCGGGGACCTCACTGTCTTAGAGTTACGCGAGCACCGTGTCGCACTTATAGTTGCAGCATATTCGCTTAAATCGATTCCGCTTTAAGGAATTATGCAGTAGCGATCTGCTCTGCTGGGGCGGGGAGGATCCGGATGTTTTCTGATACGCAAAGACTCGCGATAGGGGAAGCGTCTCTGGCCTATCACCATGCCGAGGCTACCCACCCGGCGCGCGGCGTCCTGTTGATATCGCACGGCCTGGCGGAGCATTCGAAGCGGTACGGCCGCTTTGCCGCGGCGATGGCGGCGCGCGGCTACCACGTCTATGCCCATGATCACCGCGGCCACGGCGAGACGACGGCGCCCGACGCGCCGATTGGCCGCTTCGCCGGCCGGGATGGCGTCGACCGGGTGATCGGCGATGTCCTTGCCGTGCGCGCCCATGCGGCCTCGCGCCATCCCGGCCTGAAGGTGATCCTCTTCGGCCATTCGATGGGCGGTCTCGTGGCGCTCAATGTCGCCGTCACCGCTCCGGGCGACTTCGACGCTGTCGCCGTCTGGAATTCGAATTTCGCCGTCGGCCTTGCCGGCCGAGCCGCCCAGGCGATCTTGCTTGCCGAGCGGATGCTGAAGGGCTCCGACGTGCCGAGCGGCCTCTTGCCGAAGCTCACCTTCGGAGCTTGGGGAAAATCGATCCCGGACCGCCGCACCGAGTTCGACTGGCTGTCCCGCCATGCCGATGAAGTCGACAAATATATCGGCGATCCGCTCTGCGGCTTCGATGCTTCGGTCTCGCTCTGGCTCGATCTCTTCGAACTGACGTTTCGCGCACCGCAGAAGCTCCATCTCGACCGGCTGCCGCGCGACATGCCGATCCATCTGGTCGGCGGCGGCGAGGATCCGGCGACGGGGCGTGGAAAAGCCATCCTCTGGCTGTCAAACCATTTGAAAGCGCAAGGCTTCTCTCGTATCAGCACTCGGATATATCAGGATATGCGGCATGAAACGCTGAACGAGATCGACGCCGAAGCGGCGACCGCCGCCTTCGCGGACTGGTGCGACGAGGCACTCGCAAGATCCTGAGCCAGAGAGATCCCATCATGAGCAGCACCTCCGCCCGGCCCGCTTCGTCCGCCTCCGAAGTGACGACGGGGCTTGCGCTGATGTTTCTTTCGGTGATGTTCTCGCCGCTCATCGACATCTTCGCCAAGCTTGCCGTCGTCACCGTCCCCTCCGCCGAGATCACCGCCGGCCGCTTCCTCGTGCAGGCGCTCTGCATGCTGCCGATCGTGCTATGGCGACGCAGCTTTACCGATTTCTCGTGGCGCCAGAGCCTGTTCCACGCCATCCGCGGCTTCGTCATCACCGTCTCGATGATCTCTTTCGTCACCACGCTGAAATATATGGCGGTCGCCGACGCGATCGCGATCTTCTTTATCGAGCCGATCATCGTGACGATCCTCGGCGGCATTTTCCTCGAGGAGACGATCGGCTGGCGGCGCTATACCGCCTGCGGCGTCGGCTTCTTCGGGGCGATGCTGATCATCCAGCCCAGTTTCGAGGAGGTCGGCTCCATCGCGCTCCTGCCTGTCGTCAGCGCGCTCTGCATTGCGATCTTCGTGTTGATGACCCGCGTCCTCTCGCACCGGGAGGACCCCTGGTCGATGCAGTTCCAGATGGGCATCTGGGGCTTGCTCTTCTGCGCTTTCCTGCTTTTTGTCGGCGAAGGAAGCGGCTCCGATCTCTTCGATCCCGTCATGCCTGCAGGCAGCGCCTGGTTCTACGTGGCCGGCGTCGGCGCCATGGCCGCGATCGCCGGCATCCTCGGCGTCTATGCCTTTCGTGCGGCACCGGCGTCGACGCTGGCGCCGCTGCAATATTTCGAGATCGTTTCGGCAACGATCTTCGCCTGGCTTGTTTTCGGCGATTTTCCGGATGCGATCAAATGGCTCGGCATCACGATCATTATGGCGTCGGGCTTCTACATCCTCTGGCGCGAGCGCCGCTTTGCTTCAAAGCCGGTATCCGATACATCTGAGGTGACGCTGGCGCCGTAGACACCGACGGGAGGAACATGACCGAGACCGCGACGAACATGCCGCCGCTTGCCGGCATCCGGGTGATCGAGCTTGCCCGCGTGCTCGCCGGCCCCTGGGCGGGCCAGATGCTTGCCGATCTCGGCGCCGACGTCATCAAGGTGGAAAATCCCGACGGTGGCGACGACACCCGCCAATGGGGACCGCCCTTCGTCGAAGGTGCCGACGGCGAAAATCTCTCGGCCGCCTATTACCACGCCGCCAATCGCGGCAAGCGCTCAATCACCGCCGACCTCAAGAGCTCTGAGGGCCAGGATCTCGTTCGTCGCCTCACAGCCACAGCCGATGTAGTGATCGAGAATTTCAAGGTCGGAGGCCTCGTCAAATACGGGCTCGATTACGACAGCCTGCGCAAGCAGAACCCGAGGCTCGTCTATTGCTCGATCACCGGCTTCGGCCAGACCGGCCCCTATGCCGGCCTCGCCGGCTACGATTACATCGTCCAGGGCATGTCCGGCTTCATGTCGATAACAGGCGAGCCGGACGGCCAACCGATGAAGGCGGGCGTGGCGATCGCCGACATCTTCACCGGCATCTATGCCGTCTCGGCGATCGAGGCCGCCCTGATCCATGCCCTGAAAACCGGACAAGGCCAGTTGATCGACATGGCCCTGCTCGACGTGCAATCGGCCGTCCTCGCCAATCAGAACATGAATTACCTCATCTCCGGCGCCGCACCGACCCGCCTCGGCAACGCCCATCCGAACATCTCGCCCTATGAGGTCGTACCGACGGCCGACGGTTATCTCATCCTGGCCGTCGGCAATGACGGCCAGTTCCGCCGCCTCTCTGCCATCCTCGGCCTGGAGACGATCGCGGATGACGAGCGTTTCTCCACCAACAAGGCCCGCGTCGCCAACCGCGGCGAGGTGCGCCGCCTGATCTCCACCGAGACGCTGAAATGGCAGAAGGCGGATCTCCTGAAGGCCTGCGAGCAGAACGCGGTTCCATCGGGCGCGATCAACACGATCGAGGAAATGTTCGCCGACCCGCAAGTGAAGGCTCGCGGTCTGCGCATCGACCTTGCCGATGCCGCCGGCACCGTCATCCCCGGGGTCAGGACGCCGGTGGGGCTGTCGGAAACACCATTGCGCTACGTCAGGCCGAGCCCGCGTCTCGGCGAACACAGGGAAGAAATTCTGGCGGAACTCGCCGAGCTTGAGAGGAAGACATCGTCATGAAGAAGGTATCATTATGAAACAAACGGGCGGGGAACTGATCGTCGAGGCGCTGAAGGCGAACGGTGTCAAACGCCTCTCCTGCGTGCCCGGCGAGAGTTTCCTCGCCGTGCTCGACGCCTTGCGTGACAGCGATATCGACGTCCTCGTCTGCCGGCAGGAAGGCGGGGCGGCGATGATGGCGGATTGCTGGGGCAGGCTCACCGGCGAACCCGGCATCTGCATGGTGACCCGCGGCCCCGGCGCCACCAACGCCTCCGCCGGCCTGCATATATCAAGGCAGGATTCGATCCCGATGATCCTCTTCATCGGCCAGGTGCAGCGTGATGCACGTGAGCGCGAGGCCTTCCAGGAGGTCGAATTCCGCCGCGCCTTCACCGAATTCGCCAAATGGGTGGGTGAAATCGACGATGCCGCCCGAATTCCCGAATTCGTCACCCGCGCCTTTGCGATCGCAACCTCCGGCCGTCCCGGCCCCGTGGTGCTGACGCTGCCGGAAGACATGCTGCGCGACGAGGTCGAGGCGCCCCTCGCCAGGCGTTATGCCAACGTCGAGGCGCATCCCGGCCCCAGCCAGATCGACGATCTCTATCTGCGTCTGCTCAAAGCTGAGCGACCGGTGGTGATCCTCGGCGGCACGCGCTGGGATGCCGATGCCGTCGCCGATTTTGCAATCTTCGCCGAGCGTTTCCAATTGCCGGTCGGCTGCTCCTTCCGCCGGCAGATGCTGTTCGATCACCTTCATCCCTGCTATGCCGGCGATGTCGGCATCGGCATCAATCCGGCGCTCGCCAAGGAGATCAAGGAGAGCGACCTGGTGATCCTGCTCGGCGCCCGCATGTCGGAAATGCCCTCGTCGTCCTACACGCTGATCGACATCCCCTACCCCCAGCAATCGCTGGTCCACGTCTATCCCGATGCGTCCGAACTCGGCCGTATCTATCGCCCGGATCTGGCGATCTGCGCGGCACCGGCCGATTTCGTCGCTGCACTTACCGATCTGAAAGCGCCGACCGAGCCGCACTGGGCGGAGCGCACGGAGCGCATGCACCAAGCCTATCTCGCCTGGTCGAAGCCGCCAGCGATAGGTCCTGGCGCTGTCCATATGGGACCGATCATGGAGTGGCTGGAGGCGAATACCAGGCAGGACGCAATCTTCACCAACGGCGCCGGCAACTATGCCACCTGGCTGCATCGCTTCCATCGTTTCCGCCGCTTCAACACCCAGGCCGCGCCCACCTCCGGCTCGATGGGTTACGGGTTGCCCGCCGCGGTGGCCGCCAAGCGGCTTTTTCCCGAGCGTGAGGTCATCTGTTTTGCCGGCGACGGCTGTTTCCTGATGCATGGCCAGGAATTCGCCACCGCCATCCGCTACGGTCTGCCGATCATCGCAATCGTCGTCAACAACGGCATGTACGGCACGATCCGCATGCATCAGGAGCGCGAATATCCCGGCCGCGTCAGCAGCACCGATCTCACCAACCCCGACTTCGCGGCCCTTGCCCGCGCCTATGGCGGCCACGGCGAGACGGTGGAAAGCACGGAGGAATTCGCCCCGGCTTTCGAGCGCGCGCGAAGAAGCGGCAAACCGGCGATCATCGAGGTGAAGCTCGATCCGGAAGCGATCACACCGACCAGAACGCTTTCGGAAATCGCGCAAACAAAAAGCCGGTAAGGGCGCCCCACCGGCTTTGAGAGACGGAACTGCGGCGAACTTAGTCGAGCGCAGCCGTAACGATGAACTCGACCTTGTATTTCGGCGCGGCGAGCTTGGCTTCGCTGGTGGCGCGTGCCGGCGGATTGGCCGGATCGATCCAGGCTTCCCAGGCTGCGTTCATCTCGCCGAAATAAGCGATGTCGGAAAGATAGACGAGGGTCTGCAGGATCTTCGACTTGTTGCTGCCGGCGGCCGCCAGCAGACGGTCGACTTCGGCGAGCGCAGACTTGCACTGATCGGTGACGCTTTCGCCCTCACCCACCTGGCCTGCGAGGTAGACCGTGTTGCCGTGAATGACGGCGCCGCTCATGCGCGCGCCGACGTCGATACGCTTAATGCTCATTATCGTCTCCTGCATCAATGAAAGGTGCCGGCGCTGAGGTTCAACGCCGGAAGTAGGAGCCCGGAAAGGGCGGTTAATTGCGGATATGCTGAGTTTTCTGATAGATCGCCGTCGAGCGCGCGCCCGAGCGGCAATAGCCAAGCATTGGCCGCGGGAATTCGTCGAGCGCGTCGACCATGCCCTGCACTGCCTCTTCGGTCACGCCCATCGGTCCAACCGGCACATGAGCGATGTCGAGTCCGAGCTCTTTGGCACGCGCCTCGATGACGGAAAACGACGCCTGGTCGTGGCTTTCATGGTCGGGGCGATGGCAGACGATCGATTTGAAGCCCAACGCCTTGATCTCATCGAGGTCCTCAAGCGTGATCTGTCCCGAAACCGAATATTCATCGTCGATCTGGCGAATATCCATCGTCTTGTCTCCTCAAAGATCGTGGGCTGAAGGTCTACGACGGGAGGCCCGCAAGCGTCAACAACACTTCACTCACAGGAAGGCAAAGGTCAGCGCATAGCTGCGGCTTTCGCCCGGGGCGAGCATGTTGAATTCACCGGCCGCATGAAGCTCGTCGCGCAATACCCAGCGATGCGACACCGGCTCGATGCCGATAATATGAGCGGGCGCCTTCTGGTTCCGCCAAACCTGCAGATAAGGCAGCGTATCGGCGCGGAAGCGCACGTTGAGCGTCCTGCCGCCAATTGCGGCGATCGGCCCGAGCCGGACTTCCGCCGAGCCCTCCTCCGTCGCCGTCGCCGGCACACAGAAGATGCCGCCGGGCTCCTCGCCGAATGTCCAGGGGAAGCCGCCATTCTCCAGCATCCGGCCTTCGAGCCGCGTGCCGTCGTCCAGCCATTTGCCGCCGACATTCATATGGTACATCAGGAAGGTCGGCACCGCCTGATCGCTGGTATTGATAACCCGGTCTTCGAGCCGCACCTCGCCGTTCGCGCCGTCGATCCGCCACAGCCGCTCGATGCGCTGCGGCAGTCCCTCGACCGTGGTAATGTCGATATCGGCGCGGCATTCGGCATTGCCATTCTCGTGTTTCGTCCACAGGATCTTGGCGGCGTGGCCGGAGGCCGATCCGTGCAGCGGATAGACCTTGCCGTCGGCACGGCCGGCGATCGGCTGGCGATGGCGGATATGGTCCGGGCCGCAGGTGAAGAGGAAACCTTCGAGCGAGTGATCGATTCGCGGATCGCCATCGTCCGGAATGGCACGCTTTGGCGCAATATCGACGCCGTCGACAATGCATCCGCCGATATCGAGCACCGATGTTTCATCCAGCATCAGGCGCGGCCCGCTTGCAGCGGCAAATTCGATCATCTCGGTCTCCTCAAGGTTAGCGGCCGCCGTAGCGTTAGAGCTTTTCCGGGTTAGATTGCAGCATTCTGTTGGCTCAAACGGTCGGATGGTCGACCGGCCGGCGCGCGTCGTAGCCAAGCTCTACGGCCAAGCCGGCCGGTCGATCAGCCGCCCTGTTTCAGCCAACCCTCCCGCAAATTTGGCTGGCAAATCTGCAAGACTTTGGAATCGCCGGACGCACATCGCTACGCCACGGCGAAGCGGTGCGGCCGGTGGGCCGGGCATGTTTCCGCCAGGATCAGAGGCGATCGGCTCGGACGTACCTTGGGGTATGCCCTTCGCCAATCGCCTTTGCCCTGACGAAAACCTGCTCCGGCAGAATGCCGCAGTCTAACCCGGAAAAGCTCTAAGTTTCGCGCCCTCTTTCGTCAATCGCGCCGTTCTCCTCTTGCGCTTTTGCCGCAACCGTGGATTTTGCGGAACGGACACAAGGATGCAAACGTTTATGAGTAAAAGGAAATCTTAGGGATTTTCATATTTTGTTCAGCACGCTTTCATAAATTCCACACTAGCGTCAAAATTCGCGGGTGTGTGTCGGCCCAGTCACTGTTCGAGGTGTGAGACGTGAATCGCTTTTTGAAGTCGGCATTTTCGCTTGCGGCCGTGCTGGCAGCCGTTGCGGCTGCAGCACCGCAGGCCGGCGCGCAGCAGTTTCGTGACCGTCGCCAGAGCGATGTCGTGCTGGTCACGCCGAACGGCGAAATCCTCGATTATGTCCCGCGCGGCTTTGCCTATGCCCGCGACCGCAGCGGCAACCGCGTGCTGATCGACGCCTACGGCAACGTCGTCGCCACCGAAATGCGCGCCCGCGGCTACTATCCACCACGGCCCGGCCCGCGCGAGGTTTATACCGACCAGGGTGGCAACGATCCCTATTATGCCGACGACAATTCCTATGGCGATACGCGTTATTCCGAACGCGGCGCCGTCACCGGTGGCATTCCGCGCGACGCTGCAATCGAGCGCCTGCCGCTCGGCGAGGAGCCCTATCCGAACGACAACAGCATTGGCAATCCGCAATCGGGCGACGATTACGCTTCGATCGATCCCGATCAGCAGATCCCGCCCGCCGATGCGCCGAAGGCAGCACCCGACGAGCCCGTGATCACGCTGAAGAACAAATCGAAGCCCGAGATCGTCGCGCTGCAGGTCTTCCTCGACCGCGCCGGCATCTCTCCCGGCGTCATCGACGGGCACATGGGCTCGAACGTCACCAAGGGCATTTATGCTTACGACCAGATGACGGGGTCAAAGCTCGACCCCAACGACACCGATGCCATTCTGGAAGAGCTGCGCATGAACGGCGGCCTGCCCGTCGTCAGCTATACGATCACGCCGGCCGATGCCGCCGGCCCCTTCGTCGCGGAGATCCCGGAAGATTATTCGCATAAGGCGCTGCTGCCGTCGCTCGCCTATACCTCGACCACTGAAATGCTGGCCGAGCGTTTCCATATGGACGAGGCCTTCCTCAAGGAGATGAATCCCGGCGCCGATTTCAGTGTTCCCGGCACGGTGATCAAGGTCGTCAATCCCGGCGAGATGAAGACCGGCGAGGTCGCCCGCATCATCGCCGACAAGGGGCGCAAACAGGTTTTCGCCTATGACGGCGCCGGCAATCTTATCGCCGCCTACCCGGCTTCGATCGGCTCAACCGACACCCCCTCCCCGTCCGGCACGGTGACGGTCGAGCGCGTCGCGTTCAATCCCGGTTATACCTACAACCCGAAGATCAACTTTCAGCAGGGCGCCAACGACAAGATCCTCAACATTCCCCCAGGCCCGAACGGCCCGGTCGGCACCGTCTGGATGGCGCTTTCCAGGCCGACTTACGGCATCCACGGCACGCCGGAGCCCTCCAAGATCGGCCGCACCCAGAGCCACGGCTGCATTCGCCTGACCAACTGGGATGCAACCGAGCTTGCGAAAATGGTCAAGCCCGGTGTGACGGTCGAGTTCGTCGACTGAGCCAAAGCCAAACTGGTCACCAACGATAAGGCCGCCGGATCGCCCCGACGGCCTTTCTGTTTCAATGCTTGGGTATTCAGGCCGCCGTCGCCATGCGAGCCGAGGCTGTCAACCGAACAGGCACCTTGCGCATGATTTCCTGGGCGAAACAGGCGGCGTTCTCACGCGCCTTGTCGAGATTGCTGACGCGCGTGGGGTCCATGGTCTGCAGCGTGCCGCCACAGTCGAAGATGTCGCGGAAGGCCGAACGTTCGATAATCGCCGTGTCCAGCACCGGCACGTGCCGCTCGCTGAGCAGCGACTTGACGAGTTGCAGCGCCCGGGTCGTCACCATCGAGCTGACGCGGGTCAGCACCACCGAATGGCCGATCTTGATGCCTGCCTTCTCGTCCAGATACTGCAGCAGTTCGAGCACCTGCGCGCCGCCGCGCGCATCCATGGCACAGCCCTGGATCGGGATCAGTACATGGTCGGAAAGACCGACGGCGGTGGCAAGCAGCGGATTGCGCGCGCCCGGCAGGTCGACGATGAAATAGTCGGTATTATGCTTGTTTTCGCTGATATGCTGCGGCAGCGAGGCGGTCGTCACGAAATCGATCACTGAAATATTAGGCACGTGCCCCGATATCTCGTGCCAACGTGAAATCCAATGCTGCGGATCGGCATCCAGAATGGTCACGCGATAGCCCTGACGGGCAAGCTCGGTCGCGAGCAAGAGAACAGCGGTCGTCTTGCCGGCGCCGCCCTTGGTATTTGCGAATGTAATGACTGGCATGTTCGGTCCTCGGAGGAAATGGCGCGAGCCGGCATCGCTCTTGTGCGCACTGTCGGAGCATCGTGCGGTTAACCCATCCTTTACAATCATGGTTAACAAATTGCGAACGCGCGCGGCGAAATTGCAGGCGGTATTTTTCACATCCCTAAAATTCAGGATGCCTCCAAAATGAAAAAGCCCGGAAGCAAGAGCTTTCCGGGCCGATCTGCAGGTCCAGCTGATCTTATCAGAAGCAGTCCCTGAAAAGCGCCTTGGTGTTTTCGAGCGTCATGGCAACCGGATTGCCCCCGGCGCTCGGATCTTCGATCGCCATGGCCGACAATTCGTCGATGCGGTCGGGCGCGATTCCCATTGCCGTCAGCGTATCCGGCACACCGAGATCGGAACGGAGCTTCAGCACATAATCGTAGAAGCCGTCGAAACCGCCCGAAATGCCGAGATAGGCGGCCGCCCGGCCGATCTTCTCCTCGATGACAGCGCGGTTGAAGCGCAGCACCGCCGGCATGACAACCGCATTGGTCATGCCGTGATGGGTGTTGTAGACCGCGCCGATCGGGTGCGACAGCGCATGGATGGCGCCGAGCCCCTTCTGGAAAGCGACCGCGCCCATGGCGGCGGCGGCCATCATGTTGGCGCGGGCTTCGAGATCGGTCCCTTCTCTATAGGCGCGCGGCAGGAATTCCTTGACGAGGCGCATGCCTTCGAGCGCGATGCCGGCCGACATCGGGTGATAGAAGGGCGAGGAATAGGCCTCCAGGCAATGGGCGAAGGCATCCATGCCGGTGCCGGCGGTGATGATCTTCGGCATGCCGACCGTCAGTTCCGGATCGGAGATGACGACGCCTGGCAGGAACTTCGGATGGAAGATGATCTTCTTCACATGTGTGACGGAATTGGTGATGACGCTGGCGCGCCCGACTTCCGAGCCGGTGCCGGCCGTCGTCGGCACGGCGACGATCGGGGCGATGCCTTCGAGGCTCGCGCGTGTCCACCAGTCGCCGATATCCTCGAAATCCCAGACTGGCCGGCTCTGGCCGGCCATGAAGGCGACGCACTTGCCGAGATCGAGACCGGAGCCGCCGCCAAAGGCGACGACACCGTCATGGCCGCCATCCTTGAAAGCCTTGACGCCGGCCTCGAGGTTCTTCTCGTTCGGGTTCGGATCGACATCGGCAAATATCGCCCGGCCGAGACCGGCATCTTCGAGGATATCGAGCGCGTTCTTGGTGATCGCCATCGAGGCGAGGCCTCGGTCGGTGACGAGCAGCGGCTTTTTGATGCCAAGGCTCTTGCAGGCGTCGGCCAGTTCCTTGATGCGGCCCCGGCCGAGCTTGACCGATGTCGGATAGCTCCAGTTTGCAGTGATGTTGCTGCTCATGCTGTGACTTTCTTCAGGTGGAAGGATTTCGGGCGAGTCAGATTCTGGAAACCGATGATCGAGAGCGAACCGCCGCGGCCGGTCTCCTTGACACCGGTCCAGCAGAGCGCCGGATCGAGATAGTCGGCGCGGTTCATGAAGACGGTGCCGGTTTCGATCTCGCGGCCAAGCCGCGCCGCCCGCTCGGCATCCTTGGTCCATAGCGAAGCGGTCAGCCCGTACTGGCTGTCGTTCATCAAGGCCAGTGCCTCTTCGTCGCTCTTCACCTTCATGATGCCGACCGCCGGGCCGAAGGTCTCCTCGCGCATGAAGGCCATGGAATGGTCGACATCGACGAGGACCTGCGGCGCGAGATAGGCGCCGCCGTCATCCTGTGGGAAAAGCTTGGGGTCGACAAGCGCCTTGGCGCCCTTGGAAACCGCATCGGCGATCTGCTCGCGCACGACCTTGGCGAAGCGCTTGTTCGCCATCGGCCCGAGCGAAGTCTCAGGATCGAGCGGATTGCCGAGCTTGTAGTTCGACACCCAGGCGACCGATTTCTCGACGAAGGCATCGTAAAGAGACTCATGCACATAGATGCGCTCGATGCCGCAGCAGCACTGGCCGGAATTATAGGTCGCGCCGTCCATCAACGTGTCGACGGCCGCATCGAGATCGGCGTCTTCCATGACGTAGCCCGGATCCTTGCCGCCGAGTTCGAGGCCGAGGCCCGTGAAGGTGCCGGCGGCGGCCTGCTCCATCGACCGCCCGCCTTCGACCGATCCGGTAAAGTTGACGAAATTGAAGCTGCCGGCGGCAATCAGCGCCGAGGTCGTCTCATGGTCGAGGAAGACGTTCTGGAACACATCCTCGGGAACACCGGCCTCGATAAAGGCCTGCACCAGCCGTTCGCCGACGAGCAATGTCTGCGAGGCATGTTTCAGCACCACCGTATTGCCGGCCATCAGCGCCGGCGCGATCGTGTTGATCGCCGTCATATAGGGGTAGTTCCAGGGTGCAACGACGAAGACGACGCCATGCGCTTCGCGTTCGATACGGCGCTCGAAACGGTCGCTCTCCTCGACGACAACAGGTGCCAGCGCACCCGCCGCAATCGACGCGACATAATTGGAGCGCTCGTTGAAGCCCTTGTATTCACCGCCGTATTTGATCGGCCGGCCCATCTGCCAGGCAAGCTCCGGCACGACGACGTCGGACATTTCGTTCAGCCGTGCGGCGCCTTTCAGGACAAGCTGGACACGCTCTTCAAGCGGTCGCCTCGCCCAGGCCTTCTGCGCCTTGCGGGCGCGCGCCACCACGTCCTTGGCGGCGTCGAGCGAAAGTGCCGGGCGCTCCGCGTAAACCGATCCGTCGACCGGTGAAATGCATTGGATCATTGCCATGATCGATTTCCTGTCCTCGTATTCATCAAAAATTGAGTGAGGCCGCAGCCCCTCATCCGCCTGCCGGCACCTTCTCCCCGCTTACGGGGAGAAGGGATATGCAGCACCGTTTTCCTCAACCGCCAGCCCCGCAAGGGCACGTCCCCTCCCCGTTTCTACGGGGGGAGGGTTAGGGTGAGGAGCAATCCCGCGAAATCCGTATTAAGCTCTTTCGAAACCCCGCGCCACTTCCCAATCGGTGATGCGGCGATCGTATTCTTCCTGCTCCCATTCGGCAGCACGGGTGTAATGGTCGATGACGTCGTCGCCGAAGGCTTTGCGCAGCATCGCCGATTCCGTCATTTCAGTCGTTGCCGCGCGCAGCGTGCGCGGAATTTCGCGAATGTCCTTGCCGCCATAGGCGTCACCGACGAACGGAGCTTCGAGCTCCAGCTTGTTCTCGATGCCGTCGATACCGGCGGCAAGCAGCGCGGCGAAGGCGAGATAAGGATTGAGATCGGAGCCTCCGACGCGGCATTCGATACGGATTCCCTTGGTCTCCTCGCCGCAGAGGCGGTAGCCGGCAGTGCGGTTGTCCTTGCTCCAGATCGCCTTGGTCGGTGCGAAGGTGCCGGCCATGAAGCGCTTGTAGGAATTAATGTAGGGCGCCAGGAAATAGGTGATCTCGCTCGCATGGGCGAGAAGCCCGGCGATGTAATTGTGCATTAGCGGCGACATGCCGTATTTGCCGGTGTGATCGAAGAACAGCGGCTTTTCCTCGAGGCTCCAGAGCGACTGGTGGATATGCGAGGAGCTGCCGGCGGCATTGTAGTTCCACTTGGCGAGGAAGGTGATGGCCTTGCCCTTCGACCAGGCGATCTCCTTGCAGCCGTTTTTGATGATCGCATGCCGGTCGGCCATGGCGAGCGCGTCGGCATAGCGCACGTTGATCTCCTCCTGACCGGCGGAAGCCTCGCCCTTGGAGTTCTCGACCGGAATGCCGGCGCCCTGCAGCCCGGTGCGGATCGCCCGCATCACCTCTTCTTCCTTCGTGGTCTGGAAGATGTGGTAGTCCTCGTTGTAGGCGCTGGCGAGCTTCAGGTTGCGGTAACCCGAGGCATGCGCCGCCTCGTAGCTCTGGTCGAACAGAAAGAATTCCAGCTCGGAGGCCATATAGGCCTTCATGCCCATGTCTTCGAGGCGCTTCACCTGCTTCTTCAGGATCGCACGCGGCGAATGGGCGACTTCCTCATGCGTGTGATGGTCGAGCACGTCGCAGAGTACGAGCGCCGTGCCCTCGAGCCAGGGAATGCGGCGCAGCGTCGCAAGATCCGGCTTCATCGTATAATCGCCGTAACCCTTCTCCCAGCTCGTCGCCTTGTAGCCGGAGACGGTCTCCATCTCCATGTCGGTGGCTTGCAGGTAGTTGCAGCTGTGCGTTTCCTTCCAGGCGCTTTCGACAAAATATTCGGCCTGGAAGCGCTTGCCCATCAGCCGCCCCTGCATGTCCACCTGGCAGGCCAGAACGGTGTCGATGCGCCCTTCGGCAACATCCTTCCTGAGATCGTCGATTGTATAGCTGCTGCTCATGAGTGATCCGCCTGAAATTGGGATTGAAAAAATCGGGGCAACAAAATCGCATGCGCCCGGCCTAGTGTGGCGGCCCGATGCCTTTTCGTTGAACCGGTGATGGGGCCGCAGGAGCGGCCCCGCCATTTGAGAGGGAAGCCTCGTTGCTTAACGTTCGCCGCTTTCGCCGACGGCCGCTTCTGCCGCCGCGATTTCGGCCTGGCGCTTCGCCACTTCGGCGCCGATCGGCGGCCCCTTGAAGCGCCGGCTCTCGAAGCCGAACCAGACGATCGCCGTCAGCAAGAGGAACCCGACGGTAACGTAAAGCGCAGCACCGTTCGGCGGCTGGACTCCGAGAACGAAGATCAGGACCATCGCGATGATCGAGAGCACGGCAAAGAGCTTGAAGAGGCCTTCGCCGAGGTTCCACGGGCCCATCTTGTCCCACTTAGACGTACCCCAGGCGAAGAGGCCGAGCGTTATCGGGATCGCAAAGGAGAAGAACAGGAAGATGACCGTGCACGAAACTACGATCGTGTAAACCGGCGTATCGCCGATTTTCACGAAGTCGAGTGAGGTGAACCAAACGAACAGAACCGACAGGATCGATCCCGTCCAGATCGCGGCCACCGGAGTGCGGTATTGCGGGCTGACCTTCGACAGCGCCTTGGCGGCCGGAAGGCCACCGTCACGCGAGAAGGCGAAGATCATGCGCGAGACCGAGGTGACGGTCGCAAGGCCGCACAGCCACTGGCTGACGAAGATCGCTAGATAGAGGATGTCCTTGACGACGGGGTTTACCTGGCTGTCCATCGCCCAGAAGAACACATTCCAGCCCTGTTTGGCCGCGTCGTCCATGTTCGGCAGCATGAGCACAAAGGCGCACAGCATGATATAACCGAACAGCGCCGACCACAGGACCGAGGCGACCATGCCGCGCGGCACCGAATGGGCGGCCTTGACCGTCTCCTCCGACGTATGCGCCGAGGCGTCATAGCCGGTGATGGTGTAGATCGGCAACAACAGGCCGAGAAGGAAGACCCAGGCGCCCGAGGTCGACGGCCATACGCTACCGCCGACTTCGCCGGAATAGTTGGCGAACGTGAAGAGGCGGCCGAACTCATAGGAAGGGGCCGCGATAAGGCAGACGGCCGCCAGCGCGATCGAGGTTGCGAAGATCAGGTAGCCCGAGAAGTCCGTGAGCTTCGCGGTCAAGCCAATCCCCATGTGGTTTACCAGCGCCTGCGCGCCGGTAATTATGACGAGGAAAATGATCCGCACCGTGATCGTGTCCGTCAGCCCGAGATAAGTGGTGCCGAAGGAGCCCATGAAGAAGTAATAGGTACCGACGTTGATGGCGCCGAGAACGGTGACGAGACCGAGCAGATTGAACCAGGCTGTCAGCCAGCCGGTGAAGCGGTTGCCGAGGATCGAGCCCCAGTGATAGAGTCCGCCCGCCGTCGGATAGGCGGAGCTGATCTGCGCCATGGCGACGGCGAAAACGAGCGAGATGAAGCATCCCACGGGCCAGCCGATGCCGATCGCCGCTCCGCCGGCGCCCGAAGTCGCCTGCGCCAGCGAATTGATGCCGCCGGAGAGAATGCAGATGATGGAGAATGAGACGGCGAAATTCGAGAATGAGCTCATTCGCCGTTCGAGTTCCTGGGCATAGCCCATGGAATGCAGGATGTGCACATCCTGCTTCTTGTCCAGTTCGGTGTAGTCCGACATGACTTCCCCCTGTTGACGAACCGGCCGCGGGATTGCAGGCCGGTTCAGTGCCAATTGCCCGCGGCATTTTCGCCGTGCGGACGTCCGCAGATAAACTGCTCCCTCGGGTCTTTTTTTATTCAGGCTTCCAGGCTGCGCTGGAGAAGCCCTGTCAGATAGTCGGCCATGACCCTTTGGCCGCCATCGTCTGCGACGAGGTCGTTGCGGACCTCGATCATCACATTGCGCAAGCCGTTCGAAAGCCCGTGCAGGATCAGCGTGTGGGTCACGCCGTCCTCCGGCCCATAAGGCTGGTTGCGTTCAGTCCTGTAAAGCGGCGCTTCAGCAGCAGCATCCATCATGCGGTCGGCCAGCCGGCTATCTTCGTCGTGCAGTATGCCAAGTTCGACGGCGCGTTGCCGGCCGTGATAGACCGGCGTGAAGCTGTGCATCGTCACGACAATGCTGTCTTGCCCCCTCGCCCTGCGATCGCGGATCAGCTCGCGAATGGCGTCGTGAAATGGCACGTAGAGCGCATCGGTGCGCGCCAGGCGTTCTTCGGCGGTCAAATCTTTGTTGCCGGGAATGGCATAGATTTCGCTGGTCTCCGGCATGGCGCCCGGTGAACTCGGCGGCCGGTTGCAGTCGTAGATGAGTCGGGAGAAGCGCTGGTAGACGAGCGTTGCGTCGAGTGCTTGCGATATGGCGCGGGCAACGGCGAGCGCGCCGGGGTCCCACGCAATATGGCTCGACAGCGCTTCGCTCGGCAAACCGAGATCGCTGAAGCAGGCAGGAAGCGCATTGGAAGCGTGCTCGCAGACGAGCAACACCGGGCTCTGGCCGCCGACGCGCTCGATCCCGACGCAGTTGCCGTCCGCTTCGCTGAGGATTTTCGGCCGGGCCAGCACCAAAGGCGCCACTCCTATCCATTAATAAAATGTTATAAGAAAAGAATTCTTCAGGTTTCCATCACTGTCAAGCATCCTCTGAAAAATTCTTTTCATGACACCGGTTGACATGGATTATGACAGCGTTGTTAACTTTGGTTGGGAAAGTGGCGCTAGACCATCCCGGGGAGCAAGATTAGGTGACAGTTGCGTCAAAGACGGTTTCGGACGTCATACACTCGCATTTCGGGCTGTTGACGCGCGCCGAAAAACAATTGGCTGAAAGCCTTCTCGACAATTATCCGGTGTCCGGCCTCGGCAGTATTACCACCATCGCCGAGAATGCCGGCGTGTCCACGCCGACCGTCGTGCGCATGGTGCAAAAGCTCGGCTTCAAAGGCTATCCGGATTTTCAGGCGCACCTGCATCTGGAGGTCGAAGCGACGATCTCCAACCCAATTGCCAAGCATGATCGCTGGGCGCAGAATGCACCGGGAACCCATATCCTCAACCGTTTCGCCGATGCCATCATGGGCAATCTGCGCCAGACGCTGACCGATCTCGACACCGCGACCTTCGACAGCGTCGCCTCGCTGCTGTCGGACCGCAAGCGCGGCCTCTACTTCGTCGGCGGCCGCATCACCGGCGCCCTTGCCGAATATTTCTTCACGCATATGCAGGTCATCCGGCCTGCCACGACGCTGCTGTCCTCCAATTCCAGCAGCTGGCCGCAATATGTCCTCAACATGAATGCCGGCGATATCCTGATCATCTTCGATATCCGCCGTTACGAACAGGAGATGGTGAGCCTGGCAACCGCCGCCCGAAAGCGCGGCGCCGAAATCGTCGTCTTCACCGACCAGTGGGGCTCGCCCGCCGCCAAGCTGGCCAGGCATGCCTTCCGTGTGCGGATCGAGGCGCCCTCAGCCTGGGATTCGTCCGTCGTTACTCTTTTCATCGTCGAGGCGCTGATCGAGGCCGTTCAGAATTCCACCTGGGATGAGACGAAGGAACGCATGAAGACCCTGGAGGGCTTGTTCGAGCAGACCACGCTTTTCCGCAAACTCGGTTAGGAGGACAAGACTAAAGGAGAGGAAAAACAATGACGGATTTGGCGGAAGTGAGCGATGCAGTCGCAATCGAAACATCTGTCGCAAGCGCCTGCTATCCCGGCAAAATTAACGTCATCCAACCGTCACACAAGCTTCATGTAAGCTGATTAACAGCATCGCCAGACACTGAAAACCCGAAGGAGAACAACAGTGATCTCTAATCTTTCTCGACTCCTGTCGCTTTCTACTGCGATGATCGTGGCTTCGACCGCGATTGCTGCCGCAGAACCGAGCGCTGAACTCATCGCCGCCGCCAAGAAGGAAGGCACGCTGACCACGATCGCCCTTCCGCATGACTGGTGCGGCTACGGCGACGTCATTGCCGGCTTCAAGGCCAAGTATGGTCTCGAAGTCAACGAACTGAACCCGGATGCCGGTTCGGGCGACGAAATCGAAGCCATCAAGGCCAACAAGGGCAACACCGGCCCGCAGGCTCCCGATGTCATCGACGTCGGCCTCTCCTTCGGCCCGTCCGCCAAGAAGGACGGCCTGATCCAGCCCTACAAGGTCTCCACCTGGGACTCGATCCCGGATTCCGCAAAAGATTCCGAAGGCTACTGGTACGGCGACTATTACGGCGTTCTCTCGTTCCTCGTGAACAAGGATCTCGTCAAGGAATCGCCGGCAGACTGGGCAGACCTGAAGAAGAGCGACTATGCAAACACCGTCGCACTCGCCGGCGACCCGCGCACGGCCAACCAGGCCGTCCAGGGCGTGTATGCCGCTGGCCTTTCCGCGTCCGGCGGTGATGCAGCCAAGGCAGGCGAAGAAGGCCTGAAGTTCTTCGCCGAACTCAACAAGGCCGGCAACTTCGTGCCGGTCGTCGGCAAGGCTGCCCCCTTCGCGCAGGGCTCCACGCCGATCATCGTCGCCTGGGACTACAACGCACTTTCGTGGGGTGAAAGCCTGAAGGGCAATCCTCCGTTCGAAGTCGTCGTTCCGAAGACCGGCGTCGTTGCCGGCGTCTATGTGCAGGCGATCTCCGCCTTCGCTCCGCACCCGAACGCTGCCAAGCTCTGGATGGAATACCTCTACTCCGACGAAGGTCAGCTCGGCTGGCTGAAGGGCTATTGCCACCCGATCCGCTTCAACGATCTTGCCAAGAACAACAAGATCCCGAAGGACCTGCTCGACAAGCTGCCGCCGGCAGCAGCCTATGAAAAGGCTGTCTTCCCGACGCTCGAAGAACAGGCTGCCGGCAAGGAAGCCATCACCAAGAACTGGGATTCCGTCGTCGGCGCAGCCGTCAAGTAATCTCCGATCCGGCCTCCCCGCCCAAAAGGCGGGGAGGCTTTCTCACTCCGACGCCCCAGGATGAGCTTTCCATGAGTACCGTTTCAACACCGATGGTAAGCAGCGCCCCCTTGATCAACAAAGACCGCGTGATCGACTGGCTGGGTATTGCACCCTTCATTATTTTTTCCCTGCTGTTCCTGATCATCCCCACGCTTTATCTCGTGGCCGGCGCGTTCCTGACGCCCGAGGGCGATTTCACGCTGAAGAATATCGGCGATCTCTTCACTCCATCCATTATCAGCGCCTACTGGATCAGTATTCGCGTGTCCGTCGCCTCCGCTCTCGGCGGCGCGCTGATCGGCTTCTTCCTCGCCTGGGCCGTCGTGCTCGGCGGCCTGCCCGCCTCGGTGCGCTCGACGCTTCTGACCTTCTCCGGCGTCGCCTCGAATTTCGCCGGCGTGCCGCTCGCCTTCGCCTTTCTCGCAACACTTGGCCGCACCGGGCTCGTGACGGTTTTCCTGCGGGAATGGTTCGGCTTCAATCTCTATGGCACAGGTTTCAACCTGCTGTCTTTCCTCGGCCTCACTATCACCTACATGTATTTCCAGATCCCGCTGATGGTGCTGATCCTGACGCCGGCGCTCGACGGCATGAAGAAGGAATGGCGCGAAGCATCGCAAATCCTCGGCGCCACCAACCGCCAATACTGGACGATGGTCGCCCTGCCGATCCTCTGGCCGAGCCTGCTCGGCACGACTTTGCTGCTCTTCGCCAACGCCTTCGGCGCCATCGCCACCGCCTTCGCGCTGACCGGCAGTTCGCTGAACATCGTGCCGATCCTGCTCTACGCGCAGATCCGCGGAGACGTTCTGCACAATGCCAACCTCGGTTACGCCATCGCTCTCGGCATGATTGTCATCACAGGCGTATCCAACATCCTTTATCTCATGCTGCGCATGCGCGCCGAGCGGTGGCAGAAATGAAAACACAACGTCTCGGAGCCTGGGCTGCCATCATTCTCGGCGCATCCTATTTCATCATCCCACTGATCGGCACCGTCGAATTTTCGCTGCGCATGCGCCGCGGCGAATACAGCCTCGACGCCTATCAGTCGGTTTTCTCGGACATTCAGTTCCGCGAGACCTTCGGCTATTCCATGCTGATGGCGTTGCTCACCATCGTCTTCGGCATGCTGCTCGTGGTGCCGACGGCCTATTGGGTGCGGCTGCGCCTGCCGCAGATGCGTCCGGTCGTCGAGTTCATCACGCTGCTGCCGCTCGTCATTCCGGCGATCGTCATTGTCTTTGGCTACCTCAGAATGTACAATTCGTCATCCTACTTGCCGCTGACGGGTTCGACGACAGGGACTAACGCCCTGCTGGTCTTCTCCTATATCACGCTGTCCCTGCCCTACATGTACCGCGCCGTCGATACCGCCATGCGCGCCATCGATGTCCGCACGCTGACGGAGGCGGCCGAAAGCCTCGGCGCCCGCTGGACGACCATCATGTTCCGCTGCATCTTCCCGAACGTGATGAGCGGCGTACTCTCCGGCGCCTTCATCACGCTGGCGATCGTCATGGGCGAATTCACCTTCGCCGCGCTGCTCAACCGCCCGGCCTTCGGTCCGTACCTGCAGCTCGTCGGCGCCAACAAGGCCTACGAGCCTTCGGCGCTCGCCGTCATCGCCTTCTCGATCACCTGGCTCAGCATGGGCCTGCTCAACCTCGTTTCCCGCTTCGGCAAAGCCCGCCCGGCAAAGGCTTAAGGTAACTGGCTCATGTCCTTTCTCGCACTGAACAACATTCAGAAATCCTTCGGCCCGGTCCAGGTCGTCAAGAACTTCAACATGAACATCGAGAAGGGTGAATTCGTCTCCTTCCTCGGACCGTCGGGCTGCGGCAAGACGACCGTTTTGCGCATGATCGCCGGCTTTGAAACACCGACCGGCGGCACGCTGACCATCAACGGCAAGGACCAGAGCTCGCTGAAGCCGAACCAGCGCAATATCGGCATGGTCTTCCAGGCCTACGCGTTGTTCCCGAACATGACGGTGCACGACAATGTCGCCTTCGGCCTCAAGGTCGCCGGCGCCGCCAAGCCCGAGATCGACGCCCGCGTCAAGGAAATGCTCGGCCTCATTAAGCTCGATCACCTTGCCGATCGCTTCCCTTACCAGATGTCGGGCGGCCAGCAGCAGCGCGTGGCGCTCGCCCGCGCGCTTGCCGTCAAGCCGCAGGTGCTGTTGCTCGACGAGCCGCTCTCCGCACTCGACGCCAAGATCCGCGTGTCGCTGCGCGAGGAAATCCGCCAGATCCAGCAACAGCTCGGCATCACCACTGTTTTCGTCACCCACGATCAGGAAGAGGCGCTGTCGATCTCCGATCGCATCGTCGTCATGAATGCCGGCAAGGCCGATCAGATCGGTTCGCCCTTCGAGATCTACAACACGCCAGCCACGCGCTTCGTCGCCTCCTTCGTCGGCACATTGAACCTCATTGAGGCCAAGGTCGTCGATCCCGATGCCAACCTCATCCAGATCGGCGATCAGAAGATCACGCTGAAGCAGTCGGTCGCAGCCAACAAGGCCGGCGAAACCATCTCGCTGGCGCTGCGCCCGGAAGCCGGCTCCCTCTCCGACAGCGCCAGAAGCGACACCGCGCTGACGGGCCAAGTCGTCTCGGCTCACTTCTTAGGCTCGGTCATCCGCACCCGAATGGATGTCGGCGGCAACGTCATCTCCTTCGACATGTTCAACAGCCCCGGCACCACGCCACCGCAGGCCGGCGAAACCGTGACGCTGCGCTTCATGGCAGCCGACCTGCTGATCATCCGCGACTGATCCGGAAACGCAACTCGTGCGAAAGGCGCCGCCGACGCAGCGCCTTTTTCATTTCAGGCCGCCCGAACTGTCAGAAAAGGTGATGCAGCCATCACGACAAAGCGCTTGAACTCTCCCAGCTTCGTGCCAGAAGTTGAATAAACCAAACGAGCCGGGCAGCCCGCGGCCCGGTATTTTGCGCGAGGGGATATTTCAATGATTACCTGCCACCTGCGCTATGTGATCGATCCATACAAGCTTGCCGAATTCGAGGAATATGCCCGGCTCTGGATTCCGATCGTCAATAGGATGGGCGGCACCCATCACGGTTATTTCCTGCCCTCTGAAGGCGCCAACAACATTGCCGTAGCATTGTTTTCCTTCTCAAGCCTTGCCACCTACGAGGACTACCGCACGCGCATGGCAAGCGATCCGGAATGTCAGGCGGCTTTCGAACTCGACAAGCGAAACCGCAGCATCGTCAGCTATGAGCGCAGCTTCATGCGGCCCGTCCTCGGCTGATCGAGCCCGCGCCGACTGGAAGCAAAAAGCCCCGCACGCTGGCGGGGCTATTCGTTCCGTCAACCGCTCAGCGGATCGCCCGGTCGTCGGCATCGAAGCGATGCACGCGCGCCTGGTCCGGCGTCGCATAGACGATTTCGTCGGGCTCATACTGGTGCTCGCCGAAGAGGCGCGCCGTCAGCAGGCCGCACTGGTCGGATTCCAGATAGATGATCGTGTCGGCGCCGAGATGCTCGACATGCACGACCTTCGCAGCCCAGCTCCCCTGCTCGCGCGACAGCGTCATGTGTTCGGGGCGCACCCCGATCATCTTGGCGCTGTGATCGCCGACCTTCTCGCCCGGGATGAAATTCATCTGAGGCGAGCCGATGAAACCGGCAACGAAGACGTTGGCCGGGCGATTATAGAGTTCCATCGGCGAGCCGATCTGTTCGATCGCGCCGGCATTCAACACGACGATCTTGTCGGCAAGCGTCATCGCCTCGACCTGGTCGTGGGTGACGTAGATCATCGTCGCCTTCAGGCTACGATGCAGCCGAGCGATTTCCAGGCGAGTCTGCACGCGTAGCGCCGCATCGAGGTTCGACAGCGGCTCATCGAACAGGAAGAGTTCCGGTTCGCGCACGATGGCGCGGCCGATCGCGACGCGCTGGCGCTGGCCGCCGGAAAGCTCTGCCGGCCGACGTGCGAGATAAGGTGCCAGCGATAGCATGCCGGACGCCTTGCCGACGCGTTTGTCGATCTCCTCTCTGGAGGTGCCGGCCTGCTTGAGGCCGAGGCCCATATTGTCCTTGACCGTCAGGTGCGGATAGAGCGCATAAGACTGGAACACCATGGCGATGCCGCGTTTGGCCGGCGGCGTCAGCGTTTCGTCGCGGCCGTTGATGACCACGGCGCCCGAGGTGACATCCTCAAGGCCCGCAATGCTGCGCAGCAGCGTCGATTTCCCACAGCCCGACGGCCCGACAAAGATGACGAATTCGCCGTCCCTGACTTCGAGGTCGATGCCTTTCAGCACCTCATGCGTGCCATAGGTCTTGCGGATGGATTTGAGTTGAAGTGATCCCACTGTCTTTCCCTTACAATCTGACCGGCTGGCCGGTGCGCACGCTCTCGTCGGCGGCAAGGCAGATGCGCAGTGACGCCACCGCATCCGCCATATGGCGGTCGAGGTTCAGATCCTCACGGATCGCCCTCAGCATGAAGGCCTGTTCCAGGTCGCAGAGCTCCTGATGACCGGGCTCACCCGTCATCCTCATGTCCTGGTCTGGCCGGATGAACTTGCCGTCCGGGCCGGTTTCGGCCGTATGCAGACGGATCACGGAGGTCTTGGTGTGCGTGTCGATATCGTCGGACTTGGCGTTTGGATCCATGACAATCGACACCGCCCCCTTCGGCGACATCACGTCCTTCACGAAGAAAGCGGTCTCCGAGATCATCGGCCCCCAGCCGGCCTCGTACCAGCCGACCGAACCGTCCTCGAAAAGCACCTGCAGCTGACCGTAATTATACATGTCGGCAGCGATCTCATCGGACAGGCGCAGCCCCATGCCGCGCACCTCGACGGCCTTGGCGTCGGTGATCTGGCACATCACGTCGACATAATGAACGCCGCAATCGACAATCGGCGAGGTCGTGCGCATCAGCGACTTGTGCGTCGCCCAGGTGGGGCCGCTGGACTGCTGGTTGAGGTTCATGCGGAAGACGTAAGGCGGGCCGAGCTTGCGCGCCTCCTCGATCAGCTTCGTCCAGGATGGGTGATGCCGCAGGATATAACCGATCACCAGCTTGCGCCCGGCCTTCTCAGCCGCCGCCACGACCCGCTCGGCATCGGCGACGGTGGTCGCCAGCGGCTTCTCCACGAAAACATGACAGCCCGCCTCGAAAGCGGCGACAGCGTAGTCGGCATGACTGTCGGAATAGGTGTTGATCGAGCAGAGATCCGGCTTCAGCTCCGCAAGCGCCGTCGCGAAGTCGGGGTGGACAGTATAGCCCTGCAGCGCGGGCTCCAGCTCCGGTGTCGAGCGGTTGACGAGACCGACGATCTCGAAGCCCGGATTGTTGTGATAGGCGAGCGCGTGGCTGCGGCCCATATTGCCGAGGCCGGCAACGAGGACGCGGATCGGTTTCTCCTGGCTCATTTGACGGCTCCCGACGTGATGCCGCGGATCAGCTGCCGCGAGAAGATGACGTAAAGGACGAGGATCGGCAGGATGGCGAGCGACAAGGCGGCCAGCACGGCGTTCCAATTGGTGACGAACTGACCGATGAAAATCTGCGAGCCGAGCGTCACTGTCTTGGTGCTTTCGGCAGGCGCCAGGATCAGCGGGAACCAGAGATCGTTCCAGATCGGGATCATCGTGAAGACGGCGACCGTCGCCATGGCCGGGCGCACCAGCGGTAGCACCAGGCGGAAGAAGATCGCATATTCCGAGAGCCCGTCGATGCGCCCGGCATTCTTCAGGTCGTCCGACACCGTGCGCATGAATTCCGACAGGATGAAGATCGCGAGCGGTATGCCCTGCGCGGTATAGACGAGGACGAGCGCCGTCAGCGTATTGACGAGGCCGGCCGCAACCATGCCCTGCAGGATCGCCACAGTGCCGAGACGGATCGGGATCATGATGCCGATCGCCATGTAGAGCCCGAGCAGCAGATTGCCGCGGAAACGGTATTCCGACAGCGCGAAGGCCGCCATGGCGCCGAAGAGCAGCACCAGCAGAATCGAAACAACAGTCACGATGAAGCTGTTCTGGAAATAGGTGGCGAAATCGCCCTGCCCGAGCACAGTCTGGTAGCCGACGAGGCTGAAGGTCGACGGCGTCGGGATCATCAGCGGTTCGCGGAAGATCGAGCTGCGATCCTTGAACGAATTGACGATGGTCAGGAACACCGGAAACAGCGCGACCAGGGTATAGGCGCCGAGCGCCAGGTGCACGAGGCCGGTGCGGATGGGAGATGTGCGTGCCTTGGACATGCGCGCTCCTCAGAACTGGTAGCGACGCATGCGCCGCTGGATGACGAAGAGATAAAGCGAGACGCCGGCGAGAATGATGAGGAACATCACGGTGGCGATCGTCGCACCCATCGAGCGGTCGCCGAGCTGCAGCTGGAAACCGAAGAAGGTGCGGTAGAGCAGCGTGCCGAGAATGTCGGTCGACATGTCAGGCCCGGCAAGCGCCCCCTGCACGGTGTAGATCAGGTCGAATGCGTTGAAATTGCCGACGAAGGTGAGGATAGAGATGATGCCGATCGCCGGCAGGATGAGCGGCAGCTTGATCTTCCAGAACTGCGCCCAGCCGGTGACGCCGTCGCATTCGGCAGCCTCGATCACCTCTTCGGGGATGCTGAGAAGCGCTGCATAGATCAGCATCATGGGAATGCCGATATATTGCCAGTTGGAGATCAGCGACACGGCGATCAGCGCCGAACCCGGCTTGCCGAGCCAAGGTGCGAACAGGAATTTCAGGCCGATGAGATCGAGCATCCAGGGCGCGACACCCCAGATCGGTGAAAGGATCAGCTTCCAGATGAAACCGACGATGACGAAGGAGAGCAGCGTCGGCAGGAACATCGCCGTGCGGTAGAAGGCGACACCGCGCAGCTTCGGCACCGAAAGCAGGGCTGCGAGCGCAATGCCGATCGGGTTCTGCACGCACATATGGATGGCGAAGAAGATCAGATTGTTGACGAGCGCGTTCCAGAAATCATGCGCCCAGCGCGGATCGCCGAACAGAACCTTGAAATTCGCAAGTCCGACAAAAGCTGATTGCCCGTCGACCGTGTTGTAAAGCGACAGCCTGAGCGTCTCGATGAGCGGCAGCACCATGACGGCGGAATAAACGATCACGGCGGGCAGCATGAAGACGAAGATGTGCCAGCGCACCGGGCGCTTGATCGGGACGATTTCGGCCGCGTTGTGGGTTTCGCTCATGGCTTTTGCCTTGTTGCTAGATAGATCTTGGAGCCGGGAAGCTGGATTTTTATGCACCGTCAGGGTGCTTCTTCGCTAAGGCGAACCGCCATGCCTCTGCGTGACGAAAGACCCCTTTTGGCCTTCCGGCCATCTTCCCCACAAGGGGGAAGAAGACTCGCGGAGCGATTCCCTCCCTGCCGGAACCGCTTTTTTGCGGCAGGCTAAGCCCCTCCCCTTGTAGGAAGGGGTTGGGGAGGGGTTTCACATCACTTGGCCGGCTTGTACCAGCTGTCGAGGCCCTTCTGCAGCTTCTCGGCGGCGACCTTCGGCGTATCCGTGCCGTTGATCACATTGGCCGATTCGACCCAGGTCTCGTTTTCAAGGTTCGGCGTGCCGCGCGACAGGATCTGGTAGGTCGAACGCACGGTCGACTTGTACGGGCCGCGCCAGGAGACGAATTCCTGAGCAAGCGGATCGGACATCTTCACCGGGTTGGAGTTCAGGCTGAAGAAGCCCGGCAGTGCATTGGCGTAGATATCGGCGAACTCAGGCGAAGCGACCCAGCTGAGGAACTTCTTGGCTTCCTCGGCATGCGTGCTCTTCGCGTTCAAGGCGACGCCGATATCGGGATGGTCGGAGATGTAGCCCTGGTCACCGGCCTTCGGAACCGGCGGCGGGAAGGCGCCCATCTTGAACTGCGCCTGCGTGTTGAAGAGCGCAATTTCCCAGGAACCAGCCGGATAGATCGCGGCGCGGCCGAGCGTGAAGAGGTTCTGGCTGTCCGAATAGGTCTGGGCTTCGAAACCGTCACCGAGATAAGGCTTCCACTTGGCAAGCTCCTCAAACGGTTTGACCCACTCCGGATCGGTCAGCTTCTGCTTGCCCGCGATCAGGGCTTCGCGGCCCTCTTCACCCTTCCAGTAGTTCGGGCCGATGTTCTGGTAGCCCATGGTGGCGGCTTCCCAGAGATCCTTCGTGCCCATGGCAAGCGGAATATAGGTGCCATCGGCCTTGATCTTATCGAGGGCTGCGTAGAACTCGTCCTGCGTCTTCGGCACGGAGATGCCGAGCTTGTCGAAGGCATCCTTGTTGTAGATGAAGCCGTGGATGACCGAAGCCATCGGCACGCAGAAGGTCGACTTGCCGTCGTCGGTCGTCCAGGCGGCCTTGGCGACCGGCGAGAAATTCTCCATGCCCGGCAGGCTGGTGATATCGACGAGCTGCTTCTTATTGAAGAGTTCGAGCGAGGCATCGAACGGACGGCAGGTGATGATATCGCCTGCGGAACCGGCGTCGAGCTTGGCGTTCAGCGAAGCGTTGTATTCAGTCGGCGCGGTCGGCGAGAAGACGACTTTGATACCGGGGTTTTTCGCTTCGAACGCCGGAATGATCTTTTCCTGCCAGATCTGCAGGTCGTCGTTACGCCAGCTTTCGACGGTCAGCGTGACATCGGCGGCATGGACGAGACCTGTCGACGTCAGCAGGCTTGAGGCAAGCAGCAGGCTTTTCAGAGCAGTGTTTTTCATTTCCCTCTCCTGTTTTTAGCGCCGGAAAGCGCCGTTTTCGATCTGAAACAAGCAATTGGCGTGTATGAGGAAACACCCAACGCCCCTTGGAGGACCGCCAGCGGCTGCCGGTCCCGAAAGCTCGACGGACACGAAGGCGGATCGCCTGCGGCCGGACTGCGCGCTTTTCGGTGACTGCACCGGACGCGCCGAAAATCATGGGAAAGCCAATGGATGCCTGAATTCCATCGCCGGACCAACAGGGCTGCTGGCATTCTGGCAATCATCCTCGAAGCGGTTCCGGCTTGGCTCTGCTGCCGGTTTTCGTGGGCTTCGAAACGCTGTTCCCTTTTGTCGAATTAAGGCCAAAAAAATACCAATTGTCCAGACGAATTTTAACTTTTTGGCCTCCACGGCTTCATTAAAAATTTTTATTAAGTAAAATCAAATAGATAAAAAGGCGCAATTTCTCAGCCATTCCCACTTGGTAAATGGTATTTTTTTGGTATTGTAGGAAAAACAGGTGGGAACGGCGTATTCGGAGGTCCGATGACAGAGCTTGCAATCGGCATAGATGGCGGCGGAACGAGCTGCCGGGCCGCGGTTGCGGACAGAAACGGCACTATCATCGGCCGCGGCAAATCGGGGCCTGCCAATATCCTGTCCGATCTGGACAATTCTCTTCTCAATATCGTCGACTCCGCCCGGCAGGCTTTGCGCGATGCCGGGCTCGCCGCGGAAACAATTTCCTCCGTCGCAGCGGTCGTCGGCGTCGCTGGCGCCAACGTCACGGATTATGGCCAGCGAATCGAAAAGGCCCTGCCCTTTGCCGAAGGCCGCGTTGTTACCGACGCGCTGATCGCGCTCCAGGGCGCGCTCGGCGATGGCGACGGCATTGTCGGTGCTTTCGGCACCGGCTCGGTCTATAACGCCCGGAAAGACGGTCGGCTGAACGGCATCGGCGGCTGGGGCTTCGTCGTCGGCGACCAGGCAAGCGGCGCCCGCCTGGGCCGCGACCTCATGGAACGATCGCTGCTCGCCCATGACGGCGTGCGCCCGGCTTCCGCGATCACCGAAGCGGTCATGGCCGAATACGGCAATGATCCCGAGCGCATTGTCGAATTTGCGCATTCGGCAAGACCGACGGATTTTGCCCGTTACGCGCCTGCAGTCTTCGAACATGCAACGAGGGGCGATACGGTCGCGGTCGCCATCGTCACGGACGCGGCAACGGCGATCGGCGAAAGCCTTGAAGCGCTGCTCTGGCCCGGATGCCCGTCAATCTGCCTGCTTGGCGGTCTTGCGGTAGCCTATGAGCCCTGGCTTCCCCAACGCTACAGGCCGCTGCTTGCCAAACCGAAAAACGATGCCCTTCAAGGCGCGGTGGAACTTGCGGTCAAGCTCCTGAATGAGCGACAGAGAGGTGCGGCATGACCGATGATCTCGCCACAATCCTCTCCCTGGAACGCCTGCAGGCGGCCGGCACCGGCCCGCTCTACGTCAAGCTGCGCCGCACGCTCGAAGAGGCCGTGCGCGCCGGCACGCTTGGTCACGGCGACGCGCTGCCGCCGGAGCGCGACATCGCCGAACTTGCCGCCGTCAGCCGGGTCACCGTGCGCAAGGCGATCGACGAACTCGTCGCCGACGGCCTGTTGGTGCGCCGCCACGGCTCGGGCACCTTTGTCGCCAAGCCGGTCTCCAAGGTCGAGCAGCGCCTGTCGCAGCTCACCTCTTTCACCGAAGACATGGCACGCCGCGGCATGTCCTCCCGCTCGGAATGGCTGCATAAGGGCATTCATACCCCCTCGCCCGACGAGATGATGATCCTTGGCCTCGCCGCGGGCGTGAAGGTTTCGCGCCTCTCGCGCCTGCGGATCGCCGACGACCAGCCGCTGGCAATCGAGAATGCCAGCGTCTCCGGCGAATTCCTCCCCGATCCCTCCTCCGTCACCAATTCGCTCTACGCCGAACTCGAACGCCTCAACGTCCGTCCGGTGCGCGCCGTCCAGCGCATTTCGGCGACCAATATGAAGGAAGCCGACGCCCAGCTTCTCGGCGTCTCCGTGGGTGCGGCCGGCCTGTCGATCGAACGCATCTCCTATCTCGGCTCCGGCCGTGCCGTGGAGTTCACCCGCTCGCTCTATCGCGGCGATGCCTACGACTTCGTGGCCGAGCTGACGATCGGGGTGAGCTGACGGCTTGAGCTTATCCAAATTATACGTATAATCCGCGTATTGAAGTTTGGAATCCTATCATGACTCGAACCACGTCTCTGGAGTTTCAGCGAAAATTCGGTGAGTTTCAGCATCAGGCACAGCGCGAGCCTGTCGAAATCACCCGTCATGGCCGCCGCGAATTCGTGCTGATGTCGGCCGAGCACTATGATTGGCTGAGGGCCGCCGCGCAGCGGACGCACGTCACAGCCGACGCCTTGTCCGTCGTCATCGATGCCGTCGAAAGAGCGGAGATGGATGCCGCGCATGCCCCTCTCGATGAACTGCTGAAATAAAGCCGCATGGCCGCAATTCCCGAACCTAAGCCCGGCCTCGTCGTGCGCTATGATTACCTCTGGTCGCGCGAAGCATCGGCGGGTCGCGACCAAGGCAAGGACAGGCCCGCCTGCCTCGTCGCGGCAAGCGATAGCCTCGCCAATCCGCGCTACGTCGTTCTGCTGCCGATCACGCATACGCCGCCATCCGGCGACACGGTCGGAATAGAAATCCCGCCGAAAGTGAAGCAGGCAATCGGTCTGGACGACGCGCCGAGTTGGGTCATCGTCTCCGAACATAATATCGATGAATGGCCGAATGGCGGGCTTTCGCCCGTACCGGGCAGCGAGGGAATATTCGCCTACGGCTTCATTCCGCCCAGTCTTTTCGTAACGATCAAAGGGAAATTTCTTGATCTTGCCAAAGCCAGGAAGAGCGATCCCGTCCGCCGCTGATGCCTATCGCTCAAGAGCGGCTTTCGAGGGACGACATGCGGCAAAATCAAAGCTGCAGCATAGTTTTCACGTTCAATTTCAAAAGCATGAAGCCGGAAACTGAATCACTTTCCGGCTTCATCGTCTCTTGATTCATTGTATTAACAGCGGCGAACGTCTCTACGCCGCGTCCTCAATCTCCTCATCCGCCTTGCGCGGCACATAATTCAGTACCGGCCCGAGCCAACGCTCGACATCGGAAACCTCCATGCCCTTGCGCTTGGCATAGTCCTCCACCTGATCGCGCTCGACCTTGGCGACGCCGAAATAATAGGAGTCGGGGTGGCCGATATAGATGCCGGATACGGAGGAGCCGGGCCACATCGCATAGCTTTCAGTCAGTTTCACTCCGGCGGCTTTTTCCGCATCGAGCAACTTGAAGAGCGTTGCCTTTTCCGTGTGGTCGGGCTGGGCGGGATAACCGGGCGCCGGACGGATGCCGGCATAGGCTTCGCCGATCAGATCCTCGTTGCTGAGGTGCTCATCTCTTGCATAGCCCCAATATTCGCGCCGCACCTGCTCATGCATGCGCTCGGCAAAGGCTTCGGCGAAGCGGTCGGCCAGCGCCTTGACGAGGATTGAGGAATAGTCGTCGTTCGACCGCTCAAACCGTTCGGCAATGGCGATTTCCTCGATGCCGGCCGTTACCACGAAGCCGCCGACATAGTCCTGAACGCCGCTGGTGACAGGCGCCACGAAGTCCGAAAGCGCCACGTTCGCCCGCCCGTCCCGCTTCGAAAGCTGCTGGCGAAGCGTGTAGAAAGTGGCAAGCTCCTTGCTGCGGCTTTCATCCGTGAAGAGGCGGATATCGTCGCCGACAGCGCCGGCCGGCCAGAAGCCGATGACGGCGCGCGGGCGGAACCACTTCTCGCCGATGATCTTCTTCAGCATGGCCTGCGCATCGGCCCAGAGCGCACGCGCCGCCTCGCCCTGCTTCTCGTCTTCGAGAATGGCCGGGAAACGGCCGCGCAATTCCCAGGTCTGGAAGAACGGCGTCCAGTCGATATATCTGGCAAGCTCGGCCAGATCGTAATCCTCGAACACCCGCGTGCCGAAGAACTCAGGCCTCGTCGGCTTGTAGGCCGACCAGTCGACCTTATGCGCATTCTCGCGGGCTCGTGCCAGCGGCAGGCGCACCTTCTCCGCTTCGCTCCGGGCATGAGCGGCGGCCACCTTGGCATATTCGGCTCTTACATCGTCGACGTAACCCTGCCGCGTTTCTGGCGAGAGCAGCGCCGAGACGACGCCGACGGCGCGGCTCGCATCGGTCACGTAGATCGCCTGTCCCTTGTCGTAGCCGGGATGGATCTTCACGGCGGTATGCACGCGGCTGGTCGTGGCACCGCCGATCAGCAGCGGGATCTCGAAGCCCTGCCGCTCCATTTCGGCCGCGACATGCACCATCTCGTCGAGCGACGGCGTGATCAGGCCGGAAAGGCCGATGATATCGACCTTTTCGGCGATCGCTGTTTCGAGGATCTTCGTCGCCGGCACCATGACGCCGAGGTCGACGATCTCGTAATTGTTGCAGGCGAGCACGACGCCGACGATGTTCTTGCCGATATCGTGCACATCACCCTTGACCGTCGCCATCAGGATCTTGCCTGCCGACCGCCGTTCCTCGCCGCCGTTGAGGCGCTTTTCCTCTTCCATGTAGGGCAGCAGTACGGCGACCGCCTGCTTCATGACGCGCGCCGACTTGACCACCTGCGGCAGGAACATCTTGCCCGAACCGAACAGGTCGCCGACGACGTTCATGCCGGCCATCAGCGGTCCTTCGATGACGTGCAGCGGCCGGGCGGCCTGCCGGCGCGCCTCTTCCGTATCGGCCTCGATATATTCGGTGATGCCGTTGACCAGCGCATGTTCGAGACGCTTCTCGACGCTCCATTCGCGCCAAGAGAGATCCTGGACACGACCCTCCTTTGCCCCGGCGCCGCGGAAACGCTCGGCCACTTCGAGCAGCCGCTCGGTGCTGTCGGCGCGGCGGTTGAGCACCACGTCCTCGCAGGCCTCGCGCAGCTCGGGATCGATGTTGTCGTAGACGGCGAGCTGGCCGGCATTGACGATGCCCATGTCCATGCCGGCCTGGATGGCGTGGTAGAGAAACACCGCATGCATCGCCTCGCGCACCGGCTCGTTGCCGCGGAACGAGAAGGACAGGTTGGAGACGCCGCCAGAGATATGCACGAGCGGCATGCGCTCACGGATCGTCCGCGTCGCCTCTATGAAGTCGACGCCGTAATTATTGTGCTCTTCGATGCCGGTCGCGACCGCAAAGATGTTCGGGTCGAAGATGATGTCCTCGGGCGGAAAACCGATCTTCTCGGTCAACAGCTTGTAAGCGCGCGTGCAGATCTCGACCTTGCGGTCGTAATTGTCGGCCTGCCCGGTTTCGTCGAAGGCCATGACGACGACGGCAGCGCCGTAATTGCGCAGGAGCCGCGCTTGGGCGAGAAAGTTCTCCTCGCCTTCCTTCAGCGAGATCGAGTTGACGATCGGCTTGCCCTGCACCCGCTTCAGGCCGGATTCGATGATCGAGAATTTCGACGAGTCGATCATGACAGGCACGCGGGCAATGTCGGGCTCGGCGGCGATCAGGTTGAGGAACTCGACCATCGCCTTCTCGGAATCGATCAGGCCCTCGTCCATGTTGATGTCGATCACCTGCGCGCCGTTTTCGACCTGGTCGCGGGCGACGTCGAGTGCCGCCGTGTAATCGGCATTGGTAATCAGCTTGCGGAACTTCGCCGAGCCGGTGACGTTGGTGCGCTCGCCGACATTGACGAAAGGAATGTCCTTGGTCAGCTCGAAGGGTTCGAGACCCGACAGCGACATGAAGGGGCGATGCTCCGGGATCGGGCGCGGCTTGTATTTCGCAACGGTCTCGGCAATCGCCCTGATATGTTCCGGCGTCGAGCCGCAGCAGCCGCCGACGATATTGACCAGGCCTTCACGCGCGAAGCTGTCGATCTGTGCCGCCATCAGCTCCGGCGTTTCGTCGTACTGGCCGAACTCGTTCGGCAGGCCGGCATTCGGATAGGCGCAGATAAAGGTATCGGCGACGCCCGAAAGCTCCTGCAGGTGCGGGCGCATCGCGTTAGCCCCGAGCGCGCAGTTGAGGCCGATCGTGAAAGGATTGGCGTGGCGCACCGAGTTCCAGAAAGCCGACGGCGTCTGGCCGGAGAGCGTGCGGCCGGAAAGGTCGGTGATCGTGCCGGAGATCATCACCGGCAGGCGCACGCCCTTGGCCTCGAAACGCTCCTCGCAGGCGAAGATCGCGGCCTTGGCATTCAGGGTGTCGAAGATCGTCTCGATCAGGATGATGTCGGCGCCGCCGTCGATCAGCCCGTCGATCTGCTCGCCATAGGCTTCCCTGAGGTCGTCGAAGGTGACGGCGCGGAAGCCAGGATTGTTGACGTCGGGCGAGATCGAGGCGGTGCGGTTGGTTGGACCGATGGCGCCGGCGACGAAACGACGGCGGCCGTCCTCGCGTTCGGCGCGGATCGCCGCGCGGCGGACGATCTCCGCACCTTCCTTGTTCAGCGCATAGACCTCGCCTTCCATCTGGTAATCGGCCTGGGCGATGCGGGTCGAGGAGAAGGTGTTGGTCTCGAGGATATCGGCGCCGGCCTTGGCGTATTTGTAATGGATTTCTTCGATCGCATCCGGCTGGCTCAGGATCAGAAGGTCGTTATTGCCCTTCTGATGGCAGGCGCAGCCGATGAAGCGGGTTCCGCGGAACTGGTCTTCGTCATAGCCGAGCCCCTGGATCTGCGTGCCCATGGCGCCGTCGAGAACAAGGATGCGCTCGCTCGCGGCCTTTTTCAAAGCGGCGAAAACTTCACTGCCGTCACGCTTGCCCGTTTCCGGACCAAAGAGATTGTCAAACACGGGCGGGCTCCTTGACGTCGTAAGACCAGACTTCCAGATCACATAAAGATATCTTTATGTCAATATATGACTATCGATTTCGTGCTTCGCAAAGCTTCGCCGATGACAGGCTCGCCCGAGCTCTATATAGGCCTTTGCCAGGCTTGTGCACGAAATCGGAGGAGTATCATGGCACCCGCAACCGGCAACGCCGCGCTTGGAAACTGGACAAGCCGCGCCTATCACCGCAGCTGGCTGCTGGCGCAGGCTAATGGTCTCTTCGATTTCTTCCAGCATGATTCGATCAATCCCAAGGGCGGCTTCTACGATCTCGACGACGCCGGCCGGCCCCTCGATGCCGAGGGCCAGGTGCGCGGCATCCATATCGCGGCGCGCGCGGTCCATTGTTTTTCGATCGGCGCCCTGCTCGGCCGTCCCGGCGCCTCCAATGTCGTCGACCACGGCATGGACTATCTCTGGAACCACCATCGTGACCGCAAGAATGGCGGCTATTTCTGGTCGCTCGACAATAATGGTCCGGTCGATTCCAACAAGCAGGGTTACGGTCATGCTTTCGTGCTGCTCGCCGCCTCGTCGGCCAAGACGATCGGCCATCCGCTTGCCGACGGCATGCTCGCCGATATCACCGAGATCCTGAACACCAGGTTCTGGGAGCCGCGCCACGGCGCCATCGCCGAGGAATTCACCGCCGACTGGCAGCCGCTCGAGGGCGGCGCCTATCGCGGCCAGAACTCCAACATGCACCTGACCGAGGCGCTGATGGCCGCCTTCGAAGCCACCGGTGACAAGGAATACCTCGCCAAGGCCGAAAGCATCGCCGATCTCGTCATCCGCCGCGCGGCCGGTTCGGTCGACTGGCGCGTCGCCGAACATTTCGATGCCGAATGGAACCTCGATAAGGATTACTATCATCCGAACGAAATGTTCCGTCCGGCCGGCACGACGCCCGGCCATTGGCTGGAATGGGCCCGCCTCATCCTGCAGCTCTGGGCGCTCGGCGGCAAACGCATCGAATGGATGCCGGATGCGGCGAAAGCCCTTTTCGAGCAATCCATGGTCCTCGGCTGGGACAACGACAAGGGCGGCTTCTTCTACACCCTCGACTGGGCGGATAAACCGGCCAAGCGCAACAAGCTCTGGTGGCCGGCCTGCGAAGGTGCTGCCGCCGCACACTTCCTCAACGAGCACCTGCCGAGCGACTACCACGAGGAATGCTACCGCAAGATCTGGAACGTCATCGAGCGCGCCTTCATCGATCACAGGAACGGCGGCTGGCATGAGGAACTGACGGAGGATCTCATCCCGTCGCACTCGCTTTTCCCAGGTAAGGGCGATATCTACCACGCCCTGCAGGCCTGCCTCATCCCGCTCTTTCCGGCAACCGGCAGCCTGACGAAGGGCATTGCCGACGTCGGCGGCAGGCTCTGAGACATCGATCCAAAGTTCACCGTCCCCCCAGCGCGTCTGAAAAGACGCGCTGGGCTGCAAACTTCAATAGCCCGGTGCCCTCAACTCTGCGGTGGGGTTGCGCTGGAACCACTCGACATCCTCGTTTACACGGTCGAGTTCGTCCTGCACGTCGCGCTGGTCGCGACGAATGTCGTGCATGTCGTCTTCGAGATCCTCGATCCGCCGGCGTAACTCCGACCTGTCGCCGTCCTTCGCATCCTTCAGCCTGTCGGACAGCTCGTCGATTTCAGCCTCCTTGGAGCTGTAATCGTTCTGCATCGAATTGAGTCGCTCCTGTAGCCCGTGCTGCTTGCTGCCGAGGTTGAAGCCGCGCAGGAAGCCGGATGCCGTTTCGGGCGGGCAGACATTGGCGTAGCCACTGCCCGCCTGGCCGCGCGCCAGACCGCTGAGGGGCGTGCAGTAACGCACCAGGCCGGACTGGTATCCCTGGAACCAGATCGTTTGATCCGGCACGATCTTCACGCGTTCGCAGGATTTCGCATGCGCGGCGAAACGCTGCTGCGGCTCATAGCCTGCGGCCCCGTCGCTCTCGCCGATCACCCGCCAGTCGGCGGCAACACATTCCTCCTTGGACAGCGTATTGCAGGAGGCAAGCAAAAGACCGAAACCGATGGCGGCGGCAAGCGCAAAGAACAAGCGGATCATAGCGTCCCGGGAAGGTTAAGGAGGGCGGATGCCGCACCTTAACTGCAGGACAAGGCCGCGTCACCGGAGCGGCGGCGCGATTTTGCATTTTTCATGGCTTTTTTCTGTCGAAATTAGGGCGGCGCGCGCCACCTCAGAGCGGAGCGAGCCGCAACGTATCCAGATCTTTCGCCAGCATCAGCGCTAAGGCCTCGACCACAAGATTGTGGTCGTCGCGCTGCGGCAGGCCGGAGACGGTCACGGCGCCGATGCAGCCGGTGCCTTTGACGTTGATCGGAAAACTGCCGCCATGCGGCGCATAATCGGCGCCATCAAGCCCGTTGTCCTCGACGGTCTTGCCATCCTTGCTGAGCTTCAGGCCGGAGGCATAGCTGCTGCGGAAATAGCGCAGAACCATGTTGCGCTTGCGGCGGACCCAGTTGACGTTGTCAGGCGTCACGCCCGGCAATGCTGCGTAGAAGACCGGCATCGAATGCAGCGTCACGTCGATCGCGATCCCGAGGCCGCGCTCGCTGGCGAGTTCCTGCAGAAGCTTGCCGAGCTGCCAGGCAGTGGTGAGATCGAAGGCGTCGAAGCTCAGCGCCTTTTCCTGCTCGGCGATCCGACTGAGATCGTTGTCGATTGTCATGATAGGCGCTCCTCTCCTGCAATGATCCGCTGCAGACCATTCTCATCAGAAGAGAAAAAGTAAAGCAAAACTTGGGTCTATCAGAGCTTCGGCGTCAGCATCTCGAAACGGTCGCGGATGGTGGCGCAGGTATCGCCGCCCAATCGCGCAATGGCATCGACCGCCGCAGGATCGACATGCAGCCTCTCGGGATCGACGACGCCGTCACGATAATGCGCGTAGAGGATTTCGCCCATGACGATCTGCCGCGAGCGGCCAAGCTCCAGCGTCACATGCCGCCGGCATTCGAAGGCGGCCGGTGCCTCGGCGATGAACGGCGACGCCACCTTCTCGCCCGGCACCGCCGTCAACCCGGCTTCCTTCAACTCGTCGATGCCGCGCGGATATTTGCTGCCGCAGACATGCATTGCCTCGGCGATGGCGAAGGAGACGATGTTGACCGTGAAGACTTCGGTCATGCGGATATTGTGCCCGGTATCCTTGAACGACATATCCGCATTGTTCTCGACGCCGATCGCCAGGATCGGCGGTTCGGCCGACAGGCAGTTGAAGAAGCTGAAGGGCGCCGCGTTGATCCGGCCATGCTCGTCGACCGTCGTCACCAGCGCGATCGGCCGCGGGATGATCGTGCCGATCATCAGCTTGTAACGCTCGCGCTCCGAAAGCTCTTTGAAATCGAAGGAGACGGCCATGGGTTAGCCGATTTCCGGGGCCGGCGAGAAACCGCTCATCGCGCCCATAAAGGGTTTCGGCAGCGGCGAGGCGTAGGAGCCGCGCTTGCTGGTGGAAAGCCCGAGCGACACCAGCGCCTCGGCCTGCTTGACGGCGGCCGCCACTCCGTCAACGACGGGCACGCCGTACATCTCCTGCAATTGCCTGGCCAGATCCGTCATGCCGGCACAGCCAAGCACGATCGCCTCGGCGCCGTCTTCGGCAAGCGCCCGCTCGATCTCGGCCCTCAGCTTGCCGATCGCGCCCGAGGCCGCATTTTCCAACTCCAGTACCGGGATGTCGGAGGCGCGCACCTTGGCGCGCTCGCCCATGCCGTAGCGGCGCACCAGATTGTCGATCAGCACCCGCGACCGCTCCAGCGTCGTCACCACGGTAAAGCGCTGCGCCAGGAAGCCCGCCGTGAACACGGCGGATTCGCAAAGCCCGAGGATCGGCACATCGGCGAAGCTCCGTGCCGCGTCGAGCCCGGTGTCGTCGAAGCAGGCGATGACGGCTGCATCGTAGCCCGCCGCCTGCCGGGCGTGGAGTTCGGAAAGCAGGCCGGGGATCGCCAGCGCCCCATCGTAATGCCCCTCGATGGAGACCGGCCCCATGGTGGATGTCGCGGCGATGATCTCGGTGCCGGATGCTGCGACCACCCGCGCGGCGGCCGCAGCCTTCTCGGTCATGGAGGCCGTGGTATTCGGATTGACGATGAGGATGCGCATATCAGTCTATCTTTGCCTGCCGCCGCCCCAGCATCGTCATGATGCCGAGCGCAATGAGAATGATGGTGAAGGAAAACAGCGTCGTCACCGTGCCGAGTGCATAGAGCACCGGCGTCGTGACATTGGTCGTCATGCCGTAGATTTCGAGCGGCAGCGTATTGTAGCTGCCCGACGTCATCAATGTGCGCGCGAATTCGTCATAGGAAAGCGTGAAGCCGAACAGCCCGACGCCGATCAGGCTCGGGGCGATCATCGGCAGCACGACATGCCGGAACGTCTGCCAGGAGGTGGCGCCAAGATCGCGGGCCGCTTCCTCGTAAGCGGGCGAGAAACGGTTGAAGACGGCAAACATGATCAGCACGCCGAAGGGCAGCGTCCAGGTCAGATGCGCCCCGAAGGCCGAGGAATACCATGCGGGCTTGAGACCGCCCTCCTGAAAGACGACGCCGATGCCGAGCGAAATGATGATCGACGGCACGACGAGGCTTGCGACCGTGGCGTAGAACAGCGCCGTCGATCCGCGGAAACGGCGGCGGAAGGCAAGGCCGGCCAGCAGCGACACGACGACGGTTACCACCATCACCATCAGCCCGAGGGTGAAGGAGCGACGGAACGAGGCGCCGAAATCGCCGACCGCCTGCTTTTCGAACAGGTTGAAGAACCAATGGGTGGAAATCCCGTTCATCGGGAAGGTCAGGCCGCCGTCCGGTCCCTGGAAGGAGAGGATGAGGATCGCCGAGAGCGGGCCGTAGAGGAACAGCACGAAGAGGACGAAGAAGGTCGCCAGCAGATAGAATTCGAGGCCGCGTTTTTCGTGGTTCATCTCAAAGCTCCTTGCGGATATCGACGACACGCAGGATGGCGGCGACCATCATGAGCACCACCGCAAGCAGCACCACGGCATTGGCGGCGGCGGCCGGATATTGCAGCAACGACATCTGGTTCTTCATCATCAGCGCCACCGAGGCGCTCTGGCCGCCGGACATCACCTGCACCGTCGAGAAGTCGGCCATCACCAACGTGACCACGAAGATCGTGCCGATCGCCATGCCGGGCTTGGCAAGCGGAATGACCACGTTCCAGAGCACCTGCCAGCCGGAGGCGCCGGCATCGCGGGCCGCCTCGAACAGCGACCGGTCGATACGCATCAGCGTGTTGAAGATCGGCGTCACCATGAACAGCGTATACAGATGCACCATGGCGAGCACGACGGCGAAATCGGAATAGAGCAGCCATTCGATCGGCTGCGGAACGATGCCCATCTTGATCAGCGCCGAATTGACCAGGCCATTGCGCCCGAGCACCGGGATCCAGGAGATCATGCGGATGATGTTCGAGGTCATGAACGGCACCGTGCAGACGAGGAAGAGGATCATCTGCGTCGAGGTCTTGCGGATGTGGAAGGCCAGGAAATAGGCGACCCAGAAGCCGATGACCAGCGTCAGCGCCCAGACGATGGCGGTGAATTTCAGCGTGTTGAGATAGGTCTTCCACGTCACCCATGAACCGAGCGTGTCGGTGTAGTTCATGGTGAGGAAAGCGGGATAGAGGCCGGCGAAGTCGTAGTCCCAGAAGCTGACGACAGCGATCATTGCGATCGGTAGCAGGAAGAAGAAACCGAGGATGGCGATGAGCGGCGTCGCCTGGAGATAGGAGATGGCCGAGGGGGAGAGGCGGAAGGTATGGCGGTTCGCCGGCCGCGAAGCCTGATCCGTCTGCTCTGAAACGATCGTCGCCATTCCTTGCCCTTTCGGAAGTCATTCATCATCCGCATGGGAGGGCTCGAAAGACCCCTCCCCAACCCTCCCCACAAGGGGGAGGGAGTTTCTGTGCCGCGCCACCTCCGGACTCCCTCCCCTTGTGCGGAGGGTTGGGGAGGGGAAAGCGGCAACCGCTTACGCCGCGATGAACTCGTTCCAGCGGCGGACCATGTAGCGGTCTTCGTCCATGACCGAGTTCCAGCAGGCGACCGCGCCCATGCGGGCTTCGAAGGAGCCGCCGTCGCGCACAGCGCCGGCCTTCTCCATGACCTTGCCTTCGGGCGAGAGGATATCGCCCTGTGCCGGCTTGCCTTCGATCCAGTAACCCCATTCGTCTGCCGTCATGAAGTTCTTGGCCGTCTCCATGCAGGCAGAATAGTAGCCCTGGCGGTTGAGGTAGCCACCGACCCAGCCCGACGTATACCAGTTGATATATTCGTACGCCGCATCGAGTTGTGCCCCCTTGAGATGCGAGGCGAGGCCGAGGCCGCCGCCCCAGGCGCGGTAACCTTCCTTGAGCGGCTGATACTTGCAGGCGATGCCCTTGGAGCGGACGGCGGCGACGGCCGGCGACCACATCGACTGGATGACGACTTCGCCCGAGGCCATGAGGTTGACCGACTCGTCGAAGCTCTTCCAGAAGGCGCGGAACTGGCCGTCGCCTTTGGCCTTGATCAGGAATTCGATCGTCTTGTCGATCTCCTCCTTGGTCATGTTGCCCTTGTCGGCATATTTGATGTTGCCCATGGCTTCCATGATCATCGCCGCATCCATGATGCCGATCGACGGGATGTTGAGGATCGAAGTCTTGCCCTTGAACTTCGGATCCATGATGTCGGCCCAGCTGGTAATGTCTCGGCCGACGAGATCGGGGCGGATGCCGAGCGTGTCGGCATTGTAGATGGTGGGAACCATCGTCATCCACTGCGTCGGCTCCTTGGCGAACTTTTTGGCGCCCTGCGCCTCGACGAAGCCGACCGTATGTGGCGCAGTGCCCTGGGCGATGACGCTGTCCGGCTTCAGCTTGCCGTTGATGAACAGCGGCACGATCTTGTCGTAATATTTGAGCTTCTTGACGTCCATCGGCTGCAGCACGCCTGTTGGAAACACCTTCTTGGCGATCCAGTATTCGATGTCGGCGATATCGTAGCTGTCGGGCTGGGTGACGGCACGCTGGGCCGCGGCGTCGGAATCAGTCGCCGTCATCTCCAGCGTGATGCCGAGGTCGGCCTTGCACTTTTCAGCGATGGCATTGATGTTGGAAACGCCGGTGCCGAACTGGCGAAGCGTGATGTTCGTCTTCGCCCAGATGGTGGGAAAGCCGGAGATAGCTCCGGAGCCGGCGATGGCGCCGACGGCGGCAGCACCCGTCTTCAAGAGCGTGCGGCGGGAAAGACCCTTTTCCGCCTTGGTCGATGTCGTTTCAGTCGTCATGTCAGTTCCCCTTTTCTTGATGTGGAAGTTGATGTTTTTGATTGCTCATGCAGAGGCGCGGCCGAGAAGCACCGCATCCTCACGTTCCCAGCTGAGTGAGACCGCGTCACCGACGGCGACCGGGCGGGCGAAATAGTCGCTATCGTCAGATATGACGGTGAAGTCGTCGCTGCCGGCGCCGAGAACGGTGATCTTCACCGAGGAGCCGCGATATTCGACGTTAGCGACGATGCCGTTGAAGCCGAGTGTCCACTCAGTCGCCACCTGCAGGCGCACGCGATCGGTGCGGATGCCGATATCGACCGGCTCGCCGACTTCCCTGCCCTCGCCCCGCACGGAAAAGCTCTGCCCCTCCGGCACGGTCATGACGAGCATGCCGTCCGCGCTCGACGTCACCCGGCCGGACAAGACGTTGTGATCACCCATGAAGCGGGCGACGAAGGCGGTTGCCGGCTTCTCGAAAACCTCGCGGGGTGCCGCCGCCTGCTCGATCCGGCCGTCATTCATGATGACGATGACGTCGGCGAGCGCCATCGCCTCTTCCTGGCTGTGGGTGACGTGGACGAAGGTGATGCCGAGCGACTTCTGCAGCTTCTTCAGTTCGGCGCGCATGCGGATCTTCAGGAACGGATCGAGCGCCGACAGCGGCTCGTCGAGCAACAGCGCCTCCGGATCGGTAATCAAGGCGCGGGCCAGCGCCACACGCTGCTGCTGGCCGCCGGAAAGCTGAGCCGGACGCCGGTTGGCATAGGGCTCCATCTGCATCAACTTCAGCATCTCGAGCGCCTTGGCCCGCCGCTGAGGCTTGTCGACGCCCTTCATCTTGAGGCTGAAAGCGACATTGTCGACCAGGTCAAGATGCGGGAAAAGCGCGTAGGACTGGAACATCATCGCCGTGCCGCGCCTGGCTGGCGGAAGATCGGTGACGACTGTTTTGCCGAGCCTGATGTCGCCCGAAGAAATGCTCTCATGGCCGGCGATCATTCGCAGCGTCGAGGTCTTGCCGCAGCCCGACGGACCGAGGAAGCAGCAATAGGAACCGGCCGGAATCTTCAGGCTGATCCCATGCACGGCCGTCGTCGTTCCGTAAACCTTCGAAACGGATACTATATCGATCTCTGCCGCTTTCGACATCATGCCTTCCCCTTGTTCGGGAAAGACGATGCATCTGCCGTGCCAATCGCATCCAACCTCGACTAAGCTATTAACAGGAAAGGATTTTAATACTCGAGACCGTGCAGGCACATTTTATGGGCACCGCATCGTCTGCACATCATTTAGGCTATCGTCTGCAATTTACGCAGAAAATCGTATACAATTTAACCGGCGTTTCGATGACAAATTCCGTTTAACTTTTGCCGCGAAGCCGGGTATGGTTTGCCCGCCATCAGGGAATAGTCTTCATGAAATCCGCCGCCAAGGCCATCCAGGCCGAAGAAGTCGCCGAAACCGGCGCGCACCAGATCCGCGACGCCATTCGCGAGGCAATCGTCGAGCGCAGGCTTTCCCCCGGCACCAAGCTTTCCGAAGGCGATGTCGGCAAACTTTTCAACGTCAGCCGCACACTTGCCCGCGCGGCGCTGCAGGCGCTTTCCTATGAGGGCCTCGTCAGCGTCGAAAAGAACCGCGGCGCCTTCGTCGCCTATCCCTCCCCTGATGAGGCGCGGCAGATCTTTTCCGCCCGGCGCCTCGTCGAGCCCGGCATATTGCGCGAGGCGGCGGCGCGGATCACCCCCGATGACATCAGGAATCTGCGAGAGCTTTTGCAGGAAGAAGGCCGCCTGATGAACGAGCGCGGCCAGACGGCGCGGCGCGCCGAGATCAAGGCATCCGGCGATTTCCACCTGATGCTGGCGGAAATTTCGGGCAACGCCATCATGCAGCGTTTCATGGAGGAGCTCGTCGCCCGCTCATCCCTCGTCATCGCGCTCTACGGCCAGTCGACCGCTTCCAGTTGCGGCCATTCCGAACATGGCGACATCATCTCGGCGATCGAAGGCAACGAACTCGACCGCGCCTGTCGGCTGATGCTGCATCACATCGCCCATATCGAGTCCGATCTTGACCTGCGCGAACGCAAGAGCCTCGGTCTCAAGGAAGCCTTCGAACTCTGAACGGGTGGGCGCACGTCGCCCGCAGCTATCACGACGCCTTCTTCGGCAGCTTGTCCAGCGCGGCGAAAATTTCTTCCACCGTGCGCGGCTCGCCCGAACGCAGCTTCACCGAGCCGTCACGCCCGATCAGGATCAGCCCGAACTCGCTGTAAGGCGGTCCCTGCAGCCGCTCGCGAATATCGTCCGCATCAAGCTCCCAAGCATCGTCGAACAGCGAGAAGGCGCCGCCGCCGGCGATGATGAAAACTTCGACGCCTTCCTCGATGAGGCGCATCTGTGCGTTCCGCAACCATTCGTCCTGGATTGCTGGGCGGTCGTCCTGCGCATCGGCGAAGATGATCAGCACCCGTTTGCTGCCTCGAAACTGCTCGAGCGATTGCGGGAGTTCCGGCTCACGTCGCGGTGTGCCGATGATTTCATGAACGATGGATCTCAGCATGGTGCTATTCCTCGCCCGTCATCTCACGGGCTGTGACTGCGCATTCCAGCGGCCGCGTATTTCAAGACGAGCAAGAACGCTGTAACGCGCTGAATAACTGAATAATTCCCAAATCCGATACGAACTGGGATCATGCAGTAAACGGCTGGAATTGGGGGAGGTTCCGACGAAGCGGAAAAGGATCGCAGCTCCTAAAGCGCAACGCGATCTTTCAGATTCGCTTCTTGCGCTTTAGGTCTTTGTTTGACGCATGTCCTTATCGCAAAACCGCAGCACACTTTTGCGCGACATGCTTTGGCCGCGATTTCTTTCCCGTCAATCGCGGCTCTGGTCCTCGGCCGCATGCGCCGAGACGGCCACGAGGTCCGCTGTGCCGTTCGCAAGGAGGCGTTTGCGCACCAGCACGCGCATGACGCGTGCCGCCGTCGAGAAGGTCATCTGGTCGAGCGGACCTTCGCCCTCCCACGGCTTGGTCAGCCGCTCGGTGACGGCGCCGACGATATTCATCGGCACGATATCGGTGCATTCGCGCATGGCTTCGAAAACGAAGCTTATCGGGATGACCCTTCCTTCATGGGTCACGATCGGTTCGGTCAATTCGCTGTCCCACTCCTCGAAGGCGTAAAGTGCTTCGCGAAACAGCTGCTGGAGGGTAAACGGCGCGTGGCCGTTATGAAGTGGCGGCAGGGCATTCATCATGTCTGTCTCCTCTTGATGGATTAAGCCAAAATCCTCCTGGATCGGTCGGCATGAACGCGGGGAACACAGCGTCTTTTTTGCCCCTGCGGACCGAATAACACGATTGATTCTATAGAGTAACCTTTCGTGAATAAAGCCCATTTCTCGGCCGAGGTGGCACCCGTTTTCCTAAACGCATGAAATTCCTGCATGTTTTAGGCGAAATTTTCTCAGTACGCCGCGTTCATGAAAATCCATGCCAGCCGCGTGAGCATGGTGCGGGAGGCGGAAAAAACCCTGAAAAATCACGGAACTTTTGCGGCTGTAATCTGTTTTGTTCGCGCACTTCGCAAAAGCAGATGGGGTTACCAGCAATGACGCAAATCCGTGAACCGGAGCGGCGGGCCAGAGTCCTGCGCGGCCGTCCTTACAGCCTTGATGAATTCGCCTCAAAATATGGCCTGCGCAGCGACCAGGCCGAGAGCCTGTTTACCCGTTTCGGGCCTTCCTCGATCGAACTCGATTTGCTGATGGCAGCCAAGCGCCGCGCGCCTGTTCTGCCGGACAGAATTGCCGAATAACGCCTTTCACGGACGGAACCGACGGATGAGCGACAGACGCCACGAATGGATTAGCAAGCGGGCCTATGCGATCTGGGAGGAACAGGGCCGCCCTGACGGCCGGGATAGCGAACATTGGCGCCAGGCGGTCGCCGAGCGGGACGCGCTGGAACGCACCCAGGCCTCCGTCGACGGACGTGAAGTGCTGGTGAAGTTTCGCCCGAAGCCGCCACGGCCGGAACTGCCGCGCGACGGCTGGCTCACCCCGCCGGCCAAGGCCGGTTGACCCCAGCGGCCAGCCGCGAGATTTTGCACGGCGCCGTTCAATTGCACTGCATCCCCGGATGCCGATGCCCTCGCTCTTCGAGCCGCGACGGGGCACATCAGGATATGGGCGGAGATAGGGTGCGGCTTGCCTCACCGGCGCGGGAGCACCCTGGCGCCGGCGCGCTGCGCTCGCCATGCTAGCCTGCCGCCAGGGAAGTCACCGTCTGTATCCTACACTGCAGCGACGGCTCCCATTATACCGGGCTGACCAAGCAGGAGATCGAGGCACGCGTGTGGAGCACAATGCCGGGACCCATGCCGGCTACACTGCCAAGCGCCTCCCGGTCGACCTCGTCTTTACCGAAACCTATGACCGTATCCCCGTCGCGCAACCCGTTTATACACCAACGGCAACGGACAAGGATGAGGGCGGAGAGAGGGGCAGCTTGCCTCACGGATGGCGGAGAGAGGGATGCGGTGCCTCAGCCGAGGGCGGATAGAGGGCGCGGTTTGGCTCACCGGAGAACGGCGCACGGCGGAGCGTCAATAAATGGCACAGTCCAACCTCCTTCCCCGAACGCCGCTGTTTCCGCTTGAAACACTTCGTCAAGCATATTGGCACAAATCCACGGAGTACGGGTTTTTCTTTCACCCGCCCCCGACATTGCCCCTCGACACTCTCCTCGCAAAATCGGAAACGGAACGGGGATGAAAAACTGCGCATGCGCGAAGCGTGGTTCCATCCGGCCGCGGCGCTGATTGATGCCCGGCCGAGCCTCTCATGTCGGGGAAGCCTCACGCCGCCCGCCGGGGCGGGCCATGTCAGAAGGCGTTGTTTTCCTGGCAAAGCGCCCGGTGGACCTCGGTCCAGAACAGTGCCAGCGGGGTGTCGCCGTTGCGCTCGGCAACAAGGGCGCGGATCAACGCTTCGGAACCTGCCATGTCCTGCCAGCTGGATTTCAGGCCTTTGGCGGCCTGTCGGCATTCGGCAATCTCGAACGGTCTCTTGCTGTCCATATGAGGTCTCCTCATGAAGGCGCTAGCAGGCGGCGGCCGGATTGTCATTCCCCGCATATGTGGGGATGCCTTGTATTTATGACGGTCCTCACGGTAGGATTGAGGGAACTGGGACAACGGAAATGATCGAGAATACCTACAGCGACAAGTTCGAACCCGCTTTCGAACAGATCAAGGCCGCAACCAATGTGGATGCCGCCATCCGTATTCTCCAGGCGGAATATGGCCTCGATTTCGTGACTTACCATCTCGCCCAGACGATCGCGAGCAAGATCGATTCCCCCTTCGTGCGCACCACCTATCCGGATGCCTGGGTCTCCCGCTACCTCTTGAACAGCTATGTGAAGGTCGATCCGATCGTCAAGCAGGGCTTCGAGCGCCAGCTGCCCTTCGATTGGAGCGAGGTCGAGCCGACGCCGGAAGCCTATGCCATGCTGGTCGACGCCCAGAAGCACGGCATCGGCGGCAACGGCTATTCCATTCCCGTCGCCGACAAGGCGCAGCGCCGCGCGCTCCTGTCGCTGAACGCCCGCATTCCGGCCGACGACTGGGCCGAGCTCGTGCGCCGCTGCCGCAATGAATGGATTGAGATCGCCCATCTGATCCACCGCAAGGCCGTTTATGAGCTGCATGGCGAGAACGATCCGGTGCCGACATTGTCGCCGCGCGAGATCGAGTGCCTGCACTGGACGGCGCTCGGCAAGGATTACAAGGATATCTCGGTCATATTGGGCATATCGGAGCACACGACGCGCGACTACCTGAAAACTGCCCGCTTCAAGCTCGGCTGCGCCACGATTTCGGCCGCGGCCTCGCGGGCCGTGCAATTGCGCATCATCAATCCCTGAGAATCGGAATCGATTTCCGAAAATACGTGTTGATTCAACAGCCGGAGGATCGCGATCCTTCCCGGCCGCGCCTCGTCTTTGCCCGTTGCCACCCAATCCTGATACTTTTGGGCTAATCCCCCCATCTGAGGGGGCCCATCTGAGGGAATTTCCGATCCGGCCCGCCTGAACCATTGTGCTCTCCACGAACTGCAAACGCTGGAGGGCAAAATGTTCGTTATCATTCAGGCACATGAGTATCAGAAACACGCCGCCGTACTCGAGCAGATGTTCCGCCTGCGAAAGAAGGTCTTCGCCGACCAGCTCGGCTGGGACGTTCCTGTCATCGGCCCTTACGAACGCGACAGCTACGATTCGCTTTCACCGGCCTACCTCGTCTGGTGCAACGACAGCCGCACCCGCCTTTATGGCGGCATGCGGCTGATGCCGACGACCGGTCCGACGCTTCTCTACGACGTCTTCCGTGAGACCTTTCCAGCTGCCGCCGATCTCGTCGCCCCGGGCATCTGGGAAGGCACGCGCATGTGCATCGACGAGGAGGCGATCGCCAAGGATTTCCCCAATATCGATGCCGGGCGCGCCTTCTCGATGATGCTGCTGGCGCTGTGCGAATGCGCGCTCGACCACGGCATCCATACGATGATTTCCAACTACGAACCCTATCTCAAGCGCGTCTACAAACGCGCAGGCGCCGAAGTGGAAGAACTCGGCCGCGCCGACGGCTACGGCAAGTATCCCGTCTGCTGCGGCGCCTTCGAAGTGTCGGACCGCGTGCTGCGCAAGATGCGCGCCGCCCTCGGCCTGACCCTACCCCTTTATGTCAGACATGTTCCGGCCCGCTCGGTCGTGACGCAATTCCTGGAGATGGCAGCATGAAACGCCTCGTTGAAACCGCAACACCGAAAGACATCTCCGCCCTGGAGCGCCATGTCCTCGCATCCCGCGACATCGCCACGCAGATAGGGGATCCGTTCCTCTCCTATCTGCTTTCGATGGCGCTGTTCACAATCTACGAAAAGAAGGCTCAGCATGAGAATGAGGCGCTGAAGAGCAGCTTCGGCTGAGGGTGCGGTCCCCTCCGCCGCGCCTGAAGAGGGGCTCGCCTCGCAGCGCCTCGCGCGGCCGCAAAACCTGTCCCCGTTTTGCGGCCGCGCGCCCCGGTTAGCCGAGGTCGTCACCTCATCGGGGAGGACATTTATGCCATCAGGGAATCGATCGTCGCAATCAGCGTGTCGTGCAGATAGGGCTTGGGCAGGAAGGCGGTATTGGCGGGCAGCGCCATCGGATCGAGCCGCACCATGCCGGAGGTGATAATGATGCCGATATTCGGCCGCATCGCCCTCACCCGCTTGGCAAGCTGGATGCCATCCATCGAACCGGCCATGTTGACGTCAGTGAACAGGATATCGATATCCTGCCGCCCCTTCAGCACCACCAGCGCCTCATCCGCATTCGCCGCCTCCAGCGCCACATGACCGACGTCCTCCAGCACATCGAGGATATTGAACCGGATCAGCGGCTCATCCTCCACGATGAGCACCACGGCACTGTTCGAAGTCATCTGCAATCGCCCTTTCCGTGCGAAATATGATTCGAATAAGTGTATCCGCCATGCGAAGGTTCCAGTGCCTCTGCCCATGAAATATGCATCATCCACAGATGTTGCCCTGCCCGCTTGTGGCTCCCTGCAATATGAGCTAGAGCGAACCGATGCCGTGGGAACCATTGCCCCGGCAACCAGGCGTCGGACATCCGACGCTGAGGGCCTGTAGCTCAATGGTTAGAGCCGGCGGCTCATAACCGCTTGGTTGGGGGTTCGAGTCCCTCCGGGCCCACCATTTTTCTAGTTCGCTGTCACGCTTGAAGGTGACGTTGCAGTCGGAACGACCCTTCCTGACACAGTCGAGATCCACAATCCCAGATCAACCTGATTACGGCTATGTTGTCGTGTGCTCGTCAATCCGAAGGCCCGCGCGGTGATCGAGGTCATCCAATAAGCTGAAAGCATCGCGGGCCCGGTTCCAAGGCCCGCGATTCCTCTATCATTCCACCTTCGTCCGCGTCAGGCTCCGTTCGCTCGGGGCAAACAGTTGATTCAGAATTACATCCACCGCGGTCAGCCGCGTCAGGTGACGTCTTAACCGCGGCGTCTCCTTTGTGCATTCAAGAAACGAAGGGACAATTTGTTCGTCGAATTTCGACCTGTTCCTTCGCGGTGGATCTTCACCGCCTGCGGTGCTCGTCCGGAGACGAAGACAGTGTTGTATCCCGCGCAGACCCTTCTGAAGCACGAGCCGAACCACGTAACAGGGGTCGATTCGTAAAATCACTCCAATGGTCACGAGTGACAGATATGTTCTCCGATCTTGTCGGAATTCCCAGAACGCAAATTTTTGCGTGGCGTCGATTGCACTTCGAACCACGTATCGGGGGAGGTGCGGATTTGCGGCCAGCGAACGCCTGACGACTTCCAGAGCACCTTTGCCCATTCGCAGGTGATTGGAAGACATGCTGCCGGGATGCTGTCGGTATCCCACCAGCTGCTCGGGAACGACTTCGATGCAGTAGCGTGCCGCGAGCCTGAGCTCGAAATCAAGGTCTTCGCAGCCTCCGATACCCGTTGCTGCATATGAGCTATCAAATCCACCAATCTCAAGCGCAACGTTTCGCCGGACGAGAAGCGCGCTTCCATTGCCCACGTACTTAAAAGACAGATGCCGGGCATAGATATATCCTCTTGCGACATGGGAAGTGCCAGGGCGAATAATTTCGTCGTCCTCGTTGATGAGGCAATGCTGCGCGTAGACCGCAGCCCACCGCGAGGACAACCGGTTGAGAGCGTTCACCTGTTTTTCGATTTTCGTCCGGTGCCAGAGATCGTCGGCGTCGAGGAATGCCACAAATCGACCTGATGATGCCTCGATGCCCGTATTCCTTGCGGCCGCGACACCGCGGTTAGGCGTGGACAAGAGGCGGATCCGCGAATCCGACATCGCTATCTGCGCGACGAGTTTTGCCGTGTCGTCTGTGGAGCCGTCGTTGACGACAATAATCTCCAGGACAGTGTAGGTCTGGCGCAGGGCGGACCGAAGCGTGCGCTCAATATAGGTGGAAGCGTTGAAGGCCGGGATGACCACAGAGACCAAGGGCTGGTCAGAATTAGTGGTCCCTCGTCGATCCTCCTCTGTACATGACAGCATTGCAGATCTCTCGCCACGTCAACGACAAAGATACTTTCGTACGGATGAAGGAACTGCATTATTGATTTCCGGCGTTCTTCTACATTCACTTCGGAAGCGGGAAAATCTCAGCCGCCGACATCTTTAGACGATCGCCTTAAACGCCTACTCTCCAACTTTGATCTGCGGGCGCAACGGACTTTGGTCTGACGTAGCCCCCTCTACTTTCGTAGAAGGGATAGGTATGCCAGCCATCCGGAAGAAGATTATCTGAAAGGAAGTGCTAACCCCTCCCTCCCGTTTGCGTTGCGATGAGGTTTGATCAGTTTGGACCGAAGCGCTCCGCGACGCCGGCATGGCGCCACGTCACGCCAGGCATCCCGTCAGTGGACGATAGCAATCACAGGAATTCCGCTTCCTCTGCAGCGCGAATGAGGGCGGCACGCGCTGTCTTTGCGGGGATATTGCCCTGAACGGCACAGGCATGTTTTTGCGGCGGCGATGTATTCCTTGCTGTCGTCTGTCGGCCAGGCCGCGACAAGGGCATCGGCAACCTCGCCAAGTGACGCCGGGTGAATATCTGAGCAAATTGGACTGCGCGGAAGCCTGTGGCCGAGATTAAGCTTGGCGGGACTCTCCTACGGCTGATCCAACGGCAGTCCTTAGAATTTTACACCGATTCCGAACTTGAGTTCGTGCTGGTTGAGGTCGACATCAACGCCGAGAATGTCTTTCTCGCCGAAGTCATTATACCGATACTCGCCACGGGCGAAGATGTTGTTGGTGATGGCAAAGTCGACGCCAGCGCCGACAGTGTAGCCGTTGAAGGTCTCCGTTTCCTTATCGAATCCCGGCAGGTCAACGTATCCACGCGCAGCGGTCCAACCGGCCGCGCCATAAAGCAGCGCTCTGTCAAAGGCGTAGCCGACACGACCACGAACTGCACCGGCCCAATCGGTGCCGACATCCGCCCCCAGCGCTTCCTCTTCGTTCCAGTTGTATTCGAGGTTGCCCTCGATGCCGACTACGATGTTGTTGTCGAACTGGAAATTGTAACCCGCAAATGCACCGAAGACGCCACCGTTGAAATCCTGGGAATCGCTGGCGCCGCCGGCGCTGAAGTCACCGTTTAGCCAACTGGCGCCGCCATCGATTCCGAGATACGGGCCCGACCAGGTGAAAACTGGCGCAGCCGCAACAGGTGCGGTCGGGACATCCTGCACGGCATCCGCTGCAAAGGCGGTCGTTGCGGCAAGTGCTAGAAAAGTTGTGGCGATCGTGAGCTTCATGTTCGTGACCCCATGTCTTGCAACACAACTGGAGGGTACAGCCTAGTTCAACAAATAGCTGTAACGCCAAAGACACACTCGCATAACTGCACGGTAGAGAACATATCCGCCGAAGCGGTCATGGCAAGTAGCGCACCCTCTAATAACTGCATGAACGCCCATCGCTTGGCCTGAACCCACCACCGCAGGCCGGATTGAGCGGCTGACTCTCGTAGTAGTAACCGCCGTCGATCGACGAAGTCTGGTCGATGTATCCTGATGATGTGCAGGCCGAAATGAGCGTGGCAAGGCTGATCAGCGTTCCGGTCGCGATCAATGCGAAAAATCGGTTCATCTGAGCTTCTCCTTCGGGCATGGCTTCAACCCAAGCCGTACAATTTACACGCCGCGGTGCAGAGAGCATTGATCTGCGGCAATCGACTGCCTCCGGTAGGTTCTTGTCACGCTAAAGTGATCGCCTTTCAGCCCATCTTTTCAAGACTATGCGCTGTCACATAACTGTCATGCAAAATTGCCCGTTGTTAAGGCAGCCTGCGCAAAATATATGCCGCCAGCTAACAAAAAAAACAATGAGTGAACTGCCATGAGCCTACAGAAACTTTTCAACCGCAACCTCCTGACCCGTTTTGTCGCCGGTCTCGGTGCGGTTCCCCAGCGCATTCGCGAAGCGCGCGAAGAGCGCAAGCCCGCGATTCATCCCTCCTTCATGGATGATTTCGGCGCCTGACGCGCGGCGCAAAGCCGCCGCTGACCAATCTTTTCAAGCGGCGGATAACTCCTTCCTGAACCAGATTCTGTCGATCGGCCGGCCTTCGGCGTAGCCGCCAATCCTGCCGAATTCGATATAGCCGAGCTTCGGATAGAAGCTCGGCGCCTGGGCCGAGAGCGTGTCGACGCAGGCCACGACTGCGGCGCGGCGGCGCCCCTCCTCCGCCGCCGCCATCAGCTTCGTGCCGATGCCGTTGGGCCGTTCAGATTGCGTGACCCATAGATTGCCGATGAAGAGAACCGCCGATTGTCCTCAGAAATCGTGGAACTGCCGACCAGGCCCACAAAGTTCGTGCCGGTCTCGGTCCTGGAGGCGGGCGCCATATGTCGGCAGATCGTCATGCCGTTCTTCAACGGTGTTGCGCCAATCATCGGCCCGAAGGTTGCTTCGGAGCCGGAAAGCCGAGCCATCGGCGATTGATCAGCGCGTCACCCTCAACCTCCCTCATTCCTGTGCTCGTCAGGAATGAGGGATGAGAAGGAGGGGACCTTCACCCCAACCAACCTCCCCATGAGGAACCTAATGACGGGGCGAGACCCTAGCGGGGCCGGGGCAGCACCCCTCTCCTCCCGCACCCTCACATTTTTCTCCCGTTCCGCCACCGCTCCTCCCTTCCGCCGCAATAGCTTCACAATCAACCGACAGAAAGCTCATCGGGAAACGACAACTAGGGAATGAAACATGGCGCCGATTTTTTCCAAGACACTTGTGATGACTGCCCTTCTTGCTCTGCCGCTCGGCAGCGCCGCGCCTGTATTGGCGCAGGAGGCAAAGCCGCGTGAGGCGGTGATTTCGGTGACTGGCGATGGCGAATCGTCCTTGGCGCCGGACATGGCGGTCGTCAACCTCGCCGTCGTCAAGCAGGCGAAGACCGCCCGTGAAGCGCTCGATGAGAACAACAAGGCGATGAACGACGTGCTGAAGGCGCTGAAGGACGGCGGAATCGCCGAGCGCGATCTGCAGACCTCAGGCTTCTCCATCCAGCCGCAGTTCAATTATCCGCAGCCGGTCGACGGCCAGCAGCAGCAGCCGCAGCTGATCGGCTACCAGACGATCAACTCGGTTACCGTGCGCCTGCGCGACCTTTCCAAGCTCGGCCAGGTGATCGACCAATCCGTTACCCTCGGCATCAACCAGGGCGGCGACATCCAGTTCACCAACGACAAGCCGGAGGCGGCGCTCGAAGAGGCGCGCAAGAACGCCGTCGCCGAAGCCGTCAAGAAGGCGAAAACGCTGAGCGAAGCCGCCGGCGTCAAGCTCGGCCGTATCATCGAAATCAACGAGAATGAGCCGCGTCCGCTGCCGCAGCCCGCTTATCGCGCCACGATGATGAAGGAAGCCGACGCTGCCGTTCCCGTCCAGGGCGGCGAGAACAATTACACTGTCAGCGTCACCGTGACCTTCGCCATCGAGCAGTAAACGGAAGCGCCGCGCGTCTTTTTTAGAGGCGCGCGGCATGCTGACTGCTGGCGTCGCCTGCTAGAGCTTTTCCGGGTTAGATTGAAACATTCTGTTGGCTCAAACGGAGTCGGATGGTCGACCGGCCGGCGCGCGCCGTAGCCCAGCTCTACGGCCAAGCCGGCCGGTCGATCAGCCGGCCCGTTTCAGCCAACCCGTAGGGCCGGGCATGTTTCCGCCAGGATCAAAGGCGATCGGCTCGGACGTACCTTGGGGTATGCCCGTCGCCAATCGCCTTTGCCCTGACGAAAACCTGCTCCGGCAGAATGCTTCAATCTAACCCGGAAAAGCTTGTCTTATGATTTCCACGCTTCTTGTTGAGATAAAGAAGCGCCGGAGAGGACGGCCATCCTTCTCCGGCGATGGGGGACGGATCGTGAAATGGCAGGTCGACGTTCTTGCGAATGCCGGGCCGAGCTAGAGTTTGATCGCCCCCA